>NZ_JBAFWZ010000001.1:0-376632 GCF_036662795.1 Lysinibacillus sp. 54212
TTCAACAAGTTGCCTAGGCTTTTTTCAAAATGTCCTTTACAAAGGGTACACTTTAAACTGAGGAGGCGTGTTTCCTTTGGTATTAAAAATTCTTTTTAAAATAAGGCGTTTTTTTCAGTACGATACAAACTGGAATTGCGATGATTAAACCAACAACACATTGAATTACATCTCCAGGTATTGATGCCATTGGGGCAATCCAGCTATTAAACATGATTGCTTGACCAACGTAATAAACTGAGATCATTACCGGCATTGAAACAACTGCTGCTATTATGTTTAATGTGATGTTGTTGCCTTTATTTCCGTTAGACCAAGCGATTTTCCCAACGATATAGCCTTGAAGTGCCCGTGCAATGATTGTTGTCGGTGCCCAAATTAACCAGCCACCTACGATATCGAATAAGCCCATTCCGATTGCTCCAGCCAATGCACCCTTTTTTGGTCCAAATAATATCGCCGCAATAAATAGCATCGCCGTACCTAAGTGAATCAGTCCACCTTGTCCGATCGGCAGCTTAATATTAATAAATACTGTTGCAACAAAAACAAGTGCTGCTAGTATTGCCGTAATGACTAAATCAAGTGTTTTCGTCCGTAATTTTGTAAACGACTGACTTTGAATATTTTGCATCTTTCTCTTCCTCACTATTTTGAATTCTGAGATAACTTTAGCAGAGGATTGACTATCATAAAAGTGTCAATTTGACAAAAAAATATAAGGTCAGATTGAACGTGTAAGTGTCAGAGCAAAGGTACATTTTCGACTTCTGTTATTTATGATACGATAAAAGTATTGAAGAGAGATGAGTTAGGTGGAGTGTTTTATGAAAAAAGTTGCAGTTATTCAGGATATGTCATCCTTTGGGAAGTGCTCATTAACAGCTGCGTTGCCAGTTCTATCAGTGATGGGGGTTCAGGCAGTACCCTTACCGACCGCAATCTTAACCTCGCAAACGGGGTATCCGAGCTTTTATTGCGAGGATCTGACCGCAAAGATGGATCACTTTGTAACGGAGTGGCGTAAGCTTGGGGCATCCTTTGATGGTATTCATACTGGCTTTGTCACAGGAAAAGAGCAAATCGATAATATTTTTCAGTTTTTAAATGAGTTTCATACGAGTGATACGACGTTGCTAGTTGATCCAGTGATGGGAGATATGGGTGAGGTGTATAAACTGTATACAGGCGAGCTGCTTGATCGAATGAAAGAGCTTGTAAAGCGGGCAGATATGATTACGCCCAATACGACGGAATGCTGCTTGCTAACAGGTCTTTCTTATGAAAAGCTACATAGTTATAAAGAGCAAAAGGATTATATACAAGCACTCGAGGAGGCCGGTCAGAAGTTGCACCAGGCCACAGGGGCAAAGGTCATTATTACCGGCTTGAACCCACCAGGTGCAGATTCAGACAAACGAAATGTCGGGAATATGTATATTGATTCGAATCGTTCATTCTATAGCTTACGTGAATATAACGGAGAAAGTTATTCTGGCACAGGTGACTTATTCGCATCCGTTATCATGGGCGGTATGATGCGGGGGCAGGATTTAGTTCAGTCGATGAAGCTTGCGGAGTCATTCCTTGCAGCCGCAATTGATGATACATCACAGGAAAGAATTCCGCGAGAAGCTGGTGTGAATTTTGAAAAGTACTTACGGATGTTGTTGTAAATATCTTTTTGTTCTGAGCATGTTTTATGAAGGTGTCTATAAATATTAATAAGATCAACATAAAAGTATTTATTAATAAAACTAGTTTTTCTAACTAAATTTCGTTTTCGCATCAGGGAAATTAGATAAACATAAAATTGTTTCTCGAACCATGTGGTATATTTCCGAAGTATCCTTTACAATTTTTGTATGGGGTGATGGTTAATGCTGAAAAAATTTAATATTGAAAAACCGATTATTCAAGCACCAATGGCAGGGGCGACGTCTCCTCGTTTTGTGGCAGCTTGCTGTGAGGCAGGTGTCCTAGGTAGTATAGGAGCTGGATATTTAAATGGTGAAGAAACAAGAGACTTTATTCGGGAAGTCAAGAAACTAACGGATAAGCCGTTTTCCGTGAATTTATTTATCCAAGAGGAGCCTCAGATTGACATTGGAGTACTACAAGATGCTCGAATGGCACTTCAGCCGATTTATGAGGAGCTTGGGATTGAGGGCGTTTCGAAGGTTATTTCAGACGAGGTATTTTCTGGGCAAGTACAAGCTGTAATTGATGAAAAGGTACCGATTCTCTCCTTTACATTTGGCATTCCTGAGCAAGAGGTAATTAAACGCTTAAAGGATAACGGCGTTTTTGTAATCGGTACGGCAACTACACTTGAAGAAGCAATCGCGGTGGAGAGAGCCGGCTTACAGGCGGTCGTTTTACAAGGAAGTGAGGCGGGTGGTCATCGTGGGTCATTTACTGAGCCACTGCAGCTTGTTCCACTACGTGAATTAATGGGAAATGTAGTCAGTGGGGTGTCGATTCCAATCATTGCAGCAGGCGGCATTATGACGAGTGAGCATGTGGGAGAAATGCTTAATCTTGGTGCAGGTGCTGTTCAGGTGGGTACAGCACTATTAACAGCTGAAGAAAGTGAAGTGAATGAGCTGCATAAAGAAGCCATTCTTCACTCTAAGGAAAAGGATACGACATTAACGAAAGCATTTACTGGTAAATATGCGCGCGGTTTGAAGAATACATTTACCGAGGCGCTAAAGGATGCCGTTGTTGCACCATATCCATTACAGCATCATTTAACAATCACGATCCGGCAAAAGAGTGGTAAAATCGGAAAGCCAGAGTACTTATCACTCTGGATGGGTGAAAACAGCTATATGGCGAAACGGGCACCTGTACACATATTATTAGATGAACTTACTCGAAATTTAGACTGAGAAATTTTTCTCAGTCTTTTTTCATTTCATTAAAACGAAGCGTCAACCACAATCGTCTAATATGTAAAGAAAGGAAGGGGAATCGTGAGTCGGATTTCTGAAGAGACTTTTAGGGAATTGATGGAACTGTATACCGAACCACTTTTGAAGATTGCCTATTTATATGTGCATGATTGGCAGGCAGCAGAGGACCTTGTGCAAGACATGTTTCTTACGTACTATGAAAAATCCTCACAATTTGCAGCACGCGCCTCAATTAAAACGTACTTAACAAGAATGCTCATCAATAAGTGTAAGGATTATTTAAAAAGCTGGCGCTATCGTACACATCTATTGACCAATAAGTTTTTCACTAAAAGTAGCGAGCGAAATCGAATCGTCGAAAGGGATGAACGGTTGCAGCTTGCGGAAGCAGTGCTCGGATTACCACTCCCATATCGTGAAGTAATTATCTTTTACTATTTCGAGGAGCTGACGGTGGCAGAGACCGCTGTCACATTAGCCCTATCAGAAAATACGGTAAAAACGCGCTTACGGAAAGCAAGGCAGCTGCTAAAGGATCGGTTAATCGATGAACGTTGGGAGGTGCTAGCAGATGAATGATATTAAGGATGCGTTGCTTTCGAAAATGGGGAATACAAAGGAAAGGGCGATTCGTGTGAGAAAAAAGGTAAATCAACAAAAACGCAAGAACAACAGGAATAGGTTTTACTATGTAGCGTTATCAATCGTCACGACAGCGGTGCTTCTTTTTTTACTCTATCCATTATTCGATCAGGAGCAACAAACAGCCATTGAAAAACCAACCCCAACTTACGAGGATGAGTTAAAGGCTTATTTTATGGAAGATGGAACAACCGCCTATTACAAAGGTGTCGGCAATGAGTTTGCTAGCTATAGAGAAACAACGTACTGGCTATCAGATCGATATGTACAGCTTATAAAGGATAATGGCGGAGCAGTTGTGGAGAGGGTATATCGAATTACGGAAGATGAAATTAGGTTAGTGCTAGAAGAGGAGATTGCAGAAGAGACAGTAAGAACGACCGATATTGATAAGCTTGAAGGGATGGCAACTCAATCGGTCTTTTTAAAACTACCGATAGAACAGGGAATGAAACTAGGAAATCAAACGGTTGTAGAAACTGATGGGAATCTGGAAACAGTTTTTGGTGAGTTTTCTCATGTGCTCGTGTTACGTGAAGAAAGTGACGCATCTCAAAACGACGTATTTCTTGCAAAAAACTATGGTGTTATTAAGCATAACTTTAAAAGTAAAGAGGATAATTATGTTGTGAGCTCAGAGTTGGCGTCAATTGGTACACCTTATGTGGAGCAAGAGGAGGAAGTTAACGTTGAAGTACCTGTTAATGCAGAAATGCCTGATACTGTAACCGTAAAAAGTAAGCTAACAGGGGAAGCGAAATCATTTATTGTAGCCGATATGCCACCGATAAGAGAGCGTCTTCAGGAAAGTAGTGATTACGGACTTGAAGTTAGCAAGATGGCTTATATAGAACTCTATTTACCAGACTCCTCTGCTAAATATTTCTTCCTGGAAACTGCGTGTGAACAGAATACTTGCAATGTTTTTTTAGTGAAAGAATCGACAGCGGGGATACAAACTTTAGCTATTGGGGAAGGGCTAGTCGATGAATATGCAGAATTCTCTCCGAATATGAAACGAGCACTAATCCGATTTGCAAAAATCACCTCAGAAGAAGTGATTCGTCACAGACTAGTTGCAGTTGATTTATCAACAATGAAGCTGTTAAATCCAGCATCAGGAAAAGAATATTTTATGGAGTACACATTACCAATTGAAAAATATAACTGGTTAAACGATGAGAGGATTAGTATTTTAACTGCTGATATTGACAGCTATACAGACAAAGATATTCGGACATGGCGCTCTGGTGCAAAAGATTTACGCGAAATTCAAATTACAATCCAATAAAAATATGCCGCGCAGGAAGGTCTTGCGCGGTTTTCTTCTATTATAAATCTTATGTTTTATTAATTGGGAAAATCGAATAGTTAATAAATGTTCTGAATAAATGCACGTCTTCATATAATACGGTACACGAGGAGGCAAAAAAAGTGGAGCTACAAGATGTATTAAGAGTTGCTGGTGTAGGGCTTGTGATTGCGTTATTACATGTATTCTTTGAGCAGACTGGGAAGAAGGAGTTTTCGTTTTTCTTATTTTTCATTGCCTATTTATATATGACAGCCGAATTAATTCGGTTTTTACGTCTATTCTTTGATGAAATCGCATTATTTTTACGCTGGTTAACTGCCTCTTAACGATGGTACTTCTACTATATTCTATTATATTACTACTACTCCTTCTATTAATTAAAGGTTCTATGGACAAGCTGACACCAATATTTACTGTGATGTTCTTTTTTATATTTTTCGAGCGTGTGTATTCATTATTGCTACGCCCATTTTTAAGTGAACTAGCACAAATGACAAATGGTCTTCCTTACAGTCGCTTATTATTGTATTCGGCATTTTTGTTTATATTAGGAAAATTATTTGGAGCTCTTTTAGAACAAAATGAACATGACGCGCTAGCCGAGCTTGTACAATTGGCAGTGCGTATTTTTATTCTTAGTTTATGGCTGAAGGAAATGGCACCCATTTTTTCGAAGCTGTCCAAGCTACTACAAATGCTTCAATAGGAGTTTTCAATGGAACAATTACTTGCACCGTTAACGTCGCCGATTTCACAAGCATTGCAAATTGTTTTATTAGTGTTATTGTATGTTCTCTTTTATTTAATGCTAGAAGCGTTCGATTCCAAAAGAATGAATTTGTATACAACGATATTACTTTTTTTATTATTAATGGCGTTAGGGGATATGGTTGTTGAGGCATTCGTCACCTTGCATAATTTAGCTTCAGTATTTTCGGCATTTTTTTTAGCACTAATCCCTATCGTAACTTCCGTGTTAGTTGTTATGCAATCTGTGCTATCACTGATTGCCTGGAGCCCGGTTATTATTTTCATTATCGAACTGCTCGTTTATATTTGTGAAAAATTGCTCATCCCTGGGCTCGTTCTTTCTGTGCTACTCGATATTTGTACACGAATCCTACCTGAAATTTCATTTGCAAAAGCAGCCGAACTGATACGAAAAGTCATATTAAGCTTAATTACGGCAGCCATCATCGGACTCAGTTCAATTTTGTCTTTTTCCTCTGTTGCCTTTTATACATTAAATGAGGCTCTAGCTTCACCTATAAAAAAAATAATAGAGCAAAATATTCCTATTATCGGTTCTTTACTAGTACAGGGTATTTCATTATTAAAAAAATTCCAATCCACAGCTACTACACTAACGGGCCTTTCAACGATCACAACTGTATTAGTAGTTGCCTTCTATCCAGCGTTAACCCTACTCATATATGCGTTTACTTTCAAGTTTGCGGCAGCAGTATCAGAACCATTTACAAATAGTCGAATAAGTGGACTTCTCGATGATATTGGTAAATCGTTACTAATCCTTTGTGCTGTTGCTATTTTACTAGCAGTTGGATTTATTGTTGTCTGGTTACTACTGTTTTTAATGCTTCAAATCGGAATGGGGAAAAGTCTATGATGGAATTTCTGTCAATCATATTACTTGGAAGAGTTTTATTACATTTGACCGAGGAAGCACAGTTTATTGTCTATATTAAACTAGCCATTTTCGTTTCACTTTTTTTCTTAATTAGTAAAATCCTAAAGTATATTTACGATATTGTGCTCATACAATAGGGTGACTTGTATAGAAAGGGGTGCAAGCAATATGTGGGACAACAAAAGCTTAGTATAATTTTAGTCGTTGTAGTTGCGGTAACACTATTTTTCTTTCTTCAGACAACTAATAGTGTGCCAGAAAAAGAGCAAGGTATAGAGGCACAGCTAGCAGCAACGCTTTCAAAAATTGCAGGCGTTGGACAAGTAGAAGTGTATTTACATGCTGAAACAATCCAAAATGAACGTTCTATTTTAAGTAGCTATTTCGAAGATTCTAGTAATAACCCATCCTATACAGGTGTATTAATTGTTTCGGAAGGTGCAGACTCGATGGAGATAAAGCGCCAACTAACAGACACGGTTAGTCGGGTATTGCAATTGCCGGCCCATCGTATTGTTATATTACCAATGGAAAAAGGGGGATCACAATGAAAGTGAAAAGAAGAACAGTATGGTTTTTAACGTTGCTAAGCTTAGCAGCAGTAATCTCAGTGTATTATTTATTTGAGCCAACAAATAAAATTGATTTTACAACTATTTTCTCTGATGGTGATTTGGACGAGACTATTTTAACAGGTGTTGATGACTCAAAGGCTGTAGAATCAGATAGCTATGTATTTGAGGAAATGCGTATGGAAATAGACAATGAAAGAAGTCAGCTTCGTGATCAGCTTGTAGCTAAAATGGCATCAGAGCAATATTCAGCAGAGGAAAAAAACGAAGCATTTAATGATATGAATAATTTAATAAAGCTTGAATCATCTGAGGCGATGTTGGAAATGCTAATCAAATCACTAGGCTATTCAGATACATTGGTACGTATTGAAGGGGAAAAGGTAGCAGTATCGGTCATGACTAATGAAATCTCACCTGCACAGGCAAATGAAATTGTATATATCGTTAGATCAGAACTAGAAGATGCCGTTGATGTTTCAGTAAAACCACAATCATCTTACTATTAATGTAAAAGAGGGTCGGAAAATTCTATATTTTCAGTGTTGTTATATAGCAGGGAAATGCAATTTTGTATTGAATATGTAAGCGTTTGTACTTATTTATGTGAAATTTTTTTAATTTTTAAAATACCTATTTCAAAATCATAAAATAAATTATACAATAGAACTCGTAGTTTAAAATTACGTTTAAGGGAGAGTTATTAATGTTCAAAGTCCAAGAAATCCGTGAAATTATCAAATTAGTTGATGCTTCAACAATTGACGAATTCGTATACGAAGCAGACGGCGCAAAAGTTAAACTAAAAAAGAATGGTGTAGTTACTGAAGTAGTCTCACCTAAAAAAGAAGCTGTAGCAGCTCCTGTTGTACAACAAACTCCAGCAGCACCAGCTCCTGCAGCGGCTCCTGCACCAGTTAAAGAAGAAGCTCCAGCAGCACCAGTAAGCGCAGATGCAGACTTACATAAAATCACATCACCAATGGTAGGTACGTTCTATCAAGCTCCATCACCAGACTCACCTGCATACGTGAAGGTTGGAGATAAAGTAGGCGAAGAATCAATCGTATGTATCGTAGAAGCAATGAAATTATTCAACGAAATCGAAGCTGAAATCACAGGTGAAATCGTAGAAATACTAGTTAAAGACGGTCAATTAGTAGAATACGGTCAACCATTATTCTTAGTGAAACCTGAGTAAGGAGCGCTACTAACATGAAAAAAGTATTAATTGCAAACCGTGGTGAAATTGCAGTACGTATTATTCGTGCATGTAAAGAACTAGGTATTTCAACAGTCGCAGTATATTCAGAGGCAGATGCTGATGCACTTCACGTAAAGCTTGCAGACGAGGCATATTGCATTGGTCCAAAATTATCGAAAGACTCATATTTAAGTTTCCCAGCTGTATTAGGCGTAGCGCAAAAAACAGGTGCTGACGGCATTCACCCTGGCTACGGGTTCCTAGCAGAAAACGCTGATTTTGCAGAGGCTTGTGAAAACGCTGGTATTAAATTTATCGGTCCATCATCACACTCAATCAAAATCATGGGTATTAAAGACGTTGCGCGTTCTGAAATGGAAAAAGCAAACGTTCCTTTAGTTCCAGGTACAGGTATCGTTCCTGATATCGAAACAGGTAAAGAATGGGCTGCAAAAATCGGTTACCCAGTTATCATCAAAGCAACTGCTGGTGGTGGCGGTAAAGGGATCCGTGTAGCTCGTACAGAAGAAGATCTTGTAAAAGGTATCGAAATTACACAAAAAGAGGCTGCTGCAGCATTCGGTAACCCAGGTGTATACTTAGAGAAATTTATCGAGTTCTTCCGTCACTGTGAAATTCAAGTATTAGCAGATGGTCATGGAAATGTTGTTCACCTTGGTGAGCGTGACTGTACAGTTCAACGTCGTATGCAAAAACTTGTTGAAGAAGCTCCATCTCCAGCGTTATCAGAAGAACGCCGTGCAGAAATGGGTGAAGCAGCAGTTAAAGCAGCTATTGCTTGTAACTATGAGGGTGCTGGTACGATTGAGTTTATCTACGACTATCAGGAAGACCGTTTCTACTTCATGGAAATGAACACTCGTATCCAAGTAGAGCATCCAGTAACTGAAATGATCACTGGTGTTGACTTAGTTCAACAACAATTAAAAATTGCTAGTGGAGCTAAGCTTCCATTCAAGCAAAAAGATATTAAAATCAATGGTTGGGCAATTGAGTGCCGTATCAACGCTGAGAACGCATACAAAAACTTCATGCCATCAGCTGGTACAGTAGACACTTACGTAACACCAGGTGGTTACGGAGTACGTATCGATTCAGCAGTATACGCTGGCTACACAATCCCACCATTCTACGATTCAATGGTTGCAAAGCTAATCGTTCACGCAGATACTCGTGAAGAAGCAATTGCAAAAATGAACCGTGCACTTTCTGAGTTCGAAGTTTCTGGTCCTGGAATCAACACGACAATTCCATTCCACCAAGCACTAATGAACAACGAAGTATTCCAATCTGCTAAATTCAATACGAAGTTCCTAGAAGAGAACGATGTATTAGGTGTAGCAAAAAAATAATTGTTTCGTAGATTCGAAACAACCAAATATAAAAACCTTCTAACTTTTTGGAGTTAGAGGGTTTTTATTGTTAAGGGCCATCTTTAATTGATTCCCTTCTAGTTTCTCTTCATATCAAAAAAGGCTATAGTTCCGCATATTATTACACCTAATCCAAATAAAGCAGTCATAAACCAATCATCGCCCCAATTTCTTATGGCACTATACAAGCAACCTAAAGCAACAGCTAGTGCAGCGAATTTAGATCTCCATTTTTCTATTTTTGAAGCTTTTTCGTTAGACAAAATATTTTCCTCCAATACTGTGGCTATATGCTAAAGGGATATTTGATAAATATAATACCTCGTAGGAGCCCTGGTCGAACAATAGTCGCCAATCTATAAAACTTCATTTTAGGCATAAAACAATCTTAAAATAGTATAACACGTTGGAAGATAAATGGTAAAATAGAGGCAATTGATGTTGCTTTTACTATCTGTTGATTCCAGGGATTTATAAATCATAATCAATCATTTATCAATTTATCTATACTTTCCGAAAGCGCCTGGATAAAAAGTGTAGTATACTATAGAGGTAGATAAGTGTTGGGAAGAAACGGCTTGTTTCTTTGCCTAAAGAGAGGATGGAAATGATGGCTGAGAAAATAACAAAATCATTTGCACAATCAACACCGGTTGGAAAAGAAGAGTTAGGGCAAATTGAGGTAGCACCAGAAGTAATTGAAGTTATCGCTGGTATTGCGACGACGGATGTTGAGGGTGTAGCAGCAACACGTGGTAACTTTGCATCAGGTGTTGTTGAACGCTTCGGTAAAAAAGTGCATTCTAAGGGAATAAAAACATCCACAACAGATGAAGGGCAGCTTGTTATTGACGTGTTCTGCTCCGTGAAATATGGTTTCTCCATTCCAAAGGTTGCGAAAGAGGTACAAACTTCGATTCGCCAAGCTATATTAAATATGCTTGCGATTGAAACGAATGAAGTAAATGTACACATTACAGCAATCCAATTTGAGAATGCTCAAGTTACAGAGTAACAACTGCATAAGATAAAGGAATATAAAAACGCTTGGGAAAAAATCCAAGCGTTTTTATATTCAGTTTTAATAAATAATGACAAGCATCTATTTGTCCGTTTACTTTGAATTTATAAAGTAAATTAAGTTGTCAGTCCATTCATCAAATTCGAAAATAAATCCTTTTCTTACACATTCAAATCTCATACCAACACTTTCTGCTAATTTTATTGAAGGTGTATTATCGAGATTAATGTGTGCTTCGATACGGTGGTAATGTAGTTTTTCAAAAGCGAGTCTTATTGCACCTTTTACAGACTCCTTACCATATCCTTGGCTCCAAAAATGGTTGTGAATCGTATATCCACATCTTGCCCATTGAAATTCATCCCTCATAATGGTTGAGAAATCAACTGTACCTAAATGAACATGATCTTCTTTTCGGAAAATACCAAATACATACACTTTGTCCTCTGAAGCCATTCTTTGGTGGTTATGCACTAATTTTTCAAACCAATCTATAGTACAAATACTCATATCTATTTTACCGTCGTCATATTTGTGTTGAGAAGGCATTCGATTATTAAATTGGGTTAACCAATGCAAATAATCCTCTTTATTATATGGCCTTAATATTAATCTATTTGTTTCTAAAGAATGGTTAAACTGACTCAAATAAGCATCTCCTTACGTAGTATTTCTTTTCATATAACTATTGTTGTATTATTTTACCATAATTTTAATGAAATTATTTTTAAATATCTCTACTAAATTTTGCTTTTGGAGCGTCTTTATGACCAGCCTCCAATTTCACCTGATGCTTTTTCGCTATCTGTTTCTTCAGGTATTGAATAATTCTCGTTTAACCGCACATATAATGCACTGAAAATAGTCAATAATAATTTTTAAAACGAAGAGGTGGTATTTTGAGAACATTCTCTGTATTAGATAGGGAATTACTGATATCGAATGCTGAACAGGAAATAGTAGATTTACTTATTATTGGGGGAGGGATAACAGGGGCTGGTATTGCCTTGGATGCAGTTACTAGAGGCTTATCAGTCGTGTTAGTGGAGATGCAGGATTTTGCAAGCGGTACTTCAAGCAGGTCTACAAAGCTTGTTCATGGTGGTTTACGTTATTTAAAGCAGCTCGAGATTAAAGAGGTTGCAGAATTAGGGCGTGAACGCGAAATTGTATATGAAAACGCTCCACATGTAACGACGCCAATTTGGATGCTGCTGCCTTTTCACGAAGGTGGAACATTCGGTAAGTTTACAACATCTATCGGGTTAAATGTTTATGATAGGTTAGCGGGTGTAAAACGGAATGAGCGTCGTTTTATGCTTTCAAGAGAAGAAACGCTAGCTAGGGAGCCACTCCTAAAAGCACAAGGGTTACTTGGTGGTGGGATGTATGTCGAATATCGTACGGACGATGCAAGATTAACAATAGAGGTAATAAAAGCAGCGAATGATCGTGGAGCACAACTATTTAATTATATGAAAGCAATCGCTATTGACGCAGAAAGTTCCCCATTTATAACGGTTACTGTTGAGGATGGGCTAACAGGGAAGCGACATAACATTAGGGCAAAAAAAGTGGTGAATGCAGCGGGTCCGTGGGTTGACCAAGTACGATCTTTAGAAGGCGAGGTAAAAGGGAAGCATATCATTTTGTCTAAAGGGATTCACTTAGTGTTTGATGGTTCTGACTTCCCGTTACATCAAGCAATTTATTTTGATTCCCCAGATAATCGTATGGTCTTTGCTATTCCTCGTGATGGGAAAACGTATGTAGGTACGACGGATACGTTTTATAAAGGGGATCCGAATGATTTACGTATTACCGACGAAGACGCTGCATATATTTTACAAGCAATCTCTTATATGTTCCCTAACTTAACATTAAATAGTACACATATTGAATCGGGTTGGGTAGGTGTACGACCTCTTATTCATGAAGAGGGGAAAAGTCCATCTGAGATTTCGCGTAAGGATGAAATTTGGAAATCGAAACATGGGGTTATCACGATTGCTGGTGGCAAACTTACTGGATATCGTAAAATGGCAGAAAAAATAGTAGATGTCATTTGTCAACAATTACAGAAAGAAACTAATAATACCTATTTACCGTGTGCAACTAAAAAAATGCCTATTTCTGGTGGGGATTTGTTTGGTTCAAAGTATTTTGAGCAGTATGTTCTTGCAAAACGTGTGAAAGGGGAGATGCTTGGATTAGCTGAGGAAAGTGAGCGGCTAGTTCGACTGTATGGCACGAATATAGAAATTGTTTTTCAACATGTAAGGGAAGCAACAGGTTTACTACCTCCTGCGATATATGCACAGCTTATGTATAGTATATATAATGAATCCATTGCAAAACCGGTTGACTTCTTTATTCGTCGAACTGGCGCATTATATTTCAATATTTCCTTTGTTAATCAGTATAAATTTGATGTGATTCAAACGATGAGTAACATGTTTAATTGGTCTGAGGAAATAGAAAAGGTGTATCGGGATGAATTAGAGGATGAAATACGTATGGTAAGAGCTGAATAAAAGGAGGAGAACAATTGTCAGCTTTTTTAGGGGAAGTCATTGGTACGATGATTCTCATTTTATTTGGGGGCGGGGTCGTTGCAGGTAGTTTGCTGAAAAACTCTAAAGCTGAAAATAGTGGATGGGTAGTGATAACAATTGCCTGGGGTCTTGCTGTAGCAATTGCAGCGTATTCAGTGGGCGGGATTAGCGGCGCACATTTAAATCCTGCATTAACAATTGGACTTGCTACCATTGGAGAATTCGCTTGGAGTGATGTGCCGGTATATATTGTTGCACAAATGATTGGTGCGATTTTAGGTGGAATTATAGTATTTTTTGCTTATAGTGCACATTGGGGTTTAACGAATAATCCAGATTTAAAGCTAGCGGTGTTTGCAACAGCTCCTGCAGTCCGTAATACAGCGGCTAATATTGCAACCGAGTTAATTGGTACGTTTGCGCTTGTCCTTGGTATACTTGCAATAGGGGCAAATGAATTTACAGAAGGGTTAAATCCCATTATAGTTGGTGCACTTATTATTGGTATTGGGATGAGTTTAGGAGGACCGACTGGTTACGCAATTAATCCAGCACGTGATTTAGGCCCGCGTATCGCGCACTATTTCTTACCGATTCCTGGTAAACGTGATTCTGATTGGTCTTATTCCTGGATCCCAGTCGTAGGGCCAATTATCGGTGGGATGTTCGGCGCTTTATTTTATAAGCAATTTTTCTTAGATGAAAATACAATGTTATTCTGGATTGTATTAGTCGTTGTGTTGGCGATTTTTGCGGCAGCTTATAAATCAACAGTGAAAAGCAGTGTATAGGGGGATATAGAAATGGAAAAGTACATTATGGCACTTGATCAAGGAACGACTAGTTCAAGAGCGATTCTATTTGATAATAAAGGAAATGTTGCGCATGTTGCACAACGAGAATTTAAACAGCACTTTCCTAAATCAGGCTGGGTAGAGCATAGTCCCGCAGAAATTTGGAGTTCAATTTTATCTGTAATTGCTACAGTATTATCAGAGAATAATATTCAAGCTACTCAAATTGAGGGTATTGGTATAACGAATCAACGTGAAACGACTGTTGTATGGGATAAAAATACAGGTGAACCTATATACAATGCGATTGTATGGCAATCTCGTCAAACAGTTGAAATCTGTGAAGAGCTAAAAGAGGCTGGTCATGATGAGATGGTACGAGAAAAGACGGGCTTACTAATTGATGCCTATTTTTCTGGCACAAAAGTCAAATGGATATTGGATCATGTTGAAGGTGCTCGTGAGAAGGCTGAAAATGGTGAATTATTATTCGGCACGATTGATACGTGGGTTATTTGGAAGTTAACTGAGGGTGCTGTACATGTCACGGACTACTCTAATGCATCACGAACATTAATGTATAATATTTATGATTTGAAATGGGATGAGGATTTGCTGGAAATCTTAAATGTCCCATCATCAATGCTGCCGGAAGTTCGTCCTTCATCCGAAATTTACGGTGAAGTAGCGAGTAAACATTTCTTTGGTTATTCACCGCCAATCTCTGGAATTGCTGGGGATCAACAAGCTGCGCTGTTCGGACAGGCTTGTTATGAAAAAGGGATGGTAAAAAATACGTATGGCACAGGTTGCTTTATGTTAATGAATACAGGTGAAGAGGCCGTTCGTTCAGAGCACGGTCTACTTACAACGATTGCTTGGGGAATTGATGGTAAAGTCAATTACGCTTTAGAGGGCAGTATTTTTGTAGCAGGATCGGCTATTCAATGGTTACGCGATGGCCTACGGATGTTTAGAAGTTCTGCAGAAAGCGAAGCTTATGCAACAAAGGTTGAGGATGCGGATGGTGTTTATGTTGTACCTGCCTTCGTGGGTCTAGGAACTCCATACTGGGATAGTGATGTACGCGGAGCAGTATTTGGACTAACACGTGGTACATCGAAGGAGCATTTTGTACGTGCAACATTAGAATCTCTTGCCTACCAAACACGTGATGTATTAGATGCTATGCAATCTGATTCTGGAATCGATTTAAAAACTTTACGTGTAGATGGCGGAGCTGTTACAAATGACTTTTTAATGCAGTTCCAGGCTGATATTTTAAACGTACCAGTAGATCGTCCGGCAGTTAATGAAACAACTGCCCTAGGAGCAGCTTATTTAGCGGGTCTAGCAGTTGGCTTCTGGGAGGACCAACAATCGCTACAGGCGCATTGGCAATTAGATCAAAAATTTGACCCGGAAATGGAAGAGGATCGTCGAGAACAGCTGTTTAGTGGCTGGCATAAAGCGGTCAAAGCAGCGCAAGTATTTAAATAAATTAAAATTAAAAATACGAGAATAGCGTAAAGTGAGCTATTCTCGTATTTTTTATTGCTCGCCAATTCTAAGAAAGAAATGATAGATAGTGTAATGCTGGATGCCTCGAGCGTGCTTTAGTGCCTCTTCTCGAAATTCTTCATAACGAATTCTATCACCATCTTGGAATGCTAACACAGCCTCGATTAATGGTTTCATCCACTTCTTTGATAATCTGAATGAATTCGCGTCATTCTGATTTCCTTGAAAAGCCTGAATTAACGCTAAAGTGTATTGCCCTAGTGGCTGGTCCTTTATCGGTTCTATCGCTTTTTTTGCAGCTTCAAAATCCATTTGTAGAATAGCTCGATTCGCACCGTATGTAGCTTGCATAAGTGGTGATGGATATTTAGCGAGGATTTTATCGATTGCCTGTATTTGCTCGGATTTTGACCCATTAGGTAGTGTTAATGCGTAAGCGTAAAGGGTATGACGCTTATTGGACTTTAAGTAGCCTTGGATAAGCTTAGGGTTTTGAATATAGTAGAGAATGAAAAAAATATAGGCTAGTCGAATAAGTCCTATTATTAGGATCGTTACTACAAAAAACCAAAATGGAATCGAAAAAACCGCCATAAGTATCCCTGCAATGACCGAAAAAATAATAATACCGATTGTATAAGTCATCCTCTTACTCCTTGAAATTGAGATTGAAATTATATTTTACCAGATAATTCTATAGAGTCGTATGTTTATAGAAAAGTTATTATCGGATTATAGAATTTTTTACGCTAAATCTTTAGTAAAACAAGATTTTGCTTCTTTGCTTTGTTGTAATTATCAAAATTTAATTCATACTGTGTTAAGACAGTTAAAATGTGCTATTATAGGACTTAATGCCACCAAAGAAGGAGATTTATGAATGAAACGACATGATGCGCGTCAAAAAGCGTTGCAAGTATTGTTTCAACTAGACAGCACGGAGCTTTCAATTGATGAAGCAATCGGTCACGTTCTTCAGGATGAAGAGACAGATGCTTTTTTTGAAGGGCTTGTTCGTGGAACAGTTGAACAAAAGGAAAAAATCGACGTAGCGCTAGAAGATAAGCTTGAAAACTGGACGCTTGCTCGTCTACCTAAAATTGAAAGAACGGTATTACGTTTATCAGTTTACGAATTATTATTTATGAGAGATACACCGAGTCGTGTCGTGTTAAACGAAGCAATTGAACTGTGTAAAATATTTAGCGATGAAAAATCAAGCAAATTCGTTAACGGTGTACTTTCTAAATTTACACAACAATAAGTAGTGAACATTGGAAGGAGTAATAACATGTCAAGTGCAATTATTAATGGTAAAGAAATCGGTCAAGAAATTCGCAAGTCAGTAGCCCAGCGTGTAAAAAAATTAAAAGAGCAAGGCTTAACACCGGGCTTAGCAGTAATCTTAGTAGGGGAAAACCCTGCTTCTAAAACATACGTAGCAAACAAGCAAAAATCTTGTGAAGCAATTGGTATGTTCTCTGAGCTTATTAAGCTTCCTGAAGATATTTCTGAACAAACTTTATTAGATAGAATTCGTGAATTAAACACTCGAAAAGATATTCACGGAATCCTTGTACAGCTTCCTCTTCCAAAGCATATTGATGAGGATGAGGTCATTGCAACAATTTCTGACGAAAAAGATGTAGATGGCTTCTCACCAGTAAGTGTAGGGAAAATGATGCTAGGACAAGAAACGTACTTACCATGTACTCCTTTTGGTGTAATGAAGCTGCTTGAGCATTCAAATATTGATGTAGCTGGAAAGCATGCAGTGATTGTTGGTCGTAGTCATATTGTTGGTAAGCCTATGGGTCAGTTGCTACTTCAAAAGGATGCAACGGTTACATATACGCACTCTAAAACACCGGATTTACCTTCTTTCACGAAGCAGGCTGACATTTTAATCGTTGCAGTGGGTCGTGCTAAATATATTACAGCAGAGCACGTAAAGCCAGGGGCAGTGGTCATTGATGTTGGTATGAACCGTGATGAAAATAACAAGCTTTGTGGCGATGTTGATTTTGCCAATGTTGATGGTGTTGCATCTCACATTACACCGGTGCCAGGTGGTGTAGGTCCAATGACGATTACAATGCTATTAGAAAATACTGTTCAGGCAGCTGAAAAAACAATAGCACACGACAAAATAAACTAAAACATGTAAAATAATCAATAGAACAGAAGCTGTTTTTCTGAAAGGATAGAAAGTACCCATTTATCCTCTAAAGAAACAGCTTTTCTATTGTATACATAATAATTTGTTTTCGTACATATCCGAATAAAGGAGTCTGGCGAATTTATGACATCGTCTTCGTACTTAACCGTAAAAGCGTTAACTAAATATATAAAGCGAAAATTCGATGCAGATCCTCATTTGCGTGACGTATATGTAAAAGGGGAGCTTTCGAATGTTAAAATGCATAGCTCTGGACATATTTACTTTACTTTAAAGGATGATGGAGCACGCATTAATGCTACTATGTTTCGAAATCAAGCTGCCAAATTAGCCTTTAAGCCAGAAGAAGGTATGCAAGTTTTTATTCGCGGGGACGTCAATGTTTATGAAGCGAGTGGAGTTTATCAGTTGTATGCACAAACGATGGAGCCAGATGGAATTGGTGGGCTTTTTGTCGCCTTTAATCAGCTAAAGGAGAGATTGCAAAAGGAAGGGCTATTTAATCCGAATTTTAAGCAGCCTATCCCACAATTTCCGAAAACAGTAGCGGTATTAACTGCAACAACAGGGGCGGCAATTCGAGATATTGTTACGACGATTAATAGACGTTTTCCACAAGCCGATATCCTTATTTATCCAACGCTTGTACAAGGAGCAGGGGCAGCACAAAATATTGCAGATAATATTTATTTAGCAAACCGACACGCCTTCTGTGACGTCCTAATTGTAGGTCGAGGTGGCGGCTCGATTGAGGATTTATGGGCATTTAATGAAGAAATCGTAGCGCGTGCCATTTTTGAAAGTCGAATCCCGATAATTAGTGCTGTTGGACATGAAACGGACACAACAATTGCCGATTATGTAGCAGATTTACGTGCTCCAACACCGACAGCTGCAGCTGAGCTAGCAGTTCCGAACAGACAAGAGCTCTATCAACGTGTATTAGCCAAAAAAACACAGCTGCATCAAATGGTAGTTGGACAACTTAATTTTGAACGAAGTCGATTAACAAAGCTTCAGCAATCCTACCCATTAGCAACACCAGACCGTTTGTATCGACCATTTATCGAAAAGCTTGTGACGATAGATACACGGTTGGCCAATGGGGCACAGCTTTATTTAATGAAGCATAGAAATGGACTTGAAAAGCTTAGTGCTTCGTTGAAAATACACTCACCGCAAGCATCGATTCAATTTTCAAAAAGGCAACTCGATGCAATTACACAAGGCCTTACAAGAGCAGCATATACTCATGTAGATCAGCAAAAGCAAGCATTTGCTGGAATGATTCGTACGTTAGAGGCCTTAAATCCACTATCAATAATGAGTAAAGGCTTTAGTGTCACATATCTTGACAAAAAAGTCGTGAAATCTGTTGAGGAGTTGTCAGATAAGGACAAAGTCAAAATACAATTTCATGACGGTGTTGCTGAAGCTAAAATACTTTCGACAAACAAGAAGGGGGAATAAGGATGCCTAAGAAACAAGCATTTGCAGATGCAATGACAGAGCTTGAGGAAATTGTCCGTAAACTAGAGCAAGGTGATGTCCCACTAGAAGAGGCCATTGATTTGTATAAAAAAGGGATGGAGCTTTCTAAATTTTGTCACGAAAAGCTAACAAATGCGGAAGAACAATTAATTTCAATAGTAGGTGAGGATGGACAAAAGCAACCATTTGCACCCTCAACTGGAGAGGTATAAAAAATGAGTGAATATTTAAAAGGATTTATTCAAGAAAATGTGCCAAAAATTGAAGCAGAAATGTATGCATTAGTACAGCAAATTCAAGCACCCCAAATGTTAAAGGAATCAATGCTATATTCGTTAAAAGCTGGTGGGAAACGAGTTCGTCCATTATTTGTTGCAGCTGTATGTGAACACTTTAAGCAGCCATTACATGCAGCGTATACGGTCGGTGCATGTGTAGAGATGATTCATACGTACTCTTTAATTCATGATGATTTACCATGTATGGATGATGATGATTTACGCCGTGGTAAGCCAACAAATCATATTGTTTACGGGGAAGCGCTGGCAACACTTGCGGGTGATGCTTTAAATTCGCTAAGCTTTGGCATATTAGCACGTTTAGATAGCGTGGATGCAGAAAAACGAATTGAGCTGATTCGATTATTAAGTGAAACGGCTGGTGCCCAAGGAATGGTTGGCGGCCAAGTGCTTGATATGGATGGCGAAAAGCGTCAGCTAAATTTAACAGAGCTAGAGCAAGTTCATGTGAATAAAACAGGTGCACTTCTACGATTCTCTATCGAGTCGGGTGCAATTCTTAGTGGTGCAACTATTGAGGAGCGTCAGGCGTTAATAGAGTATGCGCATCATATTGGCCTTGCTTTCCAAATTCAAGACGATATTTTAGATATTGAAGGTACAAGTGAACAGTTAGGAAAAACAGCTGGGAAAGATATTGCAAGTGATAAAAGCACATACCCAGCCTTACTTACTCTAGAGGGTGCAAAAGCTAAGCTAGAAGAACATTATGAGAAGGCGATTGCAGCATTAAATACATTGCAAAGTGACAGTACATTACTTCTAGACTTTGCCACTTACATTGTGCAAAGAAATAATTAAATAAAAAGGATATAGTTTTGTTCTAGCGAAGGACACTGTTATAATAAAACAATATCACTTACTTGTGAATAAATAGATGAAAAGGTGTGTGTAGAGATGGATTTATACAAAATTTCTAGTCCATCCT
Source organism: Lysinibacillus sp. 54212 (assembly GCF_036662795.1). Taxonomy (NCBI): domain Bacteria; kingdom Bacillati; phylum Bacillota; class Bacilli; order Caryophanales; family Bacillaceae; genus Lysinibacillus; species Lysinibacillus sp. 54212. The sequence goes on from NZ_JBAFWZ010000001.1 coordinate 20,482, forward strand.
TTTTAAAGGGCTTGAACAATAGGCAATTAGAGGCGCTCTCACAGGAAATTCGAACGTTTTTAATTGAAAAGTGTTCTGTCACTGGAGGTCACATCGGTCCAAATCTTGGTGTAGTAGAGTTAACAATCGCTTTGCATAAAGCGTTTAATAGTCCACAGGATAAATTTTTATGGGATGTTGGGCATCAAGCCTATGTCCATAAAATTTTAACAGGTCGTGCTAGTCAGTTCGATACACTACGTCAATATAAAGGATTATGTGGATTCCCGAAGCTTATTGAAAGTGAGCATGACGAATGGGAAACAGGACATAGTTCAACGTCTTTATCGGCTGCTATGGGGATGGCGGCAGCACGCGATATAAAAAAGGGGAAAAACTTTATCGTGCCGATTATTGGAGATGGTGCGCTTACAGGTGGTATGGCACTCGAAGCGTTAAACCATATCGGGCATGAAAAAACAAATATGATCGTTATTTTAAATGATAACGAAATGTCGATTGCTCCAAATGTTGGCGCTCTTCATAATGTATTAGGTCGACTACGAACTGCGAAGGAATATTCGAAAGCGAAAGAGGAATTAGAAAGCTTAATGCATAAAATTCCTGTCGTAGGCGATCGTTTGGCTTCAACAGCAGAGCGTGTAAAGGATAGCTTAAAATATTTAGTCGTTTCCGGTGTGTTTTTTGAGGAAATGGGCTTTAAATATTTAGGTCCGATTGATGGACATGATTTCGAATCGTTAGATAAAACGCTAGAGTATGCAAAAAAAGTACGAGGGCCTGTTATAGTACACGTTATTACAAAAAAGGGTAAAGGTTACAAGCCTGCTGAGGAAGATACAGTTGGTACTTGGCACGGTACAGGTCCCTATAAAATGGAAACAGGTGATTTCGTAAAATCAGCTGTAAAAGGTCCAGCATGGAGTAGTTTAATCTCTGAATCAGTTCGTAAACTGATGAAGGAGGATGAGCGAATCGTTACGATTACGCCAGCAATGCCGGTAGGGTCCAAGCTAGAAGGCATTCAGCGTGATTTCCCGAAACGTTTTTATGATGTTGGAATTGCAGAACAGCATGCAGCAACGATGGCAGCAGGTCTGGCAACGCAAAAAATGAAACCGTTTTTAGCGATTTATTCGACATTCCTTCAGCGTGCCTATGATCAGGTGCTACATGATATTGCACGTCCGAATTTAAATGTTTTCATTGGTATCGATCGATCAGGTTTAGTAGGCGCTGATGGAGAGACACATCAAGGTGTATTCGATATTTCCTTCCTTCGTCATATTCCTAATATTGTGCTTATGATGCCTAAGGATGAAAATGAAGGTCAGCATATGGTGAAAACTGCACTAGAGTATGATGGTGGACCAATAGCACTTCGCTATCCGCGTGGAAATGGCCTAGGTGTACCGCTTGATGAGGAAATGAAAGTGCTCCCAATCGGCTCTTGGGAAGTTTTACGTGAAGGCAGCGATGCAACGATTCTAACATTCGGTACAACAATTCCAATGGCTCTTGAGGCAGCGGAAGAACTTGCAGCACGTGGGAAAAGTGTGAAGGTAGTAAATGCACGTTTTATCAAGCCTATGGATGAAGTAATGCTACACGAGCTTATGCAAACGAATAAGCCAATTTTAACGATTGAGGAAGCCGTGCTACAAGGTGGCTTTGGAAGTGCTGTATTAGAATTTGCAGCAGATCATCGTTATAGTGTAGCTATTGATCGAATCGGTATTCCAGATAAATTTATTGAGCATGGTAATGTAGATCAATTATTAGAAGAAATTAATGTAACAGCTGAAGAAGCAGTTAAGCGTATCGAATCACTAGTGAAAAAGCAGGTAGGAACCCTATGACGAAACAACCAAAAGAACGTGTAGACGTTCTTCTTGTCGAGCGCGGGCTTAGCGAAACACGAGAAAAAGCAAAGCGCTCGATTATGGCGGGGCTAGTATTTTCAAATGAAATTCGCATCGATAAGGCTGGCGAAAAAATAACTATCGATGCTCCGCTACAAGTGAAAGGTTCCGATTTAAAGTATGTAAGTCGTGGTGGCTTAAAGCTTGAAAAGGCCCTACAAATTTTCGATATGTCTGTTGATGGAAAGCTAATGCTTGATATTGGCTCGTCGACAGGTGGTTTTACAGACTGTGCATTACAAAATGGTGCAAGACATTGCTATGCATTAGATGTTGGCTCTAACCAGCTTGCTTGGAAAATACGTAGTGATGAACGAGTAACAGTTATGGAAAAAACCAATTTCCGCTACACAAAGCCTGAAGACTTAGTAGAGGGACTGCCTGACTTTGCAACGATTGATGTATCCTTTATTTCATTATCGCTCATTTTACCTGTATTAAAAACGGTTTTAATGCCCGGAGGAGATGTCATGGCGTTAGTAAAGCCACAATTTGAAGCGGGTAAAGAAAATGTCGGTAAAAAAGGGATAGTTCGAGATTCGAAAATTCATTTAGCTGTACTAGAGCAAACGGCTAAAATGGCTACAGAGGTAGGTTTTGTGGTTAAGGATGCTTCCTATTCACCAATTACTGGTGGAGAAGGTAATATTGAATTTTTATTCCACTTAAAAAATCCAATTGATGGTGATTTAATTGAACCATTTACTGATTTTTCATCAATTGTTCAACAGGCACATAATGAATTAAAGTAATAAAAAAGGGAAATCTTATACGTAGGATTTCTCTTTTTTTATTTATAATTAATACTAAATCCTAATGAGTAAAGCAAATTGGTACATCATTTCAATTTTTCTTGTTTTTTTTTTATGCAGATGGTAGTGTAAATATACAATGAAAAATAGAGGTGAATCTTATGAATAAAGGGCAACGTCATATTCGAATTCGCGATATTATTACAAATAATGAAATTGAAACACAGGACGATTTAGTCGAATACTTAAAAAAAGCTGGCTATAATGTGACACAAGCAACAGTTTCACGTGATATTAAAGAGTTACATTTAGTAAAGGTACCTTTACAGGATGGTCGTTATAAATATAGCTTGCCAGCAGATCAACGCTTTAACCCAATTCAAAAATTACAACGAGCACTTGCCGATGCATTTGTTAGTATTGATGGGGCATCGCACTTTTTAGTAATGAAAGCACTACCTGGAAATGGTAATTCTATAGCTGTGCTATTAGATCATTTAGATTGGCCTGAAATTTTAGGGACAATCTCAGGTGATGATACGATCTTAATTATTTGTAGAACAGAACAAGATAGTGAACATATTAAAAATCGATTATTAGATATGTTGTAATTCGAGGTGGATATTTTTGTTAAGAGAGCTTAGTATTCGTAACTTTGCCATTATTGATGATTTAACTGTTAGCTTTTCTGATGGACTTACTGTATTAACAGGTGAAACGGGAGCTGGTAAATCGATCATTATTGATGCAGTGCATTTACTTGCTGGAGGTCGTGGTTCACTTGAATTTATTCGTCATGGTGCAAGAAAAGCAGAACTTGGGGGATTATTTCAAATAATGAGCGATAATCATCCAATCTATGCAAAGCTAGAAGAAGCGGGTATTGAAGTCGAGGAAGGCACGATTATTCTTCGTCGTGATTTGAATGATAATGGAAAAAGTATCTGTCGTGTAAATGGCAAGCTTGTGCCTTTAACTGTGTTACGTGATATAGGTAGTAGCCTGATAGACATCCATGGACAACATGAAAATCAAGAACTAATGGATGAAAAATTCCACATTAATTTGCTGGATCATTTTGCAGCCGATACGTTGCAAGCTGTAAAAGAAAAATATACAGCCGTATATGAGGAGTACCGAGCACTAAAACGTGAAGTACAGTCTTTAAGCTTAGATGAGCAACGAATCGCCCAACGAATCGATTTATATCAGTTTCAAATTAATGAGCTTGAGGAAGCGGCTTTAAAAATGGATGAGGAAGAGCAACTTATAGAGGAACGACGACGTTTGATAAATTTCCACAAAATCTTTGAACGCTCTCATGTTGCCTATGAAACAATTTCTGGAGAATCAAAAGGGCTGGACTTTATAGGGGATGCAATGAACGCGTTAGAGGATATTGTTTCTCTAGATGCCAGTTTCCAGGAAGCCGCTGATGCGGTAACATCTAGCTTTTATGCTTTGCAGGACGCTGCCTATCAAATAAAAAATGTGATGGACGAGCTTGAATTTGATCCTGAACGCATGAATGAAGTAGAGCAACGTTTAGCGCAATACCAAGCAATGAAACGTAAATACGGAACAACTGTAGAAGAAATTTTATCGTATCATGAAAAAATTGAAGAAGAATTAATGCAGCTAATTAATCGAGATGAAACGATTGGGCAAAATGAGAAACGTCTGCAGGAAATGGAAGGCGTATTAGAAACACTTTCTGCTGAGTTATCGCGAATTCGTAAAGAAAATGCAGTTCTTCTTAGTGACGCAATTATGGAGCAGCTTCAAGTTTTACATATGGAGAAAGCAAAATTTATCGTGAATTTTACCTCTTTAGAGAGGTTTGACAGTAACGGTAAAGATGAAATTGTTTTTTACATTTCAACCAATGTTGGGGAACCACCAAAATCGCTACCTAAAATTGCATCTGGTGGGGAACTTTCGCGAATGATGCTGGCTCTAAAAACAATTTTTTCATCATCAAATGGAATTACGTCGATTATTTTTGATGAAGTTGATACAGGAGTAAGTGGACGTGTTGCACAGGCAATTGCAGAAAAAATTGCAGCAATTTCAATTCAATCGCAAGTTCTTTGTATTTCTCATTTGCCACAGGTTGCGGCGATGGCGGATCAACATTATTATATAAAAAAGCAAGTTGAGCATGATCGTACATTTACGACTGTAAACGAACTAAAGGATTCAGCGCGTATTGAAGAAGTAAGTCGAATGATGAGTGGAGCAGAAATTACGGAATTAACGCTACAACATGCCTCAGAGCTTATACAAATCGCATCAAGTCGAAAACAGGCAATGGTAACTGGGTAAAGGCTTAAAAATGTGCAATTGATGTTCGTTTTAACAGTCTTTGGACAGTAAAAAAATTGCAATCATGATATCATGAACTTTTAAGCAAGAAACACTGTCTGATATGCTTCAAGGGCACCTAATTTTTCCGTTCATAATGCGCCAAAACTTTCACATAGTAAGTGAAAAGGAGGTGGATTATGAACGGTTATTTGCGTAATTTGTTAATTGTTTTTGTTTTGCTTCTTTGCGCCTTTCCGACAAATGCTGAGGCAAAGAAGCTTATTCCAATGGGCCATTCAGTTAATATTCAGCTTCAAATGCCTTTCGTTTTTGTTACCAATGATGTATTACTCGACAACGGACAATGGTTAAAAAAAGGCGATAAGTTATTGAAAATGAATAAAGAAAAACTTCATTCCATTGATGAGCTCAAAAATATAGACGATAGCTCTGTGGAAATGACCTTTGAGCGTGCAAAAAAACGGCATAAATTAAAATTAACAAAAGATGAGCTAAATCAACTTTCCCCTTTTTTAAAAAATGAGACAGACGGTATTGGTACGTTAACCTATATTGATCCAGACGATTTGCAGTATGGTGCACTCGGTCACCAAATAATCGATCATTCTTTAAATATTGCGCCAGAAGTGGCAAAGGGGTCGTTATTTTTAGCGACAATTACGCAAATAAAAAAGAGTAGCCCTGGAGAACCAGGCTACAAAATTTCTAAAGAACCGACTGAAGAAGCAAAATTAGGTTCTGTAGTGACAAATGATGTATACGGCATATTTGGGAAATGGCAACAGCCGATACAAAAAAGTTTGCAACAACCGCTCGAAATTATACCTTCAGATGATATTCAATCGGGAAAAGCACAACTTTTCACTTCGATTGAAGGCTCTGAGGTAGAGGCATTCGATATTAGAATCGAAAAAAAATCGGGATCTACTTTCCAATTTTCCGTTACAGATGAACGTTTATTAGATAAAACAGGTGGCATTATACAAGGAATGAGTGGAAGCCCAATTATTCAAGATAACAGGTTCATTGGCGCCGTGACTCATATGTATGTCGAACAACCGACAAAAGGTGCAGCAATCACCATTGTCGAAATGATTAAAAAATCACCTGAATAAGGTATTATTGACTACACTTTATATAAAAGTGTAGTCTTTTCTTCTTTTTTTTATTAAAATGAATCTATGTAAAATATCGAAAAATAGGATAGGTTATCCTTTTATGTCGGTACATAAAGAAATTCTGTGACTCATTAATTATTTTTAATTATTAAAAAGGTATTTTTTATAAAATGTCGAATTTGAAATATTGTGTCAATTGGTATTGCTTCGTAGATGAGTAATATTTTGGTAGTTCAATAAAGATAAGGGGGAAACGATGGTGGCGAAGGTTAAAATTGCAATTGCTGATGATAACAGAGATTTAGTCAAAATGATGGAGTCGTTTTTTGAAAATCATCCTTCAATCGAAGTCGTATTTACCGCTTCAAATGGCAAAGTGTGTATTAAAATGTTAGAAGAGCATAGGCCTGATGTGCTGTTATTAGACATTATAATGCCGCATTTAGATGGACTAGCTGTTTTAGAGGCGATGTATAATGATGAAGGGCTGGCAAATATCCCAGTTATAATGCTAACGGCTTTTGGTCAAGATGACGTGATGAAGCAGGCGGCTACATTTGGGGCATCGTACTTTATGTTAAAACCATTCGAATTCGATCAATTAGTGCAAAAGGTAATGCATGTAGCTGGTAATAAAACTGAATCGGAAAAACGCAAAAGTATTTTACAGCCAGATCCTTCACCAAAGATGGATCAGCGTCTTCTGGATACAACGATTACATCCATTATTAAAGAAATTGGCGTGCCAGCACATATAAAGGGATATTCTTATTTAAGAGAAGCTATCCAAATGGTGTATTATGATATTGAGCTCCTCGGATCAGTAACGAAAATACTTTATCCTGAAATCGCTAAAAAATTTGGTACAACTTCCTCTCGAGTAGAGCGTGCTATCCGCCATGCAATTGAGGTCGCGTGAAACGAGGCAATTATGAGTCAATTTCTGAACTTTTTGGTTACACAGTCCACCATTTAAAATCGAAGCCGACAAATTCTGAGTTTATTGCCATGATTGCGGATAAAATTCGTATTGAAATGGTTGCGAGTTAATTGTAATTATAATATACTTTAATATTTTTATAGCACGTTCATTTACAAGTTGTAACTTGTGGTGGAGGTGTTTTTTTATTTAAAATGCTATATATTATCAGCTTCTTAAATAATTCGATGCCAGAATAATTGATTTTTCTTTGTAACGTTCGTAATTGTTGATGATAATGTGAATTAAGGGGTGGACTCAAAATAGCAAATTAAATGCCATTAATCGTATATTTTTCATGGAAAAACATTATTTTCAAGTGAAAACCATAATGTTATGAATAATAATTTATGAGGGTGAATTATATATGTTTCGACTTCATCATTGAATCTTTAAAACGGAAATATTGTAATAACATTCATCTTTCACTAAAAAGTATTGCTTATCAATGAGAAAGCATAACAGGTATAGCCTTGAGGAGGATAGAAAATTTATTATTCATTGTTGTAAAATTATATTATTAAAAGATTATTTTAGGGTGCAAAATTCAGTGCATTTATATTTAAAATGAGAGGTTAAATATTTTTAAGAATTAGGCGATATTAAGTTTATATGGCAAAAAAATGTTTAATAATAACTAGAGAGGGTAATTGGTCTAGTATGAAAAGAATGAATAATGATTCGAAAGATACATGTTTTAGATTGTCTGAATTATTGCTAAACAAAAGACCAGATTTTGTATATACTTAAGCTTAAGAGAAAGGAGGAATTCGCGTGATCGTCTTTATAAATGAATTTTTTGAATTAACCGAAGAGAATGGGAAGGTATATTTAAAAACTATTAAATCGGGATTTCCTTTAAAAGATTTTGACGGCATTTTACGAAGTTTTCCTCGTATTAAATTAACGAATTTTGCCTTATTAAAAAATGTATTATCAAAAAGTAGCGAAATGCCAAATGAAATTGGTGAATGGTTGCCAAATGTGATTATTGAAATTTCAAGAGATAAAATGTCGGCGTCCCTATATATTAATGAAACACTGGATTTCATTCGTATGAATCAAGCTGATCTAGAAACTCAAATAAAGAAAGTGCTAGAGGATAATCATATTGTTTCTGGTGTTGTACCACTACAAATCGAAAGCGTTGTTCCTGGAAAAGCAATATTAATTGCACAGGGTTCGCCTCCTGTAAAAGGAGATGACGCTAAAATTACATACTTACAAATTCCTGAGCGGAAGCCTGTAATTCGTGAGGATGGAAAAGCGGATTACTACGACATGAATTTTATTTTTGAAATAAAAGAAGGGTCATGGTTAGGTGAAAAAATTCCACCTCAACCTGGTAAAGATGGGACGAATATACACGGTGATTTAATTCCATCGCAGCAAGGACGAGATATTCCGCTGAAATATGATCGAAAATCGGCCTATGAAGTAGAAGAGGACGGGAAAATCGTCATTCGCTCGCGTATTGGAGGAGTACTTGAGAAAATTCAAGGACAAATTTCTGTTAATCATCATCTACCTATAAGTGGAGATGTAGGAATTGAAACAGGAAATTTAGAATTTGAGGGATCAATAAGTGTTCGAGGAACTGTACAGCACGGCTTTACAATCGTAGCGAAGGGCGATATATCAATCGAAGGTCCTGAAGGTGTTTCAGGAGCTAAATTAATTAAATCAATTGAGGGCGATATATTTATTCGTGGAGGCATATTTGGACTTGGTGAAACGCGTGTTGAAGCGGGTGGTAGTATTTTTGTAAAGCATGTTAATGAAGCAAATTTAACAGCTGGAGAAGATATTCACATTGGATTCTATGCGCTAGGCTCAAATTTGAAAGCGCATTCTGTTTTAGTCGATGAACGAAAAGGGAAAATAATTGGTGGAAAGACAACTGCTAAAAATCAAATTGTAACGGCCATTTCAGGGAACAGGCTGGAGAGACGGACAGAGCTTATTATTAATAGTGTGAACAAACAAGAAGCCTATGCGATTATTCAGGACAAGGCAGCTCATTTAAAGTCATTACAAGAGGAGATTGTTTCGTTAGACGAGCAAGTAAGTAGACTAACTCCTATAGTTGACCGTTTAAATAAGCAACAAATTGCTGCATTTGAGCAAGCAAAGCAAAATCTGAATGAATATAAAGAGGATGCTATACAAGTAGATCTCGAAATTAAGCAATTGATGAATGATTTACGAAATGCAGGTAAAGAAGAGATTATCGTTACTAAAGAAGCGTATCCTGGTACTTATATTCAAATCGGAAAAAAATCTTCTATTTTAACAAAAATGACTAATGGAAAGTTCCTACTAGAATTTGGAGAACTGAACGTCTAATGTCAAACTATGTACCGATTTTTGCTCATCGTGGTGCTTCAGCCTATGCTTTTGAAAATAGCATTGAAGCATTGAATGAAGCACTAGTATTACAGGCAGATGGTGTTGAAATTGATATCCAATGTTCAAAAGACAATATTCTTTTCGTTTTTCATGACTTGAATTTAAAACGTTTAGCAGATATTAATAAAAATATTGTCGATTGTACTGCAGAAGAATTAAAAGGCTATCGTTTAGGGCGGAATTTTTTAAGAAGATTTTCTAAGAGGACGATGCCAACCTTTGAGGAAGTGATCTCTTGGGCTCTAGAACATAGGATGCCTATTAATGTCGAACTGAAGGAATCGTTAGTAGGTCAGCCCACGTCAATTATCGAGGTCTTAAAAATAATACAGCTACCAGATGGAAGTCACTTTTCTTCTTTTCATAATGAATTGCTACAACTTGTGAAAAAACACCGACCTGAATTCGAGACAGCACTTATAATTACTAAGAAATTTAATTGGGAAGAACTTCATCTCTATTCACATATAGATACGATTCATGCACATAAGAAATACTATAAGACGCGTTTTTTAAAGGCATGTGAAAATGCTAATAAAAACATGCGTTTTTACGGCATTACTGGTGAAGAGAATTATATTGAAGATCCGCATCCTATTGTTACTGGTTGGATTACGGATTACCCAGATCGTTTGGCAAAAAAGCAAAATAGACAATAACTATAAAAAAGGAGTTGCCTCATCACTTGAGGCGACTCCTTTTAAGCTTTTTTCTGCCAACGAGTAGAAACTTTACCTTTTTTACGATCGCGGTGTAATAAGAAGCCAGCAAAGAAACCGAAACCGAGTATAAAGAATGCTATTCCTACAACAAATTGTAACCAAATCCAAGGAAATGGGTAAATTAAAATGCCAAATAATGTATCGCGCATAAATTTAATGCCAGCTGCTGCCATCAAACCTGGAATTAATAGTACGATAAATGCTGCCATACGAGCCATGCCGTAACCCCCTAACCACATACCTTTTATTTTACAGTGAAGAGAATGAAAGTCAAGAAACCTCGCCTCATATAGCGAAATAGCAATGTTAATGCTACGCAAAAAATTCACAAATAATCACAATTAAATTGAAAGAATATTCTCAATACGGTGATGAGATATGTTTTTAGTTGCGCTAAGGTCAAATAGAAAGTATTGTAAAAATAGAAGGGGAATATTATAGTTTTGAAAATATATGCAATACAATAAGTAGCGAAAAGTTATTTAAACGTCAGAAAATGATTCATTTATGGAAGGAGATAATAATATGGACATTATAAAATACATGGAAAAATACGATTACGAGCAGCTTGTAATATGCCAGGATAAGGCATCAGGTCTTAAAGCAATAATTGCCATCCATGATACAACCTTAGGACCAGCCTTAGGTGGCTGTCGTATGTGGACTTATGCAACAGAAGCGGATGCAATAGAGGACGCATTAAGATTAGCAAGGGGCATGACCTATAAAAATGCTGCAGCTGGACTTAATTTAGGTGGCGGTAAAACTGTAATTATTGGCGATCCGTTTAAAGAAAAAAATGAAGAAATGTTCCGTGCCTTAGGTCGCTTTATACAAGGCTTGAATGGACGCTATATCACTGCTGAGGATGTTGGTACTACTGTAACAGATATGGATTTAATTCACGAAGAAACTAACTATGTAACTGGTATTTCCCCAGCATTTGGTTCATCAGGCAATCCTTCTCCTGTCACAGCTTACGGGGTTTATTTAGGAATTAAGGCCGCAGCAAAGGAAGCTTATGGTATTGATCAATTAGAGGGACGAACAATAGCAGTTCAAGGTTTAGGGAATGTTGCATATACATTATGTGAGTACCTGCACAAGGATGGAGCCAAATTAGTTGTAACCGATATTAATTCGAATGCAGTATCGCGTGTGGTAGAGGCATTTGGTGCTAAGGCGGTTGATCCGAGCGATATATATAAGCAAGATGTAGATATTTTTGCGCCATGTGCTTTAGGTGCAATTATTAACGATGATACGATTGTACAACTAAAAGCTAAAATAATTGCTGGTTCGGCAAACAATCAGTTAAAGGAATCTCGTCATGGTCAAATATTACATGAAAAAGGGATTATTTATGCCCCTGATTATGTGATAAATGCTGGTGGTGTAATAAATGTAGCCGATGAGCTTTATGGTTATAATCATGATCGCGCAATGAAACGAGTTGAAACGATTTACGATAGTTTAACTAAAATTTTCAGAATTTCGAAGGAAGAGGATATTCCAACATATTTAGCAGCTAACCGTTTAGCGGAGCAGCGAATTGAAAGAGTAGCAAAATCAAGAAGTCAATTTTTACAAAATGAAAAAAATATTTTAAATGGTAGATAAAAAAATTCCGGGGGTGAAGCTCATCCTTCACTTCCACTGTATTAAAATGATTCCCTCTCCAATAATGGGAGGGATATGACACCTAGGTCGAAATACTGCTAAAAGGAGGTAAACCGATGGCAAAAGAATATGATGTAGTAATTTTAGGTGGAGGTACGGGCGGTTATGTGGCAGGGATTCGTGCATCTCAACTTGGCTTAAAAACAGCGATTGTGGAGAAAGCAAAGCTTGGTGGAACTTGCTTACATAAAGGCTGTATCCCTAGTAAAGCGTTACTCCGAAGTGCAGAAATCTACACTCAATCAAAAAAAGCACATAGCTTTGGGGTAGATATAGCTAATGTGACGTTAAATTTTAAAAAGGTTCAAGAGAGAAAAGGTAGAATTGTAGAAAGGTTGCATGAGGGTGTTCAACATCTCATTAAAAAAGGGAAAATTGACGTTTTTTACGGAACTGGTCGAATATTAGGTCCTTCAATTTTTTCGCCGATGCCAGGAACGATTTCTGTTGAAATGGCAGATGGGTCTGAAAATGAAATGCTTGTACCGACAAATGTAATAATAGCAACCGGTGCAAGTCCACGTCATATTGATGGCATTGAAGTGGATGGACATTCGATTCTAAATTCTGACGATGCACTCTCCTTAACTAAGCTTCCAAAGTCAATCATTATTGTTGGTGGCGGTGTGATTGGTATTGAATGGGCCTCAATGCTAGCGGATTTTGATGTAGAAGTAACTATTTTAGAATACGGAGATCGTATTCTACCAACTGAAGATGTTGACATTTCAACGGAAATGATGGCGTTGTTAAAGAAACGCGGAATCAAAATCGTAACGAACGCCCGGATAAATCCTGCATCATTATTAATCGAGGAGCAGCAAGTACTAATATCGCTTGAAGATGGTGAAACATATACTGCAGAGAAAATGCTCGTTTCTGTTGGTCGTACAGCCAATATTCATGGCATAGGCATTGAGAACACTGACATTGAAATAGAAAACGCTTTCATTAAAACTAATGAGCATTATCAAACGAAGGAACGTCATATTTATGCCATTGGCGATGCTATAGGTGGGATGCAGCTAGCACATGTAGCAGCTCATGAGGGAATTCGAGCAGTAGAGCATATTGCCGGTATATCTCAGCACCCTCTACTCTATGAAAATATCTCTCGTTGTGTATATAGTAGTCCTGAAATCGCGAGTGTAGGCTTAACAGAGCAGGAGGCAACAGAAAAAGGATTTTCTATTAAAATAGGAAAGTTTCCTTTTAAAGGAATAGGGAAAGCGTTGGTTTACGGTGATACAGAAGGTTTTGCGAAAATTGTAGCAGATAAGGAAACTAATGATGTGCTAGGCATTCATTTAATAGGAACACATGCTACGGACATGATTGCAGAAGGTGCCCTTGCCTTATTCTTAAATGCAACACCGTGGGAAATGAGTGCTACTATTCATCCACATCCATCACTAAGTGAAATCATAGGTGAGGCCGCTTTAGCAGTGGATGGAAGGGCAATTCATTTTTAATAAATTACTAAAGTTTAGGGAAACCATAGTTCCGTCTTTTTTAGGATGTGAGTTTTTTTCTAAAATGTGAAAGGGGATGTTCGAATGGTTGATACTTTACATCATGTTGATTTAGGTCTAACAAATGAAGATGTATTAAATATGTATGAAACAATGCTACTTGCGAGAAGAATTGATGAGCGGATGTGGCTATTAAATCGAGCTGGAAAGATACCTTTCGTCATATCGTGTCAGGGTCAGGAGGCGGCACAAGTTGGCGCTGCTTTTGCACTTGATCATACAAAGGATTATATTGCTCCGTATTACCGTGATATGGGCGTCGTTTTACATTTTGGCATGACAGCAAAGGACTTGATGCTATCTGCCTTTGCGAAAGCCGAGGATCCAAATTCAGGTGGTCGTCAAATGCCTGGTCATTTTGGGCAAAAGAAAAATCGAATAATAACTGGTTCATCACCGGTGACGACACAGGTGCCTCATGCAGTTGGTGTGGCTCTTGCAGGGAAATTACAGCAAGAGGATTTTATAACGTTTGTTACGCTTGGTGAAGGTTCGTCCAATCAAGGTGACTTCCATGAAGGTGCGAATTTTGCAGGGGTTCATAAGCTGCCTGTGATTATCATGGTAGAAAACAATCAATATGCAATTTCTGTACCTGTGGAACGGCAACTAGGTTGTGCAAAGGTTTCGGATCGAGGTATTGGCTACGGTATGCCTGGTATAACAGTTGATGGTAAAAATCCATTAGCTGTTTATCAAGTAGTAAAAGAGGCAGCAGATAGAGCAAGACGCGGCGAAGGTCCGTCCCTAATCGAAACAGTAACGTATCGACTCACAGCTCATTCTTCTGATGATGATGATCGTCAATATCGTTCGGCAGAAGATATTGAGGAGGGGCGAGCAAAAGATCCGATTTTGCTATTTAAAAATTATTTGATTGAAACGGGCGTTACTACTGAGGAATCCCTACTGCAAATGGATAAGCGTATAGCGGACATTGTCAATGAGGCTACTGATTATGCTGAGGCAGCTCCGTATGCCAATCCTGAACATGCCCTAAAACATGTCTATTCGGAAGGAGATGATATGTAATGGCTATCCTGTCTTATATCGATGCAATCAATCTAGCGATGAAAGAAGAGATGGAGCGAGATGATCGAGTCTTTGTTTTAGGGGAGGATGTTGGTAGAAAAGGCGGTGTATTTAAAGCGACAGCAGGCTTGTATGAACAGTTCGGAGAATATCGCGTCCTAGATACACCACTTGCAGAGAGTGCAATAGCAGGTGTTGCTATTGGCGCGGCTATGTATGGTATGCGCCCAATCGCTGAAATGCAATTTGCAGACTTTATTATGCCAGCAGTAAACCAAATCGTATCTGAGGCAGCGAAAATTCGTTACCGCTCGAATAATGATTGGAGTTGCCCTTTAGTTGTGCGTGCTCCGTTTGGTGGTGGAATTCATGGTGCACTTTACCATTCCCAATCCGTAGAAGCATTATTTGCTAATACTCCAGGGTTGAAAATTGTTATACCATCAACACCATATGATGCTAAAGGACTTTTAAAGGCCGCTATTCGAGATGAGGATCCGGTGCTGTTTTTCGAGCATAAGCGTGCTTACCGTTTAATTAAAGGTGAAGTACCCCAAGAGGATTATACACTACAGATTGGAAAGGCTGACATCAAGCGTGAGGGGGATGATGTTACAGTCATCACATATGGTCTTGCCGTCCACTTTGCCCTGCAAGCAGCAGAGCGACTTTCAGCTGATGGTATCGAAGTGCATATTTTAGATTTACGTACTGTGTATCCACTAGATCAAGAGGCGATTATTGAAGCAGCTTCAAAAACTGGCAAGGTATTACTTGTTACAGAAGACAATAAAGAGGGAAGCATTATGAGCGAGGTTGCGGCAATTATTGCAGAGCACTGCTTATTTGAATTAGACGCTCCAATTAAACGTTTAGCTGGACCAGATGTACCAGCTATGCCTTATGCACCGACAATGGAAAAGTTTTTCATGATAAATCCTGAAAAAATTGAGCGAGCAATGCGAGAGCTTGCAGCATTTTAGGGGGGATAGCATTTGCCAATTCAAAATATAACAATGCCACAACTTGGCGAAAGTGTAACAGAGGGAACAATTGAGCGTTGGCTTGTAAAACCCGGTGATGTCGTTAAAAAATACGATCCACTAGCAGAAGTAAATACAGATAAAGTAAATGCTGAAATTCCATCATCCTTTGGTGGTAAAATTATCTCTATTTCTGCAAAGGAGGGGGAGACATTACCAGTAGGAGCTGTCGTATGTACGATTGAAGTTGAAAGCGATACGCAATTATCTGCAGCTCCGGTTGAGAAAAAATCGAATGTGAGTGAAGCTATTCGGAATGCCGGAATGCAAAATTCAAACGTACAAAGTGAGAAAAAAACACCGGCCCGTGAGCTCCGAGAGGCAAAAGCCAAAGCTAGATATTCTCCTGCTGTGTTGATGCTTGCCTCAGAGCATGCGATAAATTTAGAATCCATACAAGGAACAGGTTTGGATGGTCGGATTACACGAAAAGATGTACTAGCATATATTGAATCCGGCCAAAATGAGAAAGTAACTAGTACTAAGGATCAAAAGAATAATGCTACGCAGGAAGACCCTTCTACTACCTTACCAAGCGTACATGAGTTTGCTCCGTCGAATCCACAACAGCAACTACCAGGGGATATTGAGATTCCAGTTACTAGCGTGAGACGAGCGATTGCAAATAATATGGTACGAAGCAAACAAGAGGTTCCTCATGCTTGGATGATGATGGAAGCGGATGTAACAGATTTAGTAGCCTATCGTGATCGTATAAAAGATGAATTTAAGCAACGAGAAGGATATAATCTGACGTATTTTGCGTTTTTCCTTAAAGCTATAGCAATTGCCTTAAAGGAATATCCGATGATGAATTCGATGTGGGCAGGGGATAAAATTATCCAAAAAAGAGACATCAATCTATCTATTGCCGTAGCAACAGATGATGCTTTATTTGTACCTGTTATAAAACACGCCGATGAAAAGTCAATAAAAGGGATTGCAAAAGAAATTCATGAGCTTTCTCAGTTAGTAAAGCTTGGGAAGCTACGCCCAGAGCATATATCTGGAGGCACGTTTACAGTTAATAATACAGGATCTTTTGGTTCTGTTCAGTCAATGGGCATTATAAATTATCCGCAAGCTGCTATACTACAGGTGGAAGCTATTGTAAAAAAACCGGTAATTTTTAGTGGGAATATGTTTGCCCCAAGGGATATCGTAAATTTATGTTTGTCTCTAGATCATCGTGTACTAGATGGATTGATTTGCGCGAAATTTCTAAAAAGAGTGAAAGAAATACTCGAAAATGCAAATAATAGTATGATGTCAGTCTACTGAAATCTTAAAGGAAGCCGATAAATAAAGGCTTCCTTTAATTTTTATGCTTTATTGTAAGCACTTTCTCATGTAAAATACATCTTAGAAAATAGTAAGGGGGGAAGCTGATTAGCGTCCACATGTCAACTAACATGAAAGAAATTGAGTTTCAGGCAGCTAGTTATGAACAATGGAAAGAGCAGGCAGTCTCTGCTTTAAAAGGGAAGCCTTTTGAATCCTTGTTCACGAAAACAATTGAAGGGGTAACACTTGAGCCACTTTACACGCAAGAAATGCTCCTAGAAAAATTAGGAGATCAGCTTGAGAAGCAAGTATCTACAATCCGTACGTTATCGGCAACTACGGGCTTAGATGTTGCTCAGCAAATTACTGGTGATTCTACTGAGGAGTTTATCGCTAATCTAGAAGAGAGCTTAGCTCGTGGAAATGATGTCATTACGATTGATAGCCGTGTACCCTTTACATGGGATAACTCAATCGTAGGCAAATTAGCGGATTATTTAACTGAATATTCTTTCAAACTGATTATTCAAAACGAAAATGACCCTATCCTATCCGTGTTTGACAAAATCGAAGAGGCAAAACGTGCAGAGGTTGAAGGCTACATAGTATCCGATCAAGCGATTCAATTATCGAATTATCCAAAAGTACGTACTTCAGGAGCAAACACTGTAAAGTACCATAATAATGGTGCGAATGCGGTACAAGAGCTTGCAATTGCCCTCGCTTTAGCTAGTAAGTATGCGGGTCAAGAGGGTAGCTATGAAAAGTTCGCTTCAAAATTCTTTGTGAATTTTGCAATCGATACTCAGTTTTTCGCAGAAATTGCTAAATTACGTGCTTTTAAAGTACTTTGGAAAGCGTTTTCTTCAGCATTCGACGCTGAGGCTATAGCTGTTCCAATCGTAGCTGAAACGTCAGTACGAAGCTTCTCTAAGGTAGACGTATATGTAAACCTTTTACGTGCTGGTAACGAGGCGTTTGCTGGTGCGATTGGTGGGGCTGATGTATTTACAGTACATCCACATGATGTTTTATCTCGTCCAACAAACCAATCTACACGTATTGCGCGCAACGTACTACTTGTAACGAAGGAAGAATCGTTAGTCCTAAATGTACAGGATCCATCAGGTGGTTCTTACTTTATCGAATCGTTAACTGCTGATTTTGTAAAAGAAGCATGGGAGCTATTCCTTGAAATTGAGGAGGCAGGCGGTATCGATGCTTACGAAGAAAAATTAACAGAGCAAATCGATGCGGTCTATGCAGATCGATTAAAAGCTGTTGAAACACGTAAAGCATCCCTAATCGGTACGAATATTTATGCAAACCCAGTCGATGAAATCGCTACTGAGGAAAATATTCAATTTACAGACGTAAAGCGATTAGCTATTCCATTTGAAAATATTCGTCGTGAATTCGCAGCGGCTAATATTAAAATTGGAATCCTAACTTTTGGTCAGCTGAAAAACTTTAAAGCTCGCGCTGATTTCGTTGCAGGCGTATTTGCAACTGCAGGTGTAGTAGCAGAGCAATCAGATGCTATCTCTTCTATGGAAGAGGCGAAAGCCTGGTTAAATAATTCGGACTTTGATTATGTAGTCGTTGCTGCTACAGATGATGATACAAAAGCGTTAGTGCCAGCTTTACTTGAGGGCAAACGTGCTGGGCTAGTATTAGACGCAGCAGGTAAGTACAAAGAGGAAGAGGCAGAGTGGACAGCAAAAGGCTTAAATGGCTTTGTGTTTGCTGGTCAAAACATCATCGAGAAGCTCAACTCTGTTGCTGCTAGTGTGAAGGAGGTACAACGATGAGTAAACCAAACTTTAAGTCTGTTATCATCGAAAACGTGTTAAACGCTGAAGCACAGCAATCAACAGGTACGTTTTTAACAAACGAAGGTATAGATGTGAATTCTGTTTATACAAAAGAGGATATTAAAAATACAAAGCATGTGAAAGATGTTGCAGGTATTGCACCAAACACACGTGGACCATATCCAACAATGTACGTTGCTCGTCCTTGGACGGTACGTCAATATGCAGGTTTCTCAACTGCAGAAGAATCAAATGCGTTCTATCGTCGTAACTTAGCGATGGGTCAAAAAGGTTTATCAGTAGCGTTTGACTTAGCAACACACCGTGGTTATGACTCAGATCACCAACGTGTAACAGGTGATGTAGGAAAAGCTGGTGTTGCTATCGACTCTGTAGAAGACGCTAAAATTTTATTTGACGGCATTCCGTTAGATCAAATGTCTGTATCGATGACGATGAACGGTGCGGTATTACCAGTTCTTGCTTTCTATATCATTGCAGCAGAAGAGCAAGGAGTATCGCCTGATAAGCTTGCTGGGACAATTCAAAATGATATCTTAAAAGAGTATATGGTGCGTAACACATACATTTATCCACCAGCTATGTCGATGAAAATTATCGCTGATATTTTTGAATATACAGCGAAATATATGCCTAAGTTTAACTCGATTTCAATTTCGGGCTACCATATTCAAGAAGCTGGTGCAACGAATGATATTGAGTTAGGTTATACACTTGCTGATGGTTTAGAGTATGTTCGTACAGGTTTAAAAGCAGGAATTGATATCGATGCATTTGCACCTCGCCTATCATTCTTCTGGGCAATCGGTATGAACTATTACATGGAAGTGGCGAAAATGCGTGCAGCTCGTCGTATTTGGGCACAAATGATGTCTACATTCAATCCGAAAAACCCGAAAACATTAGCGCTACGTACACACTCTCAAACTTCTGGATGGTCTTTAACTGAGCAAGATCCATTCAATAACGTAACGCGTACATTAATCGAAGCAAATGCTGCAGCTATGGGCCATACACAGTCTCTTCATACGAATGCATTGGATGAAGCGATTGCACTACCAACAGACTTCTCTGCACGTATTGCACGTAATACACAGTTATTCTTACAAGAAGAAACAGGTATGACGAAGGTTATCGATCCGTGGGGCGGTTCATATTACGTAGAAAAGTTAACAGAAGAGCTTACAGAAAAAGCTTGGGCATTAATCGAAGAAATTGAGGAGCTTGGCGGTATGGCGAAAGCAATCGATACAGGTCTTCCAAAAATGAAAGTTGAAGAAGCAGCGGCAAAACGCCAAGCAAAAATTGACTCAAAAACAGAAACAATAGTTGGCGTTAACAAATACCGCCTTGCTGAAGAAGAACCGATTGATATTTTAGATATCGATAATACAATTGTTCGTCAAAAGCAAATTGAGCGTCTTGAAGAAATGAAGTCGAAACGTGATGAAGCAGAAGTACAAAAGCATTTAGCTCGCCTTACAAAAGCAGCTGAAACAGGTGAAGAAAACCTACTTGCAGTTGCAGTTGACGCTGCTCGTGCACGTGCTTCACTAGGTGAAATTTCAGATGCAATTGAAGCAGTTTCAGGTCGTCATAAAGCTATTATCCGTTCAATTTCAGGTGTATACTCTTCAAACTTCTCTGATGCTGAACAAATTACAGAAGTGAAGCAAATGACAGAAGAGTTCTTAGAAAACGAAGGACGTCGCCCACGTATTTTAGTAGCAAAAATGGGACAAGACGGGCATGATCGTGGTGCAAAGGTCGTAGCAACAGGTTATGCTGACTTAGGCTTCGACGTAGATATTTCACCATTATTCATGACACCAGCTGAAACGGCTCAAATGGCTGTTGAAAATGATGTTCACTGTGTAGGTGTTTCATCACTTGCAGCAGGTCACAAAACGTTAGTACCAGAATTAGTAGGCGAGCTCAAGAAGCTTGGTCGCGAAGATATTATCGTAATTTGCGGTGGAGTAATCCCAGCTCAGGATTATGAATTCTTATACGAAGCAGGTGCTGTTGCAATCTTCGGTCCAGGTACAGTAATTCCTGTATCAGCACAAAAAATTATCGAAGAAATTTATAAACGATTAGGCTACGAGGAAGTGTAAAACTAATGGAATACTTCAAAGGGATGGAAGAGAACGGCTTACACGTAATGGATGGTGTCAAGGGTGGTCATGATGGTATGAACTATGCTACGCCGAAAAAGTTTCGTAAAAAAAAGCATGAAGCACTTGATATCCCGAGCTTGGCTAGTGAGGTACGAGAAGGAAATCGTGCCTCGCTGTCAAAAGCAATTACATTAGTGGAAAGCTCTAATCTCGAGCATAAGGATCAAGCACAAAAGTTATTACAGGAATTACTACCCCATACAGGAAATAGTATCCGAGTTGGCATTACGGGTGTCCCTGGAGCAGGGAAGAGCTCATTTATTGAGGCATTCGGTACGATGCTTTGTAAAATGGGGAAAAGAGTGGCAGTACTTGCCATCGACCCTAGTTCCTCACTATCAGGTGGCAGTATTTTAGGTGATAAAACACGGATGGAAGAGCTTGTGCGTCAGCCTAACTCTTATGTCCGACCTTCTCCATCAGCTGGTACACTTGGCGGAGTGCATAAAAAAACGCGTGAAACAATGCTTATTTGTGAGGCGGCTGGCTATGATGTCATTTTGATTGAAACAGTCGGTGTAGGACAAAGTGAAACATATGTACGTGGTATGGTGGATTTCTTCCTGCTACTTGCGTTAACAGGGGCGGGAGATGAGCTACAAGGAATGAAGAAAGGGATTATGGAGCTTGCAGACGGCATTTTAGTGCACAAAGCAGATGGTGATAACCTCCGTATTGCACGTAAGACAGTTCAAGAATACAAGCAAATCCTGCATTTCTTACAGCCAGCTACACCGGGTTGGCTAAGTACATCACTTCCTGCGTCATCTTTAGAAAAGACTGGACTAGATAAAGTTTGGGAAATGATTCTTTCATTCGAAGGGACAATAAAATCGTCAAATTACTGGGAAGTTCGTCGTCAGCAGCAAACGCGAGATTGGTTCCATTCTATGATTACGGATCATCTAATTGACTCGTTTTATAAAAATACTGACCGTAAAATACAGGTGAGAAATTTAGAAAACGAAATTCTACATGGACGACTTACCGTAACTCAAGGTGTAAATCAATTATTTGAAGATAATTAAGCATAAATCGTTATGAACTGTAATTTTTATATCATTTCAGTCCTTTGCACAGAGGGTATAGTCCTGCTATGATTAAATAGTATTGTGAAAGGAGCAATGAAGTGATGAATATGGATTATGATTTATTTATGCAACAAATTACGACAACAGCTCGTGCTGAAATGGAAGCAGCAGGTTATGAACAGCTTCGTACACCAGAAGACGTAGAGGCTGCTTTTGAAAGAAAGGGTACTACACTTGTAATGGTGAACTCTGTATGCGGCTGTGCAGGTGGGATTGCTCGTCCAGCAGCCTCAAGTGCTGTTCACTATGACAAACGTCCAGATCATTTAGTAACTGTATTTGCTGGTCAAGATAAAGAAGCAACTGCAGCAGCTCGTTATCACTTTGGTGAAGATCATTTACCTTCATCACCATCTTTTGTATTACTAAAAGATGGAAAAGTTGTAGCAGAAGTAGGTCGTTATGAAATCGAAGGACACGATCCAATGTCTGTAGTAACGAATTTACAAGCTAACTTTGAAGAATACTGCGAAGAAGTCTAGTATAGCGGTGTTTAGAAGTGTTAAGTCCTTAACTTTTAAGGACTAACACTTTCTAATATAGAGGAGAATGGTCGATATGAAAAAGTTTTCAATCGGTTATCGTACATTAAAAACCGCTGTTGGTGCTTCTATTGCGATAGCAGTTGCCCAGTATTTTGATTTGCATTTTTATACCGCAGCAGGGATTTTAACGATTCTTTGTGTGCAGCCAACTAAAAAGAAATCACTCTATGCAGTCTATACACGTGTTGTTGCAAGCTTAATAGGAATGGCTCTTGCATACATATTTTTCGAAATATTCGGATACAATCCGGTCGTTTTAGGTATTATGCTCGTGCTATTTGTACCAACAATTGTGTCTTTAGGTGTCTCTGCTGGATTTGTTTCTAGTGCAGTAATCATTTTGCACATTTATTCTGAGGCGAATTTTACCATCGCCCTATTCTATAATGAACTAGGATTAATGGCGATTGGATATTTAACAGGCTTGGCAGTGAATATGTATATGCCAGATATTCAAAAACAGCTCGATCGTTATCGTATTGAAATTGAAGCGTTATACCGCAATGTATTTTCTGAAATTGCGAAATATTTGCGGAGCGGTGATACTCTCTGGGATGGGAATGAACTCGTTCAAGCAGTTACAATATTGAATAAGGCAAAGGCACTTGCTTTCCAAGACGTTGAAAATCATATCACTCGAAAAGACAATATATATTATGTTTATTTTGATATGAGGGAGCAGCAGCTTGAAATTATTGAACGAGTGCTGCCAAAAATTACTGCCTTACCTGTTATAGTACAACAATCAGAATTAGTCGCTGTGTTTATGGAAGAGCTAAGTGAAAATGTGCATTCAGGCAATACCGCTAGTTATTTTAGAGAAAAGCTAGAAGAAGTAAAAGTTGAGTTTGCAAAAATGCCGTTGCCAAATGACCATCAAACATTTCTGGCGATGGCGGCATTATATCAATTTATTGAGGAAATGGATGCCTATCTAGCAATTAAAGAATCGTTTAGAGGTATGAAATAAAAAAGCGGGTGCTAAACTGCACCCACTTTAACCGATCATTGCTAGACCCATTGCAATTGTTGAAATCAGCATAATAGCAACCATCGAATAGACAACAATTTTTTGGAATTTCTTATTACTCATAGTGATCGCTCCTTCTTTTATCTTTCAATAGTGTATCAAAAATAGAGAAATTCTCAAGCTAAATTGTTTTTAGCATTCATTAAAAGGGGAGTTTTACACAATGGAAAAAGTAGACCACATTGGAATTGCAGTAAGAAACATCGATGAACGTATTACATACTACACGGAGACACTTGGCCTAAAGCTATTAAAGCTCGAAGAAGTTGAATCTCAGCAAGTAAAAGTAGCGTTCATCGACGCAGGTAACGTGAAAATTGAACTTTTAGAACCTATGAGTGAGAAAAGTGCAATCCATGGCTTTCTAGAAAAGCGTGGAGAAGGCATCCACCATGTTGCATTTGGTGTAACTGGAATTCGTGAGCGAATGGCAGAGCTTCGCGAAAAGGGTGTACGCCTACTTTCAGATGAGCCAGGACCAGGTGCTGGTGATGCTGAAGTTGCTTTCTTACATCCGAAAGATTCTTTCGGTGTTCTTTATGAATTATGTGATAAAAGTGGAAAAGGGGAAAAGAAATAATGACGATTACGTTAGATATGTTTGACAAAATTAATGAACTTTATGACCGCAAAGGCATTATCGAGCTTGGTGGCGGTGATACTCGTATCCAAAAGCAACACGAAAAAGGCAAAATGACAGCTCGTGAGCGTATCGAAATGCTACTTGACGAAGGGTCATTTGTAGAAATCAATCCATTCATTACACACCGTACTGTAGACTTCGGCATGGAAAAGTTAGAAGGACCTGGTGATGGTGTAGTAACTGGTTTCGGTAAAATCAATGGTCGTAATGTGTATTTATTTGCTCAAGACTTCACAGTATTTGGTGGAGCACTTGGTGAAATGCACGCGAAAAAAATTGCAACTGTTATGGACTTAGCGGCGAAAAATGGTACTCCATTTATCGGCATTAACGATTCAGGCGGTGCGCGTATTCAAGAGGGTGTACTTTCACTTGATGGATACGGTCACATTTTCTACCGTAACTCAATTTATTCAGGTGTAATTCCACAAATCTCAGTTATTATGGGACCTTGTGCGGGTGGAGCGGTTTATTCACCAGCTATCACTGACTTTATCCTGATGGTAGATAAAACATCTCAAATGTTTATTACAGGTCCTAAAGTAATTGAAACAGTTACAGGTGAGAAAATTTCATCAGAAGGTCTTGGTGGTTCAAAAGTACACAACGCTGTTTCAGGTAATGCTCACTTCCGTGCAGCGAATGAAGAAGAAGCAATCTCGCAAATTCAACAACTACTTTCTTACTTACCACAAAACAACAAAGAGAAAGCACCAAAGCAAGCTGCTCCAGAGGGAGATAACTTCCGTTCAGAGCTTGTAGATATCGTGCCAATCGACCAAACGAAATCTTATGATGTTCGTAAAGTAGTTGAACTAGTAGTAGATGAAGGTACATTTATGGAAGTGCAAAAAGAATTCGCGAAAAATATCGTAGTCGGCTTCGCGCGCATCGCTGGTGAATCAGTTGGTCTAGTATGTAACCAACCAAAATTCTTAGCGGGCGGCCTTGATATCGATTCTTCAGATAAACTAGCTCGTTTTGTACGTACTTGTGACGCATATAATGTACCAGTTATTACGTTCGAGGACGTATCTGGCTTCTTCCCAGGCGTTAAGCAAGAGCATGGTGGTATTATTCGTCACGGTGCGAAAATCCTTTATGCTTACTCAGAAGCAACAGTACCAAAAATCACTGTAATTTTACGTAAAGCATACGGTGGAGCGTACGTAGCACTTAACTCTAAATCAATCGGTGCGGACCTAGTATTCGCTTGGCCAAACGCTGAAATCGCAGTAATGGGTGCTGCTGGTGCGGCAAACATCATCCACGCTGGTGAAATTGCGAAATCAGAAGATCCAGAAGCAACACGTGCACAAAAAATCGAAGAATACAAAGAGAAATTCGCAAATCCTTACGTTGCAGCATCTCGCGGTATGGTAGACGATGTAATTGACCCACGTGAAACACGTATTAAGTTAATCCAAGCATTAGATATGCTTTCAACAAAACACGAGGATCGCCCGTACAAAAAACACGGTAACATTCCTCTATAAGATAGATAGAGTCGCTCTCAATTTGAGGGCGGCTTCTTTATTTATTATAAAATAATCTGTCTTCATAATTTTAGCGCTATTAACCAATATAGTGTTAGTTTCCATTTCACTTAAATAACGATTACAATAGTAGAGAAGGAGTGTGGAAAGAAAATGAAATTAAGACAATACCAACAAGAGCTGCAAAAATATAAATTGGAAATACTCTCACTAGAAAAGTTAAAGAAACAACAACAATCATTAGAAAAACAATTACACCATACAGAATTGAATATCCAAAAATACGAGCAAGAATTAAAAAATGGACGAAAAAAATTAAATAAGTTAGATGGTTTTTCATTTGTTAATGTATTCTATAATTGGATAGGAAAACAGCAGGAGCTACAAGAAGAACGTTATGATCTATTAGCAACAGCAGAGCTTAAATTAATTGAAGCACAATTAATGTACGAGGATTTAAATGACGATTTAGTTGATACAATATACAAAATAAATGCAATTAATGAGGAGTACTTAATAGCTCAAATTAAGGAAATTGAAAACAAAATTCAAGTTTACTACATGGCAAATAATCACGTAAAGGCAGCCCAGTTAAATCAAGTTTTAGAGCAGCAATTTTTATTACAACAATTATTAATTGAAATACATGAGGCGATTGTAGCAGGAAAAGAAGCACAAAAAGAGCTAACTGAAGCTGCAAAAGCGTTAAGTAATGCAAATAATTATTCTACATGGGATTTGTTAGGTGGGGGATTTATTGTAACTACATTGAAGCACGAGAAGCTTGATCAGTCCAAAGCATATCTTCACCGGGCACAAATAGCGCTTCAACGCTTTCAAAATGAATTACTAGATATCCAAGAAATCAAAAACGATACCCTGCAAGTAGATACAGACGGCTTTGTAAAGTTCGCTGATTTCTTCTTTGATGATATTTTTTCAGCATGGTCGATTCATTCAAAAATTTCTACGTCTACAAATCAAATATCAAGAGTTTTAGATGATGTATCTAATACATTAATAGCACTACAACAAAAAGTTGAAATAGCGGAGCGAAAAAAAGAACAATTATCTGCTGAAAAAGATAAGTTGATATCAAATGAATAGGGATAATTGTTTTTTATTGGCTATAGAGGTAAAATAGTCTCATCTTGTTTCGAAAGAAGGAGAGTGTACTTTATGACTACACGAATCGTAAAAGAATTTTTAGAGCTTGTACAAATTGACTCTGAAACAAAGCATGAAGAAATCATTGCGCCAATTATTGTAAAAAAGTTAGAGGGATTGGGCTTTGATGTAGTCCAAGATGATGCCCATACACGAAATGGACATGGCGCAGGAAATATTATAGCAACGTTGAATGGATCCTTAAAGGTCGAGCCAATCTATTTTACGGTACATATGGATACAGTTGTACCAGGAAAAGGTATTCGACCAGAAATTCGTGAGGATGGATATATTTACTCTGATGGCACAACGATTTTAGGGGCTGATGATAAAGCTGGAATGGCAGCCCTTTTTGAAATGATACGTCGTTTAAAGGAGGAAAGCGTTGAGCATGGCACGATCCAATTCATTATTACTGCTGGAGAGGAAAGTGGCTTAGCTGGTGCGAAAGAGCTGGACCCATCAATGATTATTGCCAAATACGGCTTTGCTGTTGATAGTGATGGTAAAGTAGGAGGCATTGTTACTGCAGCACCATATCAAGCAAAAATCCAAGCAAAAATTATTGGGAAAACAGCGCATGCAGGGGTAGCACCGGAAAAGGGCATATCCGCTATTACAGTCGCTGCAAAGGCAATTGCAAAGATGAAGCTAGGACGTCTTGATGATGAAACAACTGCTAATATTGGACGCTTCGAGGGTGGAAAAGCAACAAATATCGTTTGTGATGAGGTGCATATTTTAGCAGAGGCACGCTCTATTAATAAAGAAAAGTTAGATACTCAAACAGCTCATATGAAGGAAACTTTTGAGGCAGTAGCAAACGAGCTGGGAGCGAAAGCGGAGGTCGATGTGGAGATAATGTATCCGGGCTTCTCTGTTACGGAGAACGATCGCGTTGTACAAGTGGCAATGAACGCAGTTCGCGCAATTGGTCGTACACCAAACCTCGGTAAATCAGGTGGAGGTAGCGATGCTAACATAATTGCTGGCTTTGGAATTCCGACGGTGAACTTATCGGTTGGCTATGAGGAAATTCATACGACTAATGAACGTATGCCTATTGAGGAATTAGAAAAGCTAGCCGATTTATTAGTTGAGGTAGTGAAAAGCTCCGCGAACTAAAATAGTAAAAGAGGTGACCTTATGGGGTTCGAAAAATCAGTTGTTTTTGCATGTGGACATGAAGAGTATGCAGTGCCAGTAGATCAAGTTGTATCGATTGAAAAGCTAGAGCGAGTAACGCCAATTCCACACTTGCCGAAATATTTATTAGGTTTTACACGAGCGCGCGGTGAGTTAATTCCAGTCATTGATTTTGGACTTATTTTATATAACCAGCCATGCTCAGGTGATAATATACGATGTTTAATTCTCAATACAGATGTGGTGAACTATGGCTTAGTTGTTGGAGAAGCGCGAGAAATTTTTGATTTTAACCCATCGACTTTAAAGCAAATGGGGCTTGTGAATTATGCGAAAACTCAATATTTCACAGCTGTAGCAAACCTAGAGGACCGTATGATTACGTGTGTGGATCCCAAAATTTTAGTTAATTCCTTAGAAGGCATCCGCGAAATAATTGAATACTTACACAAAATGCTAGAAAATGAAGAAGTAAATAGCTAATCGAGAGCCACGACATGTCCAACAATTGTATGTCGTGGCTTTCATGTATATTATAAAGGCTTTAATGACTGAAGGATTAACTTCATCATAATTTGCTGCTGCTTTTCATTTGTAATATCTTCAGGTAATTCTGCTAGATCTTCGGAAAGAGATAGCTTAGCTGTAAATTTACCAAAGCAATTAATATACGTAATGAGGGCAGTTTGAATATCCAATGATAAATTGATCGATCCATCAATTCTTCCTTGCTCAATAATAGATAGTAAATGGTTAATCATTCGACGCTGTACTTCTTGATATCTGTCAATATTTTCTAATGGTTCAGCTCGATAGGCAGCGTAGCTTTCGAAAACTTCACGAAAACGAATAATTTTTTTATTTTCTTCATCATTAAACGATAAAAAATAATTCAATAATTGCTCGACCTTTTCAAAAGCAGTTTGTGAGCTAGATGCAATCGTAAAGAATGCACGTTCAAAGCGAGTCATAATTTGACAGGCTACTGCTACTATTAGTAACTCTTTTTTAGGAAAATAGCGAAACAACGTTGCAATACCTATTTCCGATAAATTAGCAATCTCCTGCATTTGCACATCATACAATCCTTTACTAATAAATAATTCTGTAGCTTTATCAATAATTTGCTGTTGTCGAATTTCCTTATTTTTTTCTCTAATCCTCACTGTTTGTCACTTCCTTGTATTCCATTATAAATGTAAGCGTTTTTGTTGCAAATTAATTATTAGTATATTAGAATAAATTTGAAAATGTGATAGTCAGACTATCATAAATAAAAAATGAGGTGTCAAACATGGCTCGATTACAAAACAAAATAGCAATTATTACAGGTGCAGGAAGCGGTATGGGAGAAGCAACAGCTTTAACTTTCGCACAACAAGGCGCAAAGGTAGTTGCGACAGATATTAATACAGAAGCAGTAGAAGCTGTTGTAGCACGTATTAAAGAAGAGGGCGGAGAAGCAATCGCAGTTTCACATAACGTAGCCTCTCGTGAGGATTGGGAAAATGTATATGCACAAGCTATTGAGGCTTTCGGTGCTGTAAATATTTTAGTAAACAACGCTGGTATTTCACTAGCAACACCATTTAATGAGCAAACAGAAGCAATGTGGGATAAAGTATACAATATTAACATCGACAGCGTAATGCTAGGTATGCAATTAGCAATAAAGCATATGGAAGAAAACGGTGGTTCAATTGTGAACATTTCATCAACTGCCGCTTTAACAGGTATGGCAGGTGCAGGAGCTTATACTGCATCTAAAGGTGCTGTTTCAGCAATTACACGTGCTGCTGCTGTAGACTACGGTAAAAAGAACATTCGTGTAAATGCGATCAACCCTGGTTATATCGTGACACCAATGAGTGCGCCTCATATGGAAAATCCACAATATAAAGCGCATTTCTTAAACGGTATTGCATTACCTGAATTAGGAACGGCTCAAAATATTGCAGATACTGTTGTATTTCTAGCATCAGATGAAGCTGCTCATATTTCAGGCATTAACTTAGCTGTTGATGGTGGAATGACAGCGAAATAATAGAGAAAAAACCTGCGCCCGAATCAGCTCAGCCGATACGGAACGCAGGTTTATTTATTCATCTTTTCATTTATTTCTCCTAGTAATTTTGATTGTTGCTTTAATAATTTTATAACTGTAAAAGTGACCCAAACAATAAATACGATCGGTATCAAATAAAATACAATAATCATGATTGGTAATAAAGTAAGGACAGTTGTTGCTGGTTCCATATACATTTCTCCTAAATTAACAAAATATTTAATATGTCATATTATATTACAAATGTATTAATGTGGCTATTCTAAATGGAACATGCAACAATATGACCGTTTACTTTTCTGCTTCTTCCTTATTTATCTAAAAGAAATACCCCTCATACGTCTTTTTAAAGCTCAGTATTACGCCAATCAGCATGAAATTAGATAACAGTGAGCTACCGCCATAGCTTACGAAGGGGAGTGTGACACCTGTGATAGGCATTAGACCGAGTGTCATGCCGATATTTTGGAATATTTGAAAGGTTAATAACCCAATGATACCTGCGCCGATTACATAAGCAAAATGATTTTTAGTACTTATAATAATGACTACAAGTCGGAAAAGTAATAAGAAAAACAGTATGATTACAATTGAAGCGCCAATAAATCCAGTTTCTTCAGCAATCGTAGAAAAAATATAATCTGTATGTTTTTCTGGTACATAAACATCGTTTTGTAAATAACCTTTCCCCGTTAATTCCCCAGAACCGATTGCTAGCATTCCTTGTCTTCCCTGATAGGAAGAATCCTCAAATTCATAGGGTGAAAGCCAACCATTAATCCGTGATATTTGATGGTCATCAAGCTTACTAAGTAATTGCTCATTATAAAAATCATTGTATTGTGTGAAAATTACTATGAAGGCTAGTACAACGGTTAAAGGTATTGCAGCTAGTCCTATTAAAATTTTTCTGCTAATTGTTGAGAAATAAATCATCGGTATGATCAATGCTAAATAGAGCATAATCATCCCTGTGTCTGGTTGCTTATAAACAATGAGCATGGGTGGAACAGTAATAATGGCGATTTTTAATAATAATAAGCTATCAGAAGATAAACTATTATTTATAAGTTTTTCTCGATGCCCTGTGATTGTTTTCGCTAATACTAATACAAAAGCAAACTTCATAAATTCTGACGGCTGAAAGGTCCCGATAAAGGGTATTTGATACCACGCTTTCGCATCATTAATAGGCTTTGCGATGCTTTCTGGTGCAAAAATTAGAGCGATTAATAGTAGTAAAATTAGCACATAGAAAATCCATGCGATTTTTTTTAACTGCTCACTATCAAGCCAAGCGATCGCAAACATTATAATAAAGCCAATGCTATAAAAGAGGCATTGCTTTATTATAAATGCTCCTGAATATTGTGAGAATGTAGTATTACTTGAATGAATAAAAAAAACACTAATTATGCCTAGTAAAACTATGTATAGGATAACTTGCTTATCTAAATATTTGCTTATCATTGCTATCTGAACTCCTGGAATGAATTGATAAAATATTATAGTGATACCATTTAGACGTTCGGATAGCAAATATGTTCCATGATATATAAACATTGGATAGTATTGGTGATGTAAACATATTGATTCCCTTTATCCCTTATCATATAAATGTTAGGATAATAGGATATAACATTTAAGGTGAGGGAAGGTTCATGTTCATAGAAAAAGTGAATGCTAAATTAAGCGAGCATAAATCTCTATTTATTGGAGAGGACAATGCTTTCCGTTCAGCAGTGTTAATTCCTTTAGTTAAAATAGAAGGGGAATGGCATATTTTATTTGAGGTTCGTTCTTTTACGATGCGAAAGCAGCCTGGAGATATTAGTTTCCCAGGTGGACGAATAGATGCAACTGATTCATCTCCGTTGGCCGCAGCATTACGTGAAACGCATGAGGAATTAGGTGTCGATCCCAACGATGTGGACTTAGTTGGGCAACTAAGTCCATATATTGCCTCCCCGTCGTTTGTCATTTATCCGTTTGTCGTTCAGCTAGAATATGACAAAATCATTCATTCGTATAATATAGAAGAAGTCGAAGAAGTATTTACAGTTCCAATTAAATGGCTATTAAATTATGAACCATATATGAGTTTAGTTACAGTGCAGCCTGTACCTTCACCAGACTTTCCTTTTGATAAGATAATGAATGGTACTGCCTACCAATGGGGTGGACGTTCGATGGAGGAATGGTTTTATGATTATGAAGGCTATACGATTTGGGGACTAACGGCAAGAATCTTGAAGCATTTTATTGAACTCATAAAATAGAGGGTTGCAGCAAGGGGAAACTAACAATTATTCCTTATCCGTTTACCCCAACATTATTTTGTACAAATAAAAACACGGAAATCCAAAATATGTGCATACTTTTCAGTCATGTCAACATGCTTTTCCATTAGCGTATAAAGTTCTGGTTCTATGTGATCAGAGTAATGAAAATCAGGGGTTGAATAACTTTGAGTGATGGATTGCTTCTCGAGAACATTGATAGGGATAAATCCGGATTGTTCGAATCGATTGATCCATTCTCCTTCTGAAGGGATAGACTCAAATCCGTAAAACTCCTGTATTTCTTTTTTGATATTTTCTTCGATCGATTGGGAAAGGCTTATCTCATTTGCAATAAAACGACCTCCAGACTTTAATAATCGATATATTTCGTTAAGTGCTACAGTTGTTTTGACAAACGAAAGTACAGATTCTGAAAGGATCAAATCAAATGAATTTTCCTGTAGCGTAGTTTTTTCTATGGAACCTTGAAGTATATTAACATGTAATTGCGCTACACTTATTCGCTGCTTAGCCTTTTCAATCATGAGCGGATTTATATCGATAGCAGTTACCTTAGCTCCATACGTTTTAGCTAAATAAGCAGCGGTTTGTCCAGTGCCGCATCCTACATCTAAAATCGTAGTATCGCTGTTAATTTTCTGTAGCTTTAACATTTCTTTCGTTAGATCAATTCCGCCAGGATGAGCACCACCAATACCGAATGTAGATAGTAGATTAAGGTAGTCAGAAATATTCATAAGTATCACCTGCACTGTATATTTGTTTGCATTATATGGGGAATATCAAAATTCGTTCCAAATAATTGAGAATTGATTTTTGATTCACTGCATTGTCTTGAAATTACCGAAATTTGATTAATTTATTTACATTTCGTGTTAAATGTGAGTCTGCAAAGATAAATAGATTTATTTTACTTGCAATTTGGAGAATAAAATGGAGTTTTTTATCGAAATATAAGTATAAATTTTTTTCAGAAATATCTGCAAATGAAAGGGTATCGTTATTAATGTCTAAATATTCTCGCTTTTTCTGTTTTTTAAATAGCTTACTACTATGATAAACATAGAGGATATTTAATTCTAGAATTAATTGTGATACACTATGATATGGTTATATTTGATACAGAAATGGTGTGAACCAAGGTCTTGGCTTGTTGAGACGCTTAAGAGGGAGCGCTTACATCCTTTCTGCAAATTAAAGGTATAAAAAGGAAGGTAAACATGAGTAACGAACAATTTAAATCAGACGTTATCTTAATTGGTGGCGGTATCATGAGTGCGACTTTAGGGACACTACTTAAAGAATTAGCACCAGACTGGAAAATTACAGTGTTTGAGAAGCTCGACAAAGCTGGGGAAGAAAGCTCTAATGAATGGAATAATGCCGGTACAGGGCATGCTGCGCTATGTGAGTTAAACTACACTTCCGAAAAACCAGACGGATCGATCGATATAAAAAAAGCGATCAATGTAAATGAGCAATTCCAAGTGTCGATGCAGTTTTGGTCTTATCTTGTTAATAATAATTTAATCCAAAATCCACAAGATTTTATTATGCCAATACCACATATGAGTATGGTTCAAGGTGCTGCAAACGTTGAGTACCTTAAAAAGCGTTTTGAAACAATGACTCAAAATCCATTATTCCAAGGTATGGAGTTTTCTGATAATCCAGAAAAGTTAAATGAATGGATACCATTAATCATGCAAGATCGTAAATCATCAGAGCCGATTGCTGCAACTAAAATTGACAGCGGTACAGATGTAAACTTTGGTGCTTTAACTCGTATGTTACTTGAACATTTAGAGAAGAAGGATGTTGAAGTAAAATATAATCACAGTGTAGAAAAAATTAAACGTGGCAAAGATGGTTCGTGGGAGCTAAGTGTACATGATAAGGAAGGCTGCAAAATGGAATACCATTCAGCAAAATTCGTATTCCTTGGTGCAGGTGGCGGAAGCTTAGAGCTATTACAAAAAACAGGTATTCCTGAAGGTAAGCATATCGGTGGTTTCCCAATTAGCGGACTGTTCTTAGTATGTAAAAATCAAGAAATTGTTGAACAGCATCATGCAAAAGTGTATGGTAAAGCTGCTGTTGGAGCGCCTCCAATGTCTGTTCCTCACCTTGATACACGTTTTATTGATAATAAAAAATCGCTATTATTCGGACCATTTGCTGGTTTCTCACCAAAATTCTTAAAAACAGGTTCGAACTGGGATTTAATCACTTCGGTTAAGCCGCATAACTTAACGACGCTATTAGCAGCGGGTGTGAAAGAAATGTCTTTAACAAAGTATTTAATCCAACAATTAATGCTATCAAAGGAACAACGTATTGAAGAATTACGTCAATTTATTCCAACTGCTAAATCAGAGGATTGGGATATTGTTGTAGCTGGTCAACGTGTACAGGTTATTAAAGATACAGAAGCAGGCGGAAAAGGTACGCTTCAGTTTGGTACAGAAGTTGTTAGCGCGAGTGATGGCTCAGTAGCGGCTTTATTAGGTGCATCACCAGGTGCTTCTACAGCCGTACACGTAATGCTAGAAGTTATTCGTAAATGTTTCCCTCAGGAGTTAAACCAATGGGAGCCAAAAATTAAAGAAATGATTCCTTCTTATGGCTTATCTCTAATGGACAACCCAGAGCTATTAAAAGAAGTGCATGAAACAACAGCAGAAGCACTTCAATTAAATCAAAACTAAAATAATGAAAAGAATCGCGAGAACCTTCTATCTAATTTTAGATTGAAGGTTCTTTTTAGTTAGAGTTGCCCATACAACTATCATATGCCTACGGTGAAAGTTGTATGAATACTTCTCGTCCAACATTTGAATAATTGAAAAAAAGATAATCAGTTGTTTACTATAGATGGAAGTATTTTGTTATAATTTTAGTAATGTAAAGGAGGAGTATAATGAGTACAAATTATAAAAAAATCGCAGTTGCTATCGATTTTTCTGCCCAATCACTTAAAGCGCTAGAACGCGCTATTAAAGTAACAAAAGAATATGGGGCCATTTTACAAATAGTTAATGTTGTGGATACAAAAACTTTCGGATCGATTACAGCCTATGATTTAAAATATGCTGATAAAATGAAAGAACAGCATTTACAAAAAATAGAGAAACTAAAAGAGCAAGCACTAGCGGCAGGTGTTAATGAAGTAGAAGCAATTGTAAAAATGGGCTCGCCAAAGGAGTTATTAACTAGTCTTCCAGAGGTAGAACTAATTATTTTAGGAGCTACAGGGCTGAATCAATTTGAAAAAATGCTTATTGGGTCAGTTGCAGAGCGCATTGTTCGTCATGCAGCATGTGATGTATTACTTGTTCGATAATTTTCCCCCTTGTTGTATTAAAAAAATATAGTTGCTTATAAATAATAAGTATGGTATATTTTTGGAAAATTTCATATAGCTTATTCGGTGAAGAAGAGAGTAGCTTCTTTGACCTTTCGAAGCGAGTTAGGGATGGTGGAAGCCTAATAAAGGAATAGAAGTGAACCGCACTTTGGAGAAGAATCTTGAACAGAAGTAGAGTCATTCCGGGGAGATCCCCCGTTAACAATGAAAAGTGGTCGGAACATCCGACAACTAGAGTGGTACCACGGGAAAAGCTCTCGTCTCTTTTTTTTAGAGACGAGAGCTTTTTAATTTTGCAAGTAACATGGAGGGAGTATCAATGAAAGTAGAAGTTGTAAAAGTTTTATCGAATGCACTAGAAGAGAAGTTATCCTCATTTCAAATTGAAAAAATGTTAGAAAAACCAAAATACGAGCATTTAGGAGACATTGCATTTCCTTGTTTTGCCCTTGCAAAGCAGCTTCGAAAGTCTCCAGCACAAATAGCTCAAGATTTAGTACAAAAAATTTCAATCAATACTTTTGAAAAAGTCGAAGTTCACGGTGGCTATATAAACTTTTTCTATAAGAAAGAGAAAATAGCCTATGAGGTAATCTCAAAAGTATTAAAAGAAAGAGAACTGTATGGGACAAAGAAAGT
This sequence comes from Lysinibacillus sp. 54212, assembly GCF_036662795.1. Classification (NCBI taxonomy): domain Bacteria; kingdom Bacillati; phylum Bacillota; class Bacilli; order Caryophanales; family Bacillaceae; genus Lysinibacillus; species Lysinibacillus sp. 54212. The sequence continues at coordinate 56,790 of NZ_JBAFWZ010000001.1, forward strand.
AACAGGTTCCAGAGTACTTGTCGATTTTTCTTCTCCAAATATTGCAAAGCCTTTCTCAATGGGGCATCTCCGTTCAACAGTTATTGGGCAAGCACTAGCAAATCTTGCAGAGAAAAATGGAGATGAAGCAGTTCGTATCAACCATTTAGGTGATTGGGGTACACAATTTGGGAAGTTGATTGTTGCATATAAGCTTTGGGGAGATCAAAAACGTGTACAAGATTCGCCGATAGAGGAGCTGCTTAAGCTATATGTTAAATTCCATGATGAGGAGGATAATGACCTTAGTGAACAAGCAAGAGCTGCCTTTAAGGCATTAGAGGATGGCGATGAAGAGGCGCAAAAGCTTTGGCAATGGTTCAAGGAAGAATCGTTAAAGGAATTCGCATCACTTTATGAGTTGTTAAATATTGGATTTGATTCCTATGCAGGGGAGGCCTTTTACAATGATAAGATGCAAAAAGTAATTGTTGAACTTCAGGAAAAAGGATTGCTAGTTGAATCTGATGGAGCAGATGTTGTGGAACTCGAAAATATGCCTCCGTGTCTGATTAAAAAGAATGACGGTGCCACTTTATATGCTACGCGAGATTTAGCTGCTGGATTTTATCGCATGCAGACGTATAAGCCAAAAGCAATTTATTATGTTGTTGGTAATGAACAATCCCTACATTTCAAGCAGTGGTTTAAAGTAGTAGAAAAGATGGGGCATTCATGGGCTGATAATTTACACCATATCCCGTTTGGCATGATGCTTAAGGACGGCAAAAAAATGTCGACAAGAAAGGGGAAAGTGGTGCTACTTGAGGATGTACTAGCAGAAACAATCAGCATGGCCAAGGAAAATATCGAACAAAAAAATCCGCTATTAGAAAATAAAGAAGAAGTAGCAAAGGCTGTTGGTATTGGTGCGGTCCTATTCAATGATTTAAAAAATTTTCGTCTAAATGATTTGGAATTTTCTCTTGAAGAAATGTTAAATTTCGAAGGTGAAACGGGTCCATATGTTCAATACACATATGCTAGAATTCAATCGCTTTTATCAAAACGAGCGCTAAATGTAGACAAAAAGTTCAATTTAGTAATCGGTGAATATGAATGGTCGATCCTTACACAATTGCAAGCCTTCACGGAAATAATTGAATCCTCATATAAACAAGCCGATCCGTCTCTAATTGCAAAATATGCATTAAAACTAGCGCGAGCATTTAACAAATACTATGGAAATTCAAAAATATTAACGGATGATGAATTCCTGTCAGGTCGACTTGCTTTATGTGATAGTGTAGCGATCGTATTAAAAGAATCACTAAGACTTCTAGGGATCGAAGCACCAAAGAAAATGTAGAGTGCAGGGCTAATATTGATACCTGCTGATTATGAAGAGATTTTATCTAAGCCGCTATTTTGTCCAATGCTTTGTTCGAAATAGTGGCTTTTGCAATTTGTGTAAGATTGTCTGATTTGAAAGAATTGTAGTCACTCTAAAATAGTAAATACACAATAAACTGTTGGCTAATTCTGTTAAAATAGTGATGGAGGTGTCAAGTGTGCGTAAGGATGAGAAGGAGGGGATTTATTGAGCATTCTAAAAAAATACGGACTATTACTAGGTGGGCTCGGATTTTCAAATTTAGGGAATTGGATTTATTTAATCGCATTAAATTTAGCTGTTTGGCATTTAACCCACTCACCTGCAGCCGTGGCAGGAATTTATATCGTCGGTCCAATTGCTAGCATTATGAGCAATTTTTTTGCCGGCTCTATTATTGACCGACACGATAAAAAACGTTTGATGGTGGCGAGCGATGTAGTACGAGGCATTATCGTGTGCTCCATGCCATTTATGGATTCACTCTGGTTAATTTATTGCTTCATTTTTCTTACAAACATAGCCGGCAGCTTTTTTGGTCCGAGCAGTACGTATATTATTACTAAACTAGTAAAGGATGAAGATAAACAAAGGTTTAATGCTTTAAATAGTACACTAAGCTCTGGTTCCTTTATGATTGGACCTGCACTTGCTGGCGGAATTATCGCCATTAGTAATACGAGTGTGGCAATGTGGATCAATGGCCTTACGTTCTTTGTATGTGCATGGGCGATTGCTTCATTACCTTATGTAGAGGATGAGGGGGTCAAAAGGAGAGAGAGGGTTACGTTTAAGGTTATTCGGAGCGACTTTGGGCATGTTTGGGCGTTTATCAGAGAGCAGCCGAAACTGCTGACGTTTTTTGCTGTGTATACAACGGCACTTATGATAGCATTTGCCCTCGATTCACAAGAGATGACATTTTTAAAGGATGTTTTACATACATCCGATAGAACTTATGGAATTGTTGTTAGTATAGCCGGGCTCGGGGCAGTTATCGGTGGCGTATCTGCAACGTCGCTAGTCAATAAGCTGTCCCTTCAAACCTATATTGGTGCGGGCTTTTGTTTAACGATAGGAGGCTATACACTATTTTATGCATCACATGCCCTCTGGATAGCAATAATCAGCTTTATTGCACTCGGCTTTTTTATGGCTTTTAGTAATACAGGCTATGCAACGCTTTATCAAAAAACCATTCCCCCTGAACTTATGGGACGTTTCGGGAGTTCACTGCATCTCCTTCAAAGTATTGCTCAAATAATATTCACGTTAGTCATTGGTGCACTGGCAGAATGGTATTCCGTGCAACTAGTGACTGTTGTATTTTCATGCATTGCACTTCTTCTAGCCTTGTATTTATACGTGCATATTTTGCGCTCTAGTAAACACTTACATTTCGAGCATGTACATGCTGACTAGAATAATCAAATCAAATAAGTTAGATTAACAAATCAATGGATTTAGATGTTTAACGATGTTATGATGAACATATAATAAAAAAATGACTGAGTGCACCAACACCCAGTCAAAGCGTAGCCAATAGTCCGCATCTTGCGGTTGGCCATGTAATCATCATAAAATAACCCATTTCGTCAACTACATGCCACAGTAGCGGAAGGGGTTATTTTTTTTGGCTCAAAAACAAAGCAACAATTGTGCCAATAGCAGTAATAACTGCTATTAGAAACATACCAAATTGGAACATTAAGTTCATTGCCTCGTAAGTCACCATTTATATCACCCCCTTTCTGAAGGGAGTGCCAACCGCTGTCCGCTATACTATTAACTACATTAAATAGTTTATCATAACTATAGGTTAATTTTTCCTTGAAGCCTCTACTTTTTGAAATTATTAGGTTCAAAAAATACATATATCCACCAACCATTCCAAAGAGAGCATAAAATGACAGGATTGGGTTGTAAAGTAATATTATACTGTAACCATAAGGAGAGAGTACCATGAACTGGATTGAGTCAATTCAAAAAGCCATTAATTTTATTGAAGAAAATTTGCTAGAAGAGATAACACTGGAACACATTGCTACAGAAGCAAATTCATCGCTGTTTCATTTTCAGCGTACATTTACCATATTAACTGATATGTCAATTACAGATTATATTAGACGTAGAAGACTAACAATAGCAGCACAAGAATTAATGAGTACAGATACTAAAATAATCTATTTGGCTCTCAAGTATGGTTACGAATCTCCGGAAGCCTTTACAAAAGCGTTTCGTAAACAACATAACGTGACGCCTAGTAAAGCGAGAAAAAAGCAAGGTACATTACAAGCATTTAATCGCCTAGTTATTCAGGTGAAATTGAAGGGAGCAGAACCAATGAAGTATAAAATTGTAGAAAAAGAAAAGTTTCAAGTTGTAGGGATGAAGCGAACATACAATTGGGAAAAAGGGGAGAATACGAATGGTATCCCTCTATTTTGGGATGAAATAAACGGTGCAGGCATGGATAAAAAATTAATTAAACTAAATAATGGAGAAATTAACGGCGTTCTAGGTGTCTGTGTATCAGACAAAAACAATAAAGCTCTAATTGATTATTGGATTGCAGTGGATCACGAAGGGGATGTACCAGAAAACATGTTATCGATAGAGATTCCCTCATCAAAATGGGTCGTTTTTGAAGTGCATGGTCCAATGCCTGAAGCAATGCAAAATACATGGAAGCAAATATACTCAGAATGGTTCCCATCTAATCCATATGAACCAGCTGGTACACCTGAGCTAGAAGTTTATTCTGATGAGGATCCATACAAACCTGATTTATACTCAGAAATTTGGATACCTATTAAGTAACTTCTGATAGACAGATTTTGATCAAAGTAAATAAATTAATTGGTGCTATAGTATCTTTAGTTATAGCACCAATGACTATTTATTGGATCTATCGTCAATCGCTCGAATAGCTAGTTCTAACGCTTGTATTCTTCTCTCTAAAAGCGTTCTTTGAGGACTACCAGGCTTTGACTTAACATAACTATTCTTAATTGAAGGAAATAAACCATTTAGAATATTACGAGCTTCGGTTAAATCTTCCTGGGTGTAAGGATGTTGTTTTTGATCCCAAACGTTTTCTAGCATTGCTAAGCCGATGGAAGCAGCTTTGAGCCGTTTTTTTACTAAGATAGTATTTGCGCCTTTCTGAGTCATTCCGGACAAGGCTTTTTCGAGTTTACGGACTGTCGATTGCAAAGATTTTATTGATTCTAATTTAACCACATTTGTTACGTTTTCCATAACAGTAATGCCCTTTCTTCATTGCTATATTACTTCGCTTTATTTTTGACAGAATTGTTAAGAAACTATTTTGTGCTCGCGATATTTTAACATAATCAAACTCACTTTGATAGGGATTTGGCATGTCAATATCAATAACCAAACGGTACACCTGAGCTGGAAACTTAATCTAGGGAAATAAGTATATATTATTTAATAAATAAAAAAATATAAATTCACAAAAATAAACACTGTACAAATTATCGGTATCATAAATAATAGTAATTTTTTTGATAATGAAAACACTACTCGGTTTTTAAAGATTAAATATATTAGATAAGAGCATATTAATAAAACAATAAGTAATGAGGTTGGAAATGCTATTAGATAAAATAATTTATCTCCAGTAGTTATGTCTCCAGGATAACTTGAAGAGGCGTAACTACGGCTGATATCTATATAAATATGACTTCCTATTATCCAAGAATAAGTTATACTAATGGATGCTACTAAAAAGAGTAATAAAGTTATAAAGAACAGTATTAAGGACACATTCAAATCTCCCAACTCTATTAGTTTTCTATATACCTAAAATATTACATTCGATAAATGAATCGTCTAAAAGATAAAATATCTCGAGAAGAGGAAATCTCGAGATATTTTTTATACTTTAATGCATTTCCTGATTATAGGAAATGCATAAGTTCAATTTTTTTTTAGAATGCATGTTCGTTTTCTGCCGCACACAAAATAGAGGTGTGATAACCAATATTTCCATATTATTAGTATATTAAATTTTTCATTATAAGTCTATTTTTTTCATTGTGCCTTTCTGTATGATAAATGTACGCGGCCGTAGTATTTGAAGTATCAAAGGAGATTGTATGAAATCATTTCATTGGGATGGAAATTTAAAGATTCGCTTAGTTGGGGAGACAATATTTAATTTATTTTACTGGATGTACTTCCCTTTTATGGCGGTGTACTTTAGTCAGTCTTTAGGACTTGGATTGGCTGGATTATTAATGATACTTCCGCCGATAATTAGTTTAGTTTTTAACTTAATTGGTGGATATTTAGCGGACAGCATTGGAAGAAGGCCTTTAATGCTAGCCGGTGCAGCTATTCAAACTCTCGTGTTTGGTGTTTTTGCTATGTCAGCCTCCCCATGGTTAGATTATGTGGCGTTTTTAGCAATAGGCATGGGGGGGCATTATATAAACCTGCAAGTGAAGCGATGGTAGCAGACCTTGTAGAAGAACCCTATCGTAAGAAAGTATTTGCCACATTTATAACCTTTAATAATATTGGTGCCGTACTAGGTCCAATTATTGGCGCCATATTGTTCTTTGAATATCGATCAATCTTGTTATGGAGCCTTACAGTAATACTACTCCTTTATACATTACTTATTTTTATAAAGATTGAAGAAACAAATCCAGGACAACCATCAGTTGAGAGGTATTCCACAATATCATTGTTAAGGGATCAATGGAGTAGCTATAGAAATATTTTTAATAATATATATTTCATGTATTACATTATAGCGGGGGTATTTTCGGTGATGGCGATTATGCAGCTAGACTTGTATTTAGCTGTTTATATTTCAGAATCTGTTCCGCTACAAACATTGTTCTCGTGGAGTGGGTGGTCCTATGAAATAGGAGGAACGAATGCTTTAGGGTTGATGCTTGGGGTAAATGGGCTATTATTTGTGTTTTTTATCCTTCCTGTATCTAATTTGCTAAAAAAGTGGTCTGACCGTAATGTATTTATTCTTTCGGGTTTATTGGCAGGCCTCGGTATGTTCGCGGTAGGGTTTACAACAAATATTTGGTTACTCCTATTATTAACAGTCATTTTTACCTTTGGCGAAATTGTAAAGGCACCCGTCCTATATAATTTTGTGAGTACACATGCACCAAAAGAAGCGAGGGGGCAATACATGGGGGCAGCGAATCTCCAGTTTACTATTGGACGTTTTTTTGCACCAATCACCATTATTGCTTCAGCATGGCTGCCACCAATAGGTATATTTGGGATCATTCTTGGGTGTTCTGTTATTAGCTTAATGTACTATATAAAACTCTATAAAGATTAATACCCGAAATAGAAAAGGTTTTGCCTTTTCTATTTCGGGTATTAGTATGGTATATATAAGTACTATTAAAATAGAAAGGCATATGTAGGGAAGTGTTTTACAGTTTATAAAATGCTTCAACTGCTATGTGTCAAGAGGGGGATAAGGATGGAGGAAGAAAAATATTGCTGGGAATCACGTGTGTTTCGTTCAAGTCGTGTATTTCCTAATGATTTTAACAATCACAACACATTATTTGGTGGACGATTAATCAGTGATATGGACCAAGTAGCTTCGATATCAGCAGCAAAGCATAGCCGAAAGGAATGTGTAACAGCATCAGTAGATACAGTAGAATTTTTACATCCTATACGACCAGAGGAAGCTGTTACATTTGAATCATTCGTTATTTGGACAGGTACGAGCTCTATGGAAATTTTCATTAAGGTACATACTGAAAACTTATTAACAGGAGCAACGAAAATTGCTGCAATTGCTTACTTTACGTTTATTGCCCTTGATAAAAATGGTAAGCCTTGTCCTGTGCCACAAATTGTGCCAGAAACTACAGAGGAACGCTATTTGTTTGAAAAATCAAACCAACGTTCTCAATTCCGAGAAGATAGAAGAAAATTCAATAAAGAGATTGTTAAATTTTTAAAAGAATACACGGTTTCTTAGGTATTCTTTGAGTAACGATTAAGTTTTCGCGTAATGTTAATAAGGAAGAGGGAGCCAATTATCATGGTTCCTTTTTTTATGCTCAACTTATTGAGTAACAAATTATGTATGACTCCTTAGCAAAAAGCAGGGAGTGTATTTCAGATTAGTTTAGGGAATAAAAATTGGAGTAACTAAGTATAAATATACCGGCGAAAGCTAATGTATAGGATTTGGCAGCCGAACGAGCAAAATTGCAAGCTTTGTAATAATCGGACTCTAATAAGTGTCCATAATTATACAAGCTTGCGATTTCGGACCATTTGCGAGAAGTAAGCATAGAGGGTTGGAATAAAAACAACGATCGTAATAAGAGTTAGCGTTAGTAATAAATTTTCTGCCACCCATTTAATATTCCCAAGAGCATAGCCCGTGACGAGCCAGATTGCAGTCCAAAGCAGCGCACCTATGACATTATATCGAATAAACTTTAAGTAAGAATATCCCGTATAGCCGGAGATAAAAGGAGTCATTGTACGCATTAATGGAACAAAGCGACTAAATGTAATTGCAACTCGATCATAATCTTCAATAAATTTTTTTGCCTGTGTAATCGCAGATTCTGGCATAAATCTAACAAGCCAAGAATCACTAAGTCGCATTTTATTTATTGTTTTACCGATAAAGTAATTTTGACTATCACCTAAAATGGCTGCGAAGAAAAAAATGAAAAATAGTGCTGTAATATTTAATTTTTCAATAGCAGCTAGAGTTCCACTTGCAAACACGAGTGAATCGCCAGGCAAGAATGTTAAAAGTACAAAAGCCGTTTTTGAAAATACAACAGCGAACAAAATAACATAAATCATAATTCCGAACTGCTTAATATAACTATACAGTTCTGTATCAAGCATTTTTAAAAAATCAAAAATATCACTTATTGACATTATCTTTCTCCATTCAAATCATTATTTCTGAAAAATGTGTAAATTCTGCGAAACCAGTATATCCGATTTCCGTATTATTAAGAGAGGGGGTTTCTTATGTACAAAACATTTCGTCCAAAGCTATACTTACCAAAAAATTATATCGCAAAATTAGCTGACACGTTTGGTATTGCCTTAATATTATGCTCAATCGGATTTATTATTATCAATTGGTCAGCTTTACCAAACGAAGTTCCAACACATTTTAACTTCGAGGGGGTAGCCGATGGTTGGGGATCTAAATATCAAATGCTACTTTTACCAGTTATATCAATTGTAATATACATCATGATGGAAGTAATTGAGCGTAAGCCCCATACTCATAATTATCCTGATCGACTAAACGAAAAAAATGTTGCGAATTTTTATAAGGTTAGCCAACAGCTTGTAAATTATACCAAAAATATTTCTATGCTATTATTTACATATATATCTGTGCGTTCAGTCCTGATGGCGTTAGGGAAAGCAGAAGGACTATCGATTATACCATTTTTCAGTATTGTTGCGTTACTACTCATTATATTAGTGATTTGCATTGTTAAAATGAAGAAAATAACATAAATTTTGGCTCATAACCGTAAGTCGAAGTTGCTATATAAGCACTGCACGCTACACTCTGAGCGGACGTGAATTCAGGGCTCGTATTTTTTAATGCAAATATGAAATAGAATCAGATAAAAACTATTTGGTTAGTATCAACTTAAATTTTGTCAGTTATATTGAAGAGTGCTGTTTAAAATGGTACTTTAAATGTAGATTAGGTTAAGAGGGTGGCAATATTGAAAGCATATTTAGCAAATGGATTATTTTCGATAGGAGATCGTTATGTTAATGAGCTTCTTGCAACAGAAATTCGAAAAGCAATTCCAAACATCAACCTTTACGTTCCACAGGAAAACGATGCAATTAATGATAAATCTGCCTATGCTGATAGTTTAGCAATAGCGCGAGCCGATATGCAAAGTCTTCAACAAAGTGATGTTCTAATAGCCGTAATTGATGGTGTCGAAATCGATTCGGGGGTTGCTGCAGAAATCGGCGTATTCTCTACATATAATCGACCCATCATTGCATTATTTTCTGACGTTCGTCAGCAAGGGCGAGATAATACGAAAAAAATCGAAGCATTAATTGAAGATGGCATAGAAAATCAATTTATTTATCGAAATTTATTTGTCATTGGATTAATTAAAAATAATGGCAGTATCGTGCAATCGGTACAAGAAGTAGTAGATAAACTGAAAAACATGTAAATTTTAGATAATCGAGTTCATTCTGTAGTGAACTCGTTTTTTATTTCATTTATAATAAAGAGTAAATCTGTTGATTGGTGGGTGAGTTGATATGATTCATGGTAGCTTAGAGCTATTAATTGAATGGCTTCAACATGCGAAAGGGACAGTCGTTTTAACTGGTGCGGGGATGTCAACGGAAAGTGGAATACCTGATTTCAGATCCCACACGGGCTGGTGGCGAAATATTGATCCAAGAATTGTTGCAACAGTTGATGCTCTCGAACATAATTACGATTTATTCTATGACTTTTATTGTATGCGATTAGAAAGATTAAAGAATTGTAAGCCTCATGAAGGGCATTATATTTTGGCGAGCTTAGAAGAACAAGGCCTGATTTCAAGTGTTGCGACTCAAAATGTAGATGGATTTCATAAGGCTGCAGGAAGTAATAAAGTATATGAGCTACACGGAAATATACATCATATCCGTTGTCACGAATGTCAGCAGCCATCCACAATCAATGCGTTCCTTGCAAAAGAAAACTGTTCGTCCTGCGGAGGAAAACTTCGACCAGGCATCGTTTTATTTGGTGAGTTTTTACCAGAATCGGCATGGGCTAAAGCGCTTGGGAGTATTCAACAGGCGGATCTTGTTATTGTTATTGGGACAAGTTTAGAAGTATATCCTGTAAATCAATTACCGTCAATGACTAATGGGAGAACGGTATATATAAATATGGAAGTTGATGAATATGAGAATGAGTTTGACTTAATTATACAAGGCTCAGCAAAAGAAGTCCTGCAAGCAATAAAAGAACGAGTAGACATAGCACGATAATTACGCGAAGTATTGAGAGTGAGTGGAAGAAGGAAATGAAAAAGAAGTGGTTTATTTTAATCATGCTTATGTTTGTCATGGTTGGGTGTATTGGATTTATTAAAGGAGATTCGAATGTGCAATTTTCAACATGGATTTGGGATGCTGAGTCGTTAGAGAAAAAAGGGGACCAATATATTCAATTTGCCAATGAGCATAAGGTAAGTAAACTGTTTGTACAAGTTAATGAGGATGTATCGAACGAGCATTATGCGGATTTTATCGACAAGGCAAGTAAGAATAACATTGAAGTGTATGCACTTGGTGGGTCAAAATCCTGGGTATTTGATGATAAAAAAGTAGATAAATTTCTTGCTTGGGTAGAAAGATTTCAGCAGCAATATGGAAAGCTAGCGGGCGTTCATGTAGATATTGAGCCCTATTTGCTGGATCAATGGGATACAGATCAAGGGGCTGTGGTGCTAGCATATTTTGATACATTGAGCACGATACAAGCATTTGCTGAAAAGCAAGAATTAACATTTGAAGTGGATATGCCGTTCTGGTTTAATAAAGTCTCTTATGATAATTCATACGGTAAAGGAAATGTAAGTGAGTGGGTCATTGATATAGCCGATAACACAACCTTAATGGCATACCGAAACAAGGCAGAGGGACGAAATGGTATTATCCGATTAGTAGAGGATGAGCTAGTATATGCAGAGGCGCAACGGAAACAAATTACGATTGCTGTTGAAACGTATCCGTCTAAAGAGGGCGAGCATATTAGCTTTGCTGGCAAATCGAATGAGCAATTAACGAAGGTGTTGCAGCAGGTGATAAATCAATATGATCATAATGATGCATTGTCAGGCATTGCTGTTCATCATTTAGAAAGCTGGCAGCAAATAAAGTAATATAACTTATACTTATATAGGGAAATAGCTGTGAACGAAAATGTCGTCCAAATGGACATTTCGCACAGCTTTTTTTACTTTTTTTTTACTCCCAGCCTTTACACACATCCACCCATTTTTCAAAAGGTGTATAAGCTTCAAGTTCAGCTAGTGTTAGCTCGATGGCAGAATTGCTGCTACCGCATGCAGGAAAAACTGTTAGGAAGCGTTTTAATGATTCGTCTAAATAAATTGTCACATCCTCGTTCACTCCAAAAGGACAAACACCACCAACATCATGACCAATTCGGTCTTCCACTTCTTCTTTTGCGACCATTTTTGCCTTTACTCCAAATGTAGACTTGAATTTTGCATTATCAATTTTTGCATCTCCAGCTGCTACGACTAGCATTGTTTCATCATCGATAACGAATGATAGGGTCTTTGCAATTCGCTCTGGCTCACATCCTAACGCCTGCGCGGCTAATTCGACTGTTGCCGAGCTTTCATTTAATTCCTGTATACGGTTTTGGATATCCCACTGTGCAAAATGATCACGAACTTTTTCAATAGCCATATGTATCTCCTCCTTTAACTTCCATACATTTTAACATAATTTTCGGAATTTATTGAGTGAGACTCTTTGAATGCTTAACTAGATTAGGAACTTTTTCCCTAGTATTTCGTGTTAGATGAAAAGGGGTGTTGAATTTTGCAGAAAATAATGCGCGGGCTCGTGATTGGGACGGTTGTTTTACCGATTATTATAGGAGCGGGAGTAGTATATACGAAAAATATAACGGAAAAGGAGCAACTCGTTTTAAATGAGGTAATGGCACATGTGAACGATGATAAAATTGGTATAGAGCATTTAAAAATAGTGAAACCGACATTTTTTTCAGGGTATGATGAATGGTATGTTGAAAGAGCTGATACGAAAGAAAGGTATCAATATCAGAAGGGGAATGTTGTCAAAATAAAATAATTAAATTTCACTACTAAGAATGGGGAATTGTATGAAAAGTTATTATGCTATGTTTTTCTGCCTAGCTATTACATTACATAATATAGAAGAAGCATTATGGTTGCCTGAGTGGTCTCAACAAGGTCAAGTCTTTCAAAAATCAGTAGCTCCAGGTGAATTTTATTTTGCCGTTATCATTATTACAGCCTTTGCATATTTATCTTCTTTTCTATTTTTATATTTTCCAAAATCAAACTTTGCCAGAAGGCTATTTATTGGATTTGTAGGAGCTATGATAATCAATGCAATTTTCCCTCACTTACTAGCTACTATTTTAATGAAAAGCTATGCACCAGGCCTTTTGACAGCCCTGCTATTAAATGTACCAATTAATCTATTCATTCTTTATCACTTAAACAAAGATTGTATAACTTCCAAAAAAGAATTGATAATTTCTACAATTGGTATGAGCGTAGTATTATTAGCCTGTATTCCGATTTTGTTAGTCTTAGGGGCTAAATTAACGGCATAATAACATTGACTATAAAAGGGAGGCTCATGAACTTTTTAACCCTCAACTTAAATAAAAAAATGGTGTGAATATTTCGGTTCACACCATTTATATAAGGAGAATACCATTCTAAGCTAATGTAGGTAATAGCTTTGCACGCATTAAACGATCGCGAACAATAACGCCAACCCAAGCAGCGATTAATCCTTTTACGACACCAACAACTAAGAATGGCGCAACGCCACCAACCCATGCAGCTGTCCATGATAAATCATTGCTTACTTTCAACCATACAGCACCAAATAATAAAGTTACAAACATGCCTAGCATATTGGCAATTACTGCATGTGTAAACGACACACCTGCAAATTTAAAATATAGTCCCATTACGAGCGAACAAGCGATAAAGCCTACAATATAGCCGCCAGTAGGTCCAACTAAATGTACAGCTCCACCAGAGAATCCTTGGAATACTGGTAACCCAATAGCACCGAGTAGTACATATAGTAAAACAGAATATGTCCCGAACTTAATACCTAGTATTGTTACAACTAAACCAACAGCAAGGGTTTGCCCTGTAATTGGAATAAGTGGTAGTGGGATTGACACCTGTGCTAACGCAGCAATAATTGCTGCACAGAAAGCTGTCAGGATATAAGGATAAACAGAATTTTTCATAACACACCTCTTTGCGTAAACTCTTATTAAAAATAAGTTAACGTAAGAATAAACGACAAAGAAAAGAATGTCAATATAGTTAAAAGTTTTGTAGAGAGAATTCTTTAAAAAAAGAATATTCGAAACCTTTTTGCTGTTTATGTCGTATAATTAATAGTTAATATAAGGAAGCGGGGGAGGAACTTGGAAGAGAGTAAAATCAAAAATGAATTGATGGAATGGCTAAAGGCTTGTGTATTTGCTTTTGCAGTCGTTTGGATTGTAAACGCCTTTCTATTTTCACCAGTAAAGGTGAAAGGTGCTTCTATGATGCCGACAGTTGAGGAAGGAGAACGGGTCATTGTCAATAAAATCGGAAAGTCATTCTCGGACTTTGAGCGTTCAGATATTATTGTATTTGAAGAAAGCCCAGGTACTTACTTTATAAAACGAGTAATCGGTATTCCTGGAGATACGATTGAATACAAAAATGATGTCCTCTATGTGAATGGTGAGAAGGTAGAGGAGCCTTACTTAGATACGAATAAAGAGGGTTTAGTAGATACTGGGACTTTGACAGAGGACTTTACACTTTATGATTATACAGGTGAGCAGAAAGTTCCTGAGGGACAATTGTTTGTATTAGGGGATAATCGAAGAAAAAGCTCTGACAGTCGGGATTCACGCGTTGGGTTTATTGAGATCGAGAGTGTTCTAGGGACAACAAATATCGTTTCATGGCCAGTTCAAAAAATACGTATCATAAATAACTAGCAACAATGGTATCCGGGGGGTTACTATGGATTACAAAACACTTATACTGCAGTATATTTTACCAATTGCATTTGTTTTATGGTTTACAGGTACAACGATTGCTTTACAAAGAGAGAGAAATCAATTACTTAAATCCATTCAAAAACTGTTAAATAAAGAGGATGTTAAAAGCGATTAAACTTGAAGATAGGTAGATGAATAATTTACGAGCTTTCTTTTTATTTTTGTGCAATTTACGTCCGTGATTATAATGCAAGGGTATTCGAGACTGGTGCTAGAATACCCTTTTTCAATGATATTGAATACTACATAATTTTGAAGTATTGTTCAGCAAACAATATTGTTACAATAAATCTATAATGGTATAATTTAGTTCAACCTTACTGGGAGGTATTTTAATGGAAGTGATCGTATATGCTGCTTTGTCTCTTACTTTTATAACTCTGTCCATGGGATATTCCCAAGATTCTAAAATGAAAAAACTAGAAAAACGTATCGAAGAGCTTGAAAAAATAAATGAAATAAAGTGAATGGTTAACTTTTAATGGGAAACCCCTTCTTTTTTTACTCGACATAATGTTTCAATTGCTCAGTATAATTTTTTTCATCCCACTCCTTACTACAAAACAGCCTTAAAAAGTAAAGCTTATAAAATTACATTTTAGGGTTTATAAACTTTATCCAATATAAGATTTTAAAATAAGGTCTCGTAGGTGAATGATATTTTTATTATGCCGAACAGTCATTACATAAACGGAAATATCCGGCAACTTAAATTCATGAAAGGGGACGACATTAAATCGGCCTTCCATCATTTCACGCCGAATAATAAATTGTGGTAAAAATGAAATACCTAGTCCGTCTCGAATGAAACGTTTCACAATATAAGATTGCGAGATAGAAATGGTACGTGAGGCAGCAAATCTTTTTTTCACTAATACCTCTAATGGATACGGTAGACTCGGTATATGTCCAGTAAGTAAAGGGTACTTTTCAAATAACTGATCGATATCATAGAAAGCGCCACTTTCATCATCATATTCGTCTAAAGGTATAACGAAAACGAGAGGACTAGTGAGTAGTAGCTTGCTTTCTACTAAACTACTTTGACTTGAATGAAGTCCAATGCCAATATGTGCTTTTCCTGATTGCAATAGTTCTTCGATGCGATGGGATTCTTCGACCATAAGGTTAATTTCGTAGCCTTGATTTTCTAAAGAGTACTGATAAATTATATGTGGGAGTGTTGTTTCGACAAGCATTGGTGAAATCACAATATTCAGCTTGACAGTTTTATTATTTGCTAATAGTTTTACATTTTGCTCAGTTTCATTCACGATACGTAATATTTTTTCCGCTTCCTCAAGAAAAAACTTCCCTTCCTCTGTAAGCATGACCTTTCCTTTTTCACGTTCAAAAAGTGTGACATGTAAATACGTTTCGAGCTGTTGTATGTGCACACTTATACTAGGCTGAGAAATATATAAGATTTCAGCTGCCTCACGAAAATTCTCTGTTTTTGCTGCAACAACGAATGTTTGTAACCATTTCATCTCCATCCCGATCACCCTATTAGAATTTTTAATTACTTTAATTATAAATGATTAATTCTACTAATAACCAGATTTTTCTATACTAAAAGTAATAAAATATAAGGGGGATGTTTGATATGGATCACTATCAAAAAAGCTTTATACGATTTGCAGAGGCTGAGGCGCAAAACAGCAGTCCATTGTATTTTTTTTTAAGCAAGAAAATTGTAGAAGATGAGGAATTGATGGGAATTGTTCGCGAAATTCCTATTACTCAGCCAAAACCGAATTTATTTTTTGGAGCTATGCATTATTTAGTTTGCAAATCTACAGACCCAATAACAGCGTATTACCCATCCTGTACAGAAAATCCTTACCCAGTTGAAGACAGTTTTCCAGCATTTAAGGCATTTGCTCTAGAGCATAAACAACAATTATTGGCGTTATTTCAAACTCGGCTAGTACAAACAAATGAGGTGAATCGATGTAGTTTTCTTTATCCACTATTTTTTGAAATTGCGAAGAAAAGAAATCGGAGTCTTACTTTAATTGAAATTGGCACAAGTGCTGGATTATTGCTGACACCAGATCTCTATAATTACAGGATCAAAAATGGAGAAGAAACGATACTAATCGAGCGAGAAAAGAATGCACCTAGCCTTTGTTCAGTTAATAAGGGTGAGCCATTGCCAGTGATGGAAGGGGAATTTTTAATGGATCGTAGAATCGGTATTGATTTAAATGTGATTGATTTAGAAAAAAGCGATGATGTTGAATGGATGATAGCACTTATTTGGCCAGAGCATCATGTAAGGAGAGAACGCTTTAAAAAAGCAGCGACAGTTGCAACTACTACCGAAAAAGAGCTTTATCAAGGCGATCTGCTAGAAATATTACCAAATGTATTTAGTACACTGTCACGAAATACTGAAATTATCGTATTTCATACACATGTCGCCAATCAATTTTCTGAAAAATTAAAGGTGCAATTTGAGCAATTGCTATTAGAATTAAGTAAAGATCAACCTTTTTATCATATCTATAACAATATGTATGATGAGAATTTACATCAGGATTTCCTAGGAAATGGTATTTCGATACAAGAAAAAAACATGCCTCGTGGAGATGGACACGGCAATGTTTTTTACTGGATGAACTAAAATTTACAACCATCCTATACTTGGGATGGTTGTTTTTTGTATGACAAAAATATTAGAATGGATAAAACTGTATTATTATTCTGGGGATTAGGAGGTGTTAAATGATTGAATATAAGCGAGGGTCAGAGCATGTGATCGTTTTACTGCATGAAATATATGGAATTAATGAGCATGTAAAAGATACTGCAAAACGATTTTTTAATTTAGGTTATGACGTTATTTGTCCCAACCTTCTTCCAATTGAGTGTCCTTTTACATATGAGGAGGAGCAACAGGCTTATCGTTATTTCATCGAGAACATAGGTTTTGAGAATGGGGCAGCGAGAGTAAAAGAATTACTGCAACCATTATCTAACAACTATAAAAAGGTAACAATTGTTGGCTTCAGTATTGGAGCTACAATTGCGTGGCTTTGCAGTGAGGAGAAGGGGGTTCATTCTATCATCGGGTATTATGGCTCAAGAATACGAGATTATTTATATCTAAAGCCTACTTGCCACACGACTTTATTCTTTGCAGCTCAGGAGAAATCATTTGATGTAAATAAAGTAGCAGAGACAAGACAATGCAATGATGTGCAAGTATCAATATTTGACGCAGATCACGGTTTTGCCGATGCACATTCATCTAATTTCAATGCACAGGCAAGCGAAAAAGCATGGACCTTGTTACAGCAACAACTAAATTGATTAGGAAGTGAATTGTAATGAGACGTCAAATTCTTGCCATTTCAGGTGGAGGTTTTTCAAAGGAAATCCCATCTGAGATTGATAGCTATCTGATTCTTCAAATCCAAAAGGAAAAGATTAAAATTTGCTTTATACCTACAGCGAGCAATGATGCACAGGGCTATATCGATAATTTTTACAAGGCCTTTCCAAACTGTGAGGCAAGCCATATCTTGCAAAATAATTTACAAGAAGCTGCAACAATGGAGCATGTCTTGAGCCAGGATATTTTGTATGTTGGTGGAGGGAATACGAAATCTATGCTAGCTAAATGGCGAGAGGCTGGGTTTCATGATGTCCTACTTGAAGCGTATGAAAAGGGGGTGCTGTTAGCCGGGATTAGTGCAGGTGCCATGTGCTGGTTTGAAAAATGTTTTAGTGAAAATGAACAAGATGAATACGAAGCATTTGATGGACTAGGAATATTAAAAGGTACATTTTGTCCGCATTATGATGATAAAAATCGTAGAGCAGCATTTGCTAGCTGGATTGCTCAGCGGCCAGATTTACAGGCCTATACCCTAACCGATGAGGAATATTTGCATTTTGAAAATGAAGGGCTCAAAGCACATTTAATCACTAAATAGCAAAAGGAGATTAGCGGCATGTGGATTCAACGATTGATCGATACTGAAAGAGGTACTTTTGAGTTATTCGAGAAGGGAACAGGCGAGCCATTGGCGGTTACCCATCTATATAGTGCATTTGATGAGCGAGGGAATACGTTTTCACAGCCGTTTACAGAGCACTATCATGTTTATTTAATCAATTTAAAAGGAGCAGGTCAGTCTGTAAAAGTAGAGGAGGAATTGGAATACAGTTTGGATAATGCTGTTTTTGATTTAGAAGCTATTCGAACTACGCTAGGGCTAGAAAAATGGGCGTTTGCAGGTCATTCTACCGGTGGAATGCTCGCGCTTAAATATGCTATTTATGCACAAGCCAGTTTAACTAAAATTATCGCAGGAGGAGCAGCGGCAAGCTATGAATACGGGCAGGATCCGGCAAGTATTTACTGCCGAGAAAATCCGAACTTTAAAAAAATCGTTGAAATTATGGATGCGCTTAATAATTCTGATACGCCTATTGAAGCGCGGCAAAAATTAGGGTACGAGTGGGCACTAATGTCGTACTATTCAGAAGGAAAGTTACAGGCGGCATTAAAAAAGCCGAATAGTGGGAAAACAGTTGGTCCACGATTGGATTATTTTAGAAAAGTAGATTATCCAGCCTACGATGTTCGTGACGCATAAAAAAATATCGCCTTACCTAGCTATATATATGCAGGGAAATATGATTCACAGTGTCCTATGAAATATGGAGTAGAAATAGCAGGCTGTATTCCAAATGCTAAATTAACGATATTCGAGGAAAGCAATCATTATCAGTTTTCGGAGGAAGAGGGAAGTTTTAATGAGTTTGTGAAGAGTACATTATAAAGGGAGAGTAGAGCTATGATAATAAGAGAAGCAAAAATTGAAGATGCAGCACATATGGCCAAGGTGATGAAGGATGCTGAGGCATCGGGGTTTATGTTATTTTCACCAGGTGAACGGAAAATGGCGCCAGAGCAGATGGGCAAGCTAATTGAGATGCTGAAATCGAAAGTTAAGTCAGCTATTTTTGTTGCACAACATGATGATGAGGTCGTAGGTTATTTGATTGTTCAAGGAGATCAACCAAGTCGTATTGCTCACCGTGCATATATCGTTATTGGAATTGTTAGTAGTTTCAGAGGGAAAGGTATTGGAAAAGCGCTGTTTCAACATGCAGAAGAGTGGGCGAAGGGACAAGGTATACACCGTTTAGAACTTACTGTAATAAAGCATAATGAAGCTGCTTTTAACTTATACAAAAAAATGGGCTACGAGGTTGAAGGTACAAAGCGGGACTCATTATTAGTTGATGGCAGCTACGTTGACGAATACTATATGGCGAAATTAATTTAGCCGAAAAGAGTGGATATATGGTGCAGGTTTATTGTAATGAGGATTGCGGGAATGCCCCGAAGAAAAAATTATGTCTTGATTTTTTAAAGGCTGTAGCGGAGGGACGTACTGACGAAGCAATCACTTTTTGCATACCAGAAATTACAGTCGATATGATCGGTAGAGAAAGTATCCAAGGTCAGGAGAGGCTACAACAGTTCCTACAGCAAATACCAAGTGTTGAAGCATTACATATTCACAGATTGATTACACATGGTAAGGAAGCGGCTGTAAATGGTGAAGTAAAAACAGCGCAAGGTTCGCATTCATTAGCACTTTTCTTTACATTTAATGCGTATAAAAATGCATTTATTAAAAAGTTAGTCGTTTATTTAGTCTTATAAGAAAGTAATCTAATGGAGGAGCATATTAGGATATCCTGATATGCTCCTCCATCTATTCAACAACCTTAAAAATAATCGCTGTATGTATTTTATATGGAATACCATTATCTTCATTTTTAAAATCTGTATGTGCCTCTATTTTATATTGCCCTGGTGGAAAGTTCATTTTAGACATTTTAGAATTTTCGTCTTCACTATAGGGATTACCACCTAATTCCTCAACATATAACCCACCAGTATATTGATATTGCTCGCTAATTGTCTCTCCACTGGCTAAAGGTGTTGTACTATTTGCAAGGAACATAGAAGAGCCAAACTGATAATTTTTTGTAAGGTTGGTTGTTCCTAAAGATACCCATGAACCAGCATATCTTATATGAATAGCTTTTTCCCCGTGATAAGTCAGTTGAGCAACAATATTCAAATCCTCTCCTACCTTATATTGATCTTTTTCGCTTTTTAAGGTTAAAGTAAACGAGCCCTTTTGAATCTCACTTTCTTTAATATTTGTCGGCTGACCTTCAACATGTGTTACTTTTTCTAGTTGATCCTCAACAATTATATCCTTCTCATTGCTGCAAGAAGCTAGTAATAATATACATAGTCCAGCAATAATAAATCTCACACGTCTCCCTCTCTTTCAAGGTGAAAATGAATATTAGTTCTATACTTAATTATTGATAAGAAATTTATTATCCACAACCCTATATTTTACATATTTTCTACAATTATTAAATATCGTTAGATTGTTATGAAATTGTGTATTTCATTCGTCTTTATTTTTGCTGTATTTTCAGAATTGTTTGCTTTAAGGGCTTGTATAAATTTAAAATAGATGTAGAACCTTGCTTTGAAGGAAGGGAGTTACATTATGTTAGTATTGAAGCGAAAGAAAAATCTTTGGTTTGTGTTTGGGCTACTTATTCTCCTCTCAAATATGATGTTATATCGTACTTCATTTGGCCATTCTATTTTACCACAGGAGGCAAATGGGGTTGTGCTTGGCTCGTTAATCGATTTAGCCATTATTGCACCGTTAGCCTTTCTGCTATCACAAAAGAAGTTCTCGGTGAAAAAATTTATTCTTCTAGCAGCGGCGGGCTGTGTTGCTGCACGCTTTATTATTCCAATAGAGCATTTAGAGCCATTTGTAATGTTTACTTGGGTTGGTTTTGCGATTGAAGGGGTAATCATATTATTTGAGTTAGCGTTCGTATCCCTAATTTTCATCTATCTACCAAAAATGATTAGCTATGTTAAGCAGGCAGATTTACCAGTCTTATTCGCATTCCCAAAAGCAGTAGATAAATTCATTCCCCCGCAAAAAATTGTTAGAATACTTTGTACGGAAATGATGATGTTCTACTATGCATTTGCTACTTGGCGAAAGAGTCCACCTAGTGGCGTTACGTTGCATAAAAATACGAGTTACTTTGCTATGCAATTGATGATTATTCATGCAATCCTTATTGAAACGATTGGGATTCATTGGTGGCTACATGATGTTTCACCGATTCTCTCAATCATTTTATTAATTCTCAATATTTATTCGGTGTTGTTCTTTATCGGTGATATGCAGGCCATGCGCTTAACGCCAATTCTTTTTAAGGATGAAGCTGTATTTATAACTGAAGGCCTTATGAAATCTGCTGAAATTTCTTATGACAAAATAGAAGAAATCATTACAGATAAAGAAATACTCGAGCAAAAGCTAACGACAAAAACACTACAATTTATCGTAAGAGATTTTGAGCCATTACAGCCTCAGATTATCTTAAGGATGAAGGAGCCTATTACGGCCGTTTATTATTTAGGTCTCAAAAAGCAATTTAAAGAAGTGGCGATTCGTGTAGATGACCCGCAGCGCTTCCTGCAACAGCTACAAGTGAAAATGTAATTACACATGTCCAAGGGAAATCGGTCCCTTGGATTTTTTGGTGTTGCATTGTTAAAGGGTAATTGTAATAGATGATTGCAGATGTTAAAATAATCCAACAAAGTAGGGAGAATTTCGAAAATGAAAAATGGGGTGAAAAAGTTGAAGTATAGTATAACAGAAAATTCGATAGAGACAGAAAGGCTATTATTACGTCCATTCCATGAGTCTGATGCAGAAGATGTTAGTTTCATGTGTAACAATTATAATGTTTTCAAAAGTACATTGAATCTACCTCATCCATATACATTAGATTGTGCATTAGCTTGGATTGCAGATCATGAACAAAACTTTAAGGACGACCGAATGTATGAATTTGCAATCACAGATAAAAATAGTGGGAAGTTATATGGGGCTATCGGTATTTCAAATCATCAACAATTCAAAAATGGTGAAATGGGCTATTGGATTGGAGAAGAATATTGGGGAAATGGCTATGCTACTGAAGCAGCTAAAGCAATACTAGATTTCGTTTTTAAAGAGAAAAATTATCACCGTGTTTATGCACGTTATTTTAAATCAAATCCGGCTTCAGGAAAAATTATGGAGAAGTGTGGGATGAAATACGAGGGTATACTAAAGGATCATATTTATAAAAATGATTGTTTTGAGGATATAGTTTTTTATGGAATAATTAATCCGATGAATAAAGGTATTTAAATCGATAAAATAGTAAATGGAAAGTCTTATAAGTTGCGTTTAATTCTGTAGAAAAATGCTCGTAAATGTTGTGGTTATTCGTTTTATATCATATTATTTTCTTTTATTCCGGTATTCTGAAAAATAAAAGTATTGCAAGATTATGCTCTCGCTGATAGGATTGTTACTATCTTGAAATAATACATCGACTTGTTGTGATGGCAAGTCAATAATAGCGCGTTGATTGCTATGGATCAAACTATAGCAGGAGCATTTTCTGGAGAGTACGCATTTGCGTCGCCGAAGGGTTCACTATCTCAGGCAAAAGGACAGAGGGGTAATAAAGAAAGCTTTTTATGCTTTACGATTTGTAAGTGTTTACGATTATTGACGATTTATTGTCAATATTGATTCGTTACTTTAACATACATTCGTTTTCAGTTATTCTTTTGTATATGAGACTAGTGCTATTTGCCACTAGTCTCTTTATTTTTGTACTAATATTATTTTTAGTAGATTTATAAAAAGCTACAAAAGTGAACCCGCTTGATGTGTATTTATTGTTCAGGAGTTAACATCTTGGAGGGATCAGCATGGAACAACATTTAAAGCGGGATTTAAAAAATCGGCACGTCCAATTAATTGCGATTGGCGGCACGATCGGTACGGGACTATTTTTAGGGTCCGGGAAAGCCATTGCACTTGCGGGGCCGTCCATTATTTTAGCGTATTTAATCGTCGGTATTGCTCTATTTTTCGTGATGCGTGCACTAGGGGAGCTACTACTGTCAAATACGGGTTACACATCATTTACTGATTTTGCAAGTGAATATATCGGACCTTGGGCGGGCTACATAACGGGGTGGACATATTGGTTCTGCTGGATTATGACAGCGATGGCGGACATTATCGCTGTCGGCGTGTATTCACAATATTGGTTTGATATCCCGCAGTGGGTACCTGCAGTTGCATGTTTAGTTGTGTTACTGCTACTAAACTTATTAACGGTAAAGTTATTTGGTGAGTTAGAGTTTTGGTTTGCTCTTATTAAAATTATTACAATCGTTGCATTAATCATCATCGGTGTAATTATGCTGATTACAGGGTTCCAAACAAGTGCAGGGCCTGTATCCCTAGAAAATTTATGGGCACATGGCGGATTCTTCCCAAATGGCATCGGTGGCTTCCTATTAGCCTTCCAAATGGTTGTGTTTGCCTTTGTTGGGGTCGAGCTTGTTGGGATTTCTGCAGCGGAAACAGCCAACCCAACAAAAAATATTCCATCTGCTATTAATAAAATTCCGGTACGAATTTTACTGTTTTATGTAGGTGCTCTTTTTGTTATTTTATGTATTAATCCATGGTACACATTAAATGCAGAAAACAGCCCATTTGTACAAGTATTTACTTTAGCAGGTATTCCGATTGCAGCGGGCTTAATCAATTTTGTTGTGTTAACATCGGCAGCATCAGCAGGGAATAGCGGAATGTTTTCAACGAGCCGTATGCTATATAATTTAGGATCGAACAAACAAGCTAGCCCAGCATTCGCTAGATTAAATAAACGAAGCGTACCACAAAATGCATTAATCGTTTCAACGATTGTTGTATCAGTAGGTGCTCTGTTAAGTAAATTAATGCCGGAAAATGCCTTTAATGTAGTGACAACAATTAGTGCGATTTGCTTTATCTGGGTATGGAGTATTATTTTAATCTCACACATTATTTATAAGCGAAAAAACCGTGCTCTACATGAAGCATCAAGCTTTAAAGCACCGTTTACACCATTTATTAACTATGTAGTACTTGGATTTTTTGTATTTTTACTAATCGTTATGCTTGTTGCTGAAGCTACTCGTACAGCATTGTTGCTAACACCAATCTGGTTTATTATATTAGCTGTGTTATATCGTATGAAACGAAAAAAATAAATATAGAGGAAAAAGGGATCCACCTAAAAACGATTAAAACGTCGGTTTTAGGTGGATGTTTGTTTTCTCAAATTAGAATGCACTAGCTATAATAATTTGGTTCATACCAGCTTGGCTGTGCTCTATTAAAATAATCATGATCCTTTAAAATACGATCTATTTTTTCTAGCATGTTTTCGATATCATCTGGAACTACTTTTAATGTCCATACGATAGATGAAAACACACTCATTGCCAAGTACAGAGAGTATAACTGCCAAAATTCTTTCGGTGGAGCTTCTCGTTGAAAATACCCATTAATTTGTCCAATCGAAAAAGGGACACTAATATTTCTTGTGAAAATGCCGATTTTTAAAAACTCGTGAATTGGATCTCCATAGTCATATCGACCAAAATCGATAATACCTGCTAAAAGATTGTTTTTTATTATAAGATTACCTGGGTGGAAATCATCGTGCTGAAAAATATTTGGACGCCCAAGCATTAAATGCATGTGTTGATTTATAAATTGCATTATCTTCTCGTCTTGATCGAGCTTTATACCACATTTTTTATATGAACCTATATAATGATTATGTTTGATTCGTTTTCTTTCAAACCAAGGCTGTATATGTTCCGGGGCGTGTAGCTTATGCATCTTATACAGTTCTCGACCAGCTTCTAATCCAATTTGATATTGGTCAGAAGGGGCTAGCTTAGGTAAAACCATTTCACCATCATTACCTTCAATATAAGTGCTAATCATATAGCCTTTTCCTGCAATTTCTCCGACTTCAATTGCTCTTATAGCTTTTACATTTATTGCTTCAATTCTTCTCAGTATATCTAGTTCATTCATTTTATTTTCTAACTGATTGATTGGGAATAATCTTAATAAATATCTTTCGACCGAATCTTGTAAAGAAATGATGTATTTTTCCTCTAACGAAAATCCTTTGTCGATTTTTATGATGTCCTTATAATGTTTAAATCCAGCAATTTCATTTAAAATACGATCAATCATAGGTTTACCTCCTCAAACAAGGTGCCTGTTCAATTGTTTTACCTTTTAACAAAGAGATGCTTTTGCCTATTTCCTCGAGCCCTTTTTACAAACGTAAATCATTTCATAACTATCCTTCGTTATAGGAGTTTCTTGCCAATCTTTGTAGAGATGTAAAATCTCAAACCCATGATAATGCAATAATCGATTCATCTCTTTTGGGAATACATACCTTAAACTAATATGAGTTCGCATTTCATTTATTATTTCACCAGCATCGTTTTTATATTTTCTAATCGTCGTATAGTGTTGAATCTGATTTAATGAGTCATACTCGCTAATAGTGAAAAGGTCAACTATTTGCTTAGTTTCACTGTCCCTATAACTACGCCAATATTCCTCTGTAGGTGGTTGTATTAATTCCTCGGTGCTTGGAAAACGAGTGCCAAAAATAAATATCCCATCGTTTTCTAAATGTTTGGTTACTGAAGATAAGAATCTATCCTGATCCTCATTCGTAAGCAAGTGCTGAAAGGAATTGCCGACTGAATAAATTAAACTACTTTTTGCATGTAGCGCCAATTTTGTACAGTCCTGCTCAACCCAATTTATTTGTAAATTGAGATTAGCAGACTTATTTTTTGCTTCTGTTAACATGCCATTATGTATATCGACACCTATTAGCTCATATCCATTTTTAGCTAACGGTATTGTAATTCTACCAGTGCCACAAGCTAAATCGATAATGACTCCTTGTTTTTTGGCCGCCCATTTCGATAAAAAGGGGAGTTCAGGAATAAATTGTTCGTTTTCCTTATCGTATAAAGTAGGATTGTCGTATTCTTCGAAATTGTTAAATGTCATCATAATCTCCATTTGTAGTTTAGTCATTGTAAATTTTTTCAATCTGACCTAATAATAAATCATTTTCAGAAAAAATAGAATAGGTGCTCTTTGTGACAAATCTTTCTAATTAGACAATCGAAAAGGGATGTGATATCATTATCTCGAATTCGAGATATTTTTCGAGGAGGAATTTAAAATGAAAACATTAAAAGGTGTACACCACGTAACTGCGATTACGAGTAGTGCAGAAGAAAACTATAAATTTTTCACATATGTTCTGGGGATGCGTTTAGTAAAAAAGACGGTAAATCAGGATGATATTCAAACATATCACTTATTTTTCGCAGACGATAAAGGGTCAGCTGGAACGGATATGACATTTTTCGATTTTCCTGGTATTCCAAAGGGGGAGCATGGTACTAACGAAATTTCACGTACTGCATTCCGCGTTCCGACAGATGCAGCGCTTGACTATTGGGTAAAACGCTTTGATCGTTTAGAGGTAAAGCATTCAGGAATACAAGAGCAATTTGGGAAAAAGGTAATCAACTTTGTGGATTTCGACGAGCAGCAATACCAATTAATTTCGGATGAGCATAATGCAGGAGTAGCTTCAGGTACACCATGGCAAAATGGTCCGGTTCCGTTAGAGTTTGCTGTTACAGGTTTAGGTCCAGTGCATATTTGTATCTCAAACTTTGATTACTTACGTCAGGTACTCGAGCGTGTAATGGAATTTAAGTTAAGGGCAGAAAATGGAAGCAGCTATTTATTTGAAGTTGGTGAAGGTGGAAACGGAGCAAGTATTATTGTCGAGCATAATGATGAGCTACCGATTTCACGCCAAGGCTTCGGTACTGTGCACCATGCTGCATTCCGTGTGGATGATAAAGAAATGCTACTAGACTGGCAGCAGCAATTTGAGTCATTTGGATTCAACACTTCTGGCTATGTAGATCGCTATTTCTTCCAATCATTATATACGCGCGTAGCTCCACAAATTTTATTTGAGCTTGCAACGGACGGCCCTGGATTTATGGGCGATGAGCCTTATGAAACGTTAGGAGAAAAGCTATCTCTACCACCATTCTTTGAAAGCAAACGCGAACAAATTGAGCAGCTTGTACGCCCAATCGATACAGTTCGTAGTACAATTCAATTTGAAAAAGAATATGAGGCGTAAGGTGCCGATAATCAAAAACCCATCATCTATTAGCTGGGTTTTTTGATTTTGGTTACCTAAAAGGCTGACTGATAATATAACCTATATAGAAAAACAACTCTCGTAAAAAGAACGGGAGTTTACTTTTCAAAGACGTATAAACAGAGCTTTGTGTAGGGGATGAGTATGCTTCCATTCCCGTGTTTTTTGCCATTAGTATAGCCCTTTTCATATGCAACGGGTCGCTTACAATCGTAAATGTATTGAAGTCATGCTCAACCCCAATTTCATAAGCGTACTGTAAGTTCTCTTCTGTGATTTTGGACTTAGTTTCTATTAGGATATCTTCAGGATTAACATTGTTTTCTATAGCATAATCCCTTGCAACCTCAGATTCTGCGTATGGATCACCTTCGCCTTTGCCACCAGTGAAAATGATTTTATCTACATATTCATTCTCATAAAGCCAGATAGAATGATTGATCCTCTCGCGTAAAACAGGAGATGGTTCATCATCCCAAGCGGCAGCACCAAGTACCACAGCCACATCGGTTTTAACTAATTGCATTTTTTTACTAAAAGACAAAATGCTAAAAGCTGAATAGCCTATGAATATTAGAAAAATAACTATTATGGCAAAGGGTATTCTTAAACCTAATTTTTTGGTCAATCTCAATCAATCCTTTAGCTAGCATTTTTCTGAAGATACCCAAAAGCCAATATTAATCTAAGTTATAATATTTTTTACATAATAGAAAATGATGTTTCTCATGTATACCTAGTATGTTAATACATTGAATTAAATTAGGATAATGAGCGATTGGATCCGGGTAACGTATATGTCCAGCAACGTTATCGCTAATATTAGAAAGTATTTTTTGTAAATATCTTGTTTCAATATCGAGCTCGCTTAATATCCATTGAAATGAAATTTTCTCTTTAATATCTTTTGGTGGCATTAAAACGAAAGGTGCTTTCATAGGTTTGTTATGCTTAGCTGTATATTCAGTGAATATGTCTTCACTATGTAATTTGTATGGCTTTTCGCTTCTTAGTTTAGCAACGGGCTTAGCAATCGGTAAAAAAGATTTATTTAACTGTCTAAATAGTTTAATCATTAAGTATAAATGATAATATGTCTCTCCAATTGACCACTTGTCTTCTTGAGGACGTTCCCATTCTTTCTCTTTTAAATTTTTTATCTCATTAGCAAATTGTTCTCGTTGCTCATAAATGACGGTAAAATAATTTTTCATGTATATACTTTTCATAACGTCTCCTATGAAATCTAAAGTTTTTTATATTATTAGTATAGCGCAAAATTATTCCATTATTTAACTGATGTAAGATATGCAACGTATCAATTGTATCGTTTACCAGGTTCGACAATTATCCTCATAGAAAGGAAGTCGACAAAGAAAATATGATTCTGTTTTACCTGGGCTTTTTTAGAAGGTATCCTATCATGCATAAAAAGCCCGTTACCAATGAAGAGTAACGTGTTTTCGTACAAGTATATATTATTCATCAGGCCAGTTTATAATAATACCTTCTGCTTTTTCGATTCCTGAAACGATAGTTCTAAGTTTTTTTAAATAATTTTCTTTAGTCCAATCAAATGCCCCTTCGTTGTCAAAGCCTTGTTGGGTTAGTAGTGTATTGAACCTAATTAAATTCAATTTCATTTCCTCTAAGGTTTCTGGTGAAATCTCGGAATTAGTAATATAAGAATATCTTTCAAAGTAGATACTTAACTTCAAAAGTATTGCAGTATCATCTTTGTCTATTGTTTTACTCGTTACCCCAATGGTGAGCGCATGTGCAACGCTCGTACTTGTTTCTTCTAATTCGTTCGAAAGGAAGTCCAAATCAGACCAATTTTCGTTTTCTTGTTTAGAGATGGTATCGTGTAATTTAAATAGCGGATCGGTTGCGTTTGTTATAAGCGTCCGGTTGGTTACGTAGTTCAATTGATTAACAGACATGACAACAACTAAAATTAGGACAATATTTAAAAATATTGAAGCTGAAATTAATATTTTATGTTTTTTATTCAATATCAATCACTCATTCCTTAATTGCAAGACTATTATAGAGTTGTTGCAAAATTAATTCCAAAAATTATCTGATAGTTGAATAATTGGTAATTTTATCGTATTAATGATTATAATCTAAATCTTCCATTAATTCGAGCCCTTTACATATTTTTGAATAATGCTTGTTTAAACTGACTTGCAATGCCTTGACCATCTTCATATGGATTTAATAGATTTTGTGTAAATGCTGGAGGCTTTCCGCCATCAAGAGCAGCGATGCCAACGGTGAATTGAATCTGTATGGAATATGTGTAAGGTAGTTTCAAGTGGTGTACAATAAATACATATACATATTCTAAGTTAGTTATTTAGAAAAGGAGTGAGCGTTTTGATTCTGTGGATATTAACAGCATTCTTAGTCTTTCTCGGCTTTGCTGTACACAAATTAAAATGGTATTTTTTAATTTCGGGCTATAATACGATGTCGAAGGAGCAAAAGAAAAATGTCGATGTTAAAAACCTTAGCCGTTTAGTTGGCTATTATTGTTATTTTCTAGCCTTTTTATTTTTAGTGCTAGGCATTTTAAGCTGGCAGGAGCAAACAGCGTATTTTATACCAATTTTCATTTTGCTTTTCGTATCTGCAATTTACGTTGTGATCAAATCACAAAAATATAACGGGAATCTATTTGATGAGCATGGGAAGCTTCGTAAAGGGGCGGGCAAAAAGTTCAAAATACCACTCATTATTTCAGCAGTCGCTTTTGTAGGGGGTGGGATTTTGATTTATTTTTCTATGCAGCCAACAAAGGTTGAGCTTAAAGCTGATGCCCTTGAAATTAGCGGGATGTATGGGGATACGTATGAGTGGGGAGAAATAGAAAGATTAGCTCTTATGGAGGAACTCCCTAAAATTTCGATACGAACAAACGGCTCTGCTATCGGCTCTAGTTTAAAAGGGCATTTTAAATTTAATAATGGTGACAAGGTAAAGCTATTTATTGATAAAAGCAGCCCACCGTTTATTTCATTCGTTTCAAACGGGCAACATGTCATTTTTAATTTAGAAGAGGCGGACAAAACAGAGGAAATGTATGAGCAAATGCAAGAGCGTGTACAGTAGCATGGAAGCCATCGTTTGATAAGAAACGATGGCTTTATTTTATAACGAAGCATTTTTTTATGGCAAAGAACAGGCTATACTGAATATTCCATAGAACTAGAACAAGTAAGACTAATCCTAAAATATAACCAGGGTTGCCTAGCCACGTTTCTAGCAGCTCAAGTGGAGAATCTGGTGCTGGCCAATTGATAAACATAAAATTTGTGTTCGCAAGCTTATTTAATACATATGTCGGTGGTACGACCATAAGTAAAAAATAAATGCCGTAACGAATATTCCACCAGCGCGGCTTGATTTCCGATGAGGCTAATAAAAAAATACAATAGTAAAGCAAGAGAGCATGAAACAAAAAGCCATGAAAATGCAAGTAACTAAAGACCGGCTCGATTGCCCAACCTGGAAAAATAAGTGCCGATAATGTTCCTGGGAGCGTAATAGAAAATAGTACCTCTTGAATAAATGGGCTCGGCTTATAGATTTGGAGTCCAATCACAAACATACCAAGCCCACATAAATGAAGTGGCAAAGTGTAAATAGTATAGCTACCTGTTATTAGTGCTTCAATTTGCTTAATGCTTTCTAATAGTAGAAGTGAAAGAAAAATCGTCATTTTATATTTAAATTTTAATTCGTTGGAAGCTTTTTTATAGCGGGGCGTTAATAGTAAAAGTATACCGAGAACAAGGATTAACCAGCCAATGTGAATCGATTGAAATAATTCAAAGCCTGTATGAAAAGTATCTATAGTTAATAAGGTCATTCCATTGCACCCCTTACTAGTAGGATCTACTGAAAGATGTAATCTTATATCTTATGTATACGTCGTGTATTCTATTTAATTTTATCGTATCATAAGAAAAATATGGTGTGAATGGTGCGAGGGTTGTGATAAGATTCGTTCATTGATTAAAGGGGGGAAGAATGCATGACTAAGAGCGCTCGCATCATTTTACATATTGATATGAATAGTTTCTATGCGTCTGTTGAGCAAATCTACTCCCCAGAGCTAAAGGGAAAGCCTGTTGCCATAGCAGGAAACCCGAAGGAACGTCGAGGCATCATTATCACGTGCAGCTACGAGGCGCGGGCAAAGGGTGTTTTCACAACACAACGGGTGTCCGATGCCTTAAAGGTATGTCCGGAGCTCATTGTGATGTCACCAAATTTTGACCGGTACCGAGATGCATCCAAAAAGTTCTTTAATTTACTAAAGGAATTTACCCCACTCGTTGAGCCCGTTTCTATCGATGAAAGCTATGTAGATATTAGTGTGCTTGACAATGGAAAACACCCGTTAGAAACAGTTCAAGAAATTCAAAATCGAATCTTAAACGAGCTTGGGCTTCCGTGTTCAATAGGTGTTGCTCCAAATAAGTTTCTAGCAAAAATGGCATCAAATTATAAAAAGCCGCTTGGTATTACTGTGATTCGAAAACGTGATATACAAGATATCCTATGGCCATTAGATGTGATCGAGATGCACGGTGTAGGTAGAAAAACGGCAGAAAAGCTAAAGAGCTTAAACATCGCAACGATTGGGGATTTAGCAAAAGCTGATCAACATACGATGCATAAACTTTTTGGGATTAATGGGCCTCGTTTAGTTGAAAAGGCGAACGGTGAGGACAAAAGAGAGGTTAATCCTGATTCCATTTATGATACGAAAAGTGTTGGCAATTCAACGACGCTGCCACATGATGTGTCTGAGAGCCATGAATTACGAGATATTATTTTCACGTTAGCTGAAAAGGTAAGTGACCGATTAAAGGCAAAGGGGTTAGTCGGTACAACAGTCGGTATCCAAATAAAGTATGGCGATTGGAAAAACCAAACGAACAGCAAAAGAATTCAAAATGGCATCGATGAGAGTGCTCAGATTTTTGAAATTGCCTGGGATTTATTTTTAGAGCATTGGAAGGAAAAACCAGTGAGGTTATTAGGTGTAACAGTTGGCAATGTCATCGACAAAATAGATAGCACAGAGCAATTATCAATTTTTAATTTTGAAGAGCATGTGAAGGAAGAGCCAATTATCGATGTGATGCACAAGCTAGAGCGAAAATTTGGTGAGGGCATCATTAAGCGCGGTGTAAAAGGAAAAAGGGCTGGGAAATATCATGCAAACACCAGTTTTAGTAAGGATTTTTTAGATGATTTGAGGGATGACAATTGAAGTATTATTTCTCTTATCAATGAATGATTTCATGGTCTAATAAATATGTCTATACTAAGGACTCTTATAATGGAGGACATAGATGAAAAAGTGGCTGATATTGGTAATCCTACTTTGTGCCGGCTGTTCAAGCTCTGACTATTCACTTTCGGGATCCTTCGAGCAAATTTCGCAAAAAGAATATAAATCCATGATCAAAAAATACGAGCTGAATAATATCGAAAGAAAAGATTTTTATGAAGTGAGCATTGTCTTTGAATGGAAATCGAATAAAAAAATCAAACATTTTAATGTGTATTTAATTGATAATTTGGAAGAAATAATTAATGAATATGATGGGGCATCTGGTTATTTCTCGAAATCGACTATTTCTAATATCGATTATGAAGAGTTTACTGTTGCATATGAAACTCAATTTTTATTCTATGCTAAAAATAGTAATGGAGCTAAAATTAAAGAGCTTTTCAGGGGTGAAAAATTTATCGTTAGTAGAGTAGAGGATGGGAAAGAAGTTCAAGATATTATTGGAATTGATAGTTTGATTAATGTTAGCAAATGATAGGGTCATTGATAACAAAAAGTGTATCCAAACGAGGGTATGCTTTTTTGTTTACGGAATGTTCGATAATGCTATTTTTAATAGAACCACTTGTAGCAATTTTTGCCTTAAGCGAGTTATAATTACATAGAAAGGGGATGAACATATGAATCAACC
Source organism: Lysinibacillus sp. 54212 (assembly GCF_036662795.1). Classification (NCBI taxonomy): domain Bacteria; kingdom Bacillati; phylum Bacillota; class Bacilli; order Caryophanales; family Bacillaceae; genus Lysinibacillus; species Lysinibacillus sp. 54212. The sequence continues at coordinate 90,277 of NZ_JBAFWZ010000001.1, forward strand.
AAAAATGAATCCAGCTGTCTTGAGATTGCTCGTAATTTTTCCGAATGTACTTAGCTACTTATTATTGTTCGGCGTTATTATTTATATAGTAACAAACTTTGGTGGTTTAAAAGAAGCAGGAGCATTAAACTTTTGGCTAATCTTACTTGCTGTTTTAGCACCAATGGCAATCTATACTACATACTCGATTGTCAAACGTATGAAGGCAGGGGTCCTATAATTATAATGAGAGGATTTTATGCAAAGTGCATAAATCCTCGTTTGCTTTTTATTAAAAAAAAGAGATAGACTTTTAAATATACCTATCCCTTTATATAATGAGTATATTTATATAGCTCCTATTCCGCCTTTGGATAATATTCTGGATTCCAAATATGAGTGAAGCCGATTTCTTCATCGGTTAACATGTAAAATTCTTTGCTAACTTGGTCTTCATGCTGATTACCAAGGTCGTTATTTGTTGCATCAATATGTCGCCACATTCCGTCCACCTTGACCAAATTCCAAGCATGGAGCCTTGTATCGGCTATGTCCTCAATTAAATCGCCAACAATACAGCGTGTTTCAATACCAGCCTGGGTTAAAAGCATATACATGGCCATTGCTTAGGCCTGACAAACGCCTTTTCCATATAAAAAGAAGCCAGAAGGGGAATGATTCGTCAGAAGTTCTTCATCGAAATTATATTCCATACCATTGATCACAGCGCTATGAATCCTTTCGACAATCTCAGCCTCAGATTTAGCTTGTCTATCTAGACTTTCAAGTACTTCCTTTTTAGCCTAGTTAATCGAAGCCATTTCAATTTTATTTGTTGTGAACAATGAACTCATATCAAATAAAACAGCATCTTCTACTTGTTCAAAGTGCAAGTTAAATTGCAGCAAGGTACCAGCAATAAAATCCTCTTGCTGTACGATGTCGTTCATTACACGATCGAATAGTTGATCAGGTTTTTCTTCATTTCCCTTATATAAAATGGCCATACGCATATCGAATTGCTGAAGATTTTCGATAAGAATCGCTTTCAGTTCAGCTTCATTTTTTACTGTAAACACATGACCGTAAACTGGGCGAACGTATGATTCGTTATGAATTAACGTTTGAATTGTTTCGTTCATTTTGTTTTCAAAGAAGGGCTCAATTGCGATCCCTTCTTGAATACTACGATAGTAAAAAATCTTTTCAGAAGAAAGGTTAGGAGCTGATGTCTTCATTGTCGGTGTACGCTGCTCCTCATTATATATAGAAGATGTTTCTTGTTTATCATTTTGCTTTCAGCCTACTAACAATAACAATAAAACAATCGCAACATAGCCTTTCATCCAAATAGCCTCCTAAGGTTACCAGGCTCTCTTATACGTTGGGCTTGGCGTTTCAATTTCTATCCCTAATTGCATTGCAGCGCGGTAAGGGAAATATGGATCACGTAATAGCTCGCGTCCGATAAAAATCAAATCCGCTTTGTTTTCCTGTAAAATACGCTCGGCCTCTAATCCGGTTGTAATCAAGCCAACAGTACCAGTAGGGATTCCTGATATCTTTACTGTCTCTGAAAAAGGGACTTGATACAGTGGATATGCCTCAATCGTCGCTGGTACGACACCACCAGAGGAAACGTCAATTAAATCAACGTTCTGTGCTGCCATCCAGCGTGCGAAAATTACATAATCCTCAGGCTCTAATCCGCCATCACGGTAGTCCTTTGCAGAAACACGAACAAGTAGGGGACCTTCCCAAATCGAACGAACCGCGTCAATTACCTCACGTAACAGTCGATAACGATTTTCAGGACTTCCACCGTATTCATCCTGTCGTTTATTTGTTAGTGGAGATAAGAATTCGCTAATTAAGTAGCCATGTGCACCGTGAATTTCAAGTACATCAAATCCGGCTTTCTTAGCGCGAATTGCACCTTGTTTAAAGGCCTCCACAACATATGCAATATCCTCCGTTGTCATTTCAGTTGGTGTGTTATACGTTTCATCGAAGGCAATGGCAGAAGGGGCATATGTAGGTCCTTCTACTGTAGCTTTTCGTCCAGCATGTGCAAGCTGTATGCCAGTTTTGGCGTTGAAGGCCTTCATTTGCCCGACTAGCTCTGAAAGGCCTTCAATATGTGCATCACTCCAAATACCGAGATCGCGATTTGATATACGTCCTTCAGGTACGATTCCTGTAGCCTCGAGCAGTACTAATCCAACCTGACCCATTGCACGTGAAGTATAATGAATGATATGGAATGGCTGAACGAATCCATCGTCCTTTGCCTCATACATGCACATTGGTGCCATTACGATTCGATTTTTTAATAGAATAGACTGGAGTTGATAGGGTTCAAATAATTTGGCCATAGAAAGGCTCCTTTCCTTAATTTAAATGCCTTTAGCTAATTCTCGAGAGCGTGCCTCTGCACTTTTAACGCAGGCACTAATTGTTTCATTAAAGTGATTTTCCTCTAGCGCTCGAATGCCAGCCTCCGTTGTGCCACCTGGACTTGTAACTTTCCGTCGAAGCTCATCAGGCTCTTCGTTAATTGCTTGTAGCATAGCAGCTGATCCCGCAATCGTTTGCACCATTAGTTGACGAACAACTTCCTTCGTAAGGCCGAATTCCGTCCCGGCTTTTTCAAAAGCTTCTATTAAATAATAAAGGTAGGCTGGACCACTACCTGAAAGTGCTGTTACAGCGTGAAGCTGATCCTCGTCTACTTCAATAACTAGCCCAATCGCATCAAGCATCTTTATATAATCTTGCTTTTGTTTATCGCTTACTCGCTCATTAAAGGAAATACCACTTGCTGACATTCCAATTGTAGCAGAAGTATTTGGCATGACTCGAGCAATTGGGCGGTTGCCTAATCCCTGCCCAATCGTTTCGATAGCAATGCCTGCTAGCACCGATAAAATAGCAGTATCCTTTGAAATATATGGCTGAAGAGATTCCATTGCAGTCTGCACATCTTTAGGTTTCATTGCTAGTATAAGTAAATCTGCATCCTGAATATGAGATAGACTTGATAAAATTTTTACGCCATATTTATTATTTAAATATTGTAAACGCTCCTGGTCTGAACGATTTGTCACATAAATTTGCTCTGGAAGAACACAGGATTTCTCAATCCAACCTCCAATTAAAGCTTCCGCCATTGAACCAGCGCCTAAAAAAACAACCTTTTGCATAAAATGCCTCCTTAAAAATAAAAAAAGCGCTCTCGTCCTCAAAATAAGGACGAAAACACTATAGTTTCCGCGGTACCACCTTAGTTCACGATTATCGTGCAACTTTTAGCCTTTTTATCGCAAAGGGTACGGTTATGTTGTCATAACAGCTCGGAAGTAGGTTCGATAAACTGAGCGGACTATACTGCTTTCACCAAATGCAGTACTCTCTTAAGTCATCAATCAATGTACTTGTCTTCGTCTACGCATAAATTTAGAATTATCCAAAATTATATAAGTAGCATACTCAAGTGTCAACCTTTACCGTGACGAATTAAGAAAAAAAGTGTAAAATAGAATGAATAATCATTCATTTTCAATAAAATAAGGGGTTGTTTTCAATGCAAGTACACAAAATTATCATTCCAACACCGTATCCAGTGGGGGATGTGAATGCATTTTTAGTGAAAGGGGATGCGTTAACACTATTTGATGCTGGACCAAAAACAGAGGAGGCTTACGAGGCACTAAAATGGGGAATTCGTTCGGCGGGCTACGAGATGAAGGATATAGAACAGGTAGTGTTGACTCATCATCATCCGGATCATGCTGGATGGGTAGATGCATTTCCACATGCTGAAGTACTTGGGCACCGATATGTTGATTACTGGATGCGCCAGGCAGAAGATTTTATTTCATATCGAAATGCTTTTTATATTCATGAACTAGAGCGTGAAGGAGTTCCTAAGCAGATTATACAGGACATTGTTGAAGTTAGAGGGGAGATGGAGCTATTTGGCACACGTCCGTTGACAGGCTTTTTAGCAGAGGGCGACGAAGTTCCAGGTCATCATAAGCTAAAAGTATATGAAACACCAGGGCATGCACAAAGTCATTTAATTTTTGTTGAGGAAGGCTCGAATGAAGGTATTGGTGGGGATTTATTATTAGAGGGAGTATCCTCTAATCCACTTGTAGAGCCACCGAATGAACTTGCTGGGGATCGCCCGAAATCTTTGCTTCAATATAATGCGTCGTTAAAAAAGTTAAGGGATTTACAAGTGTCAAAGCTGTATACAGGGCATGGAGGAGAGGTTTATAATAGTGCAGAACTTATTAATGACCGGCTGGAAAAGCAAAAGCAGAGGGCATTTAAAGTACGTGAAATGCTAGAGGAACCAAAAACAGTATTTGATGTAACGAAAATGTTGTTTGAGAAAATTTACAAAAAGCAGCCTGGTTTAACGCTTTCAGAAACACTTGGTCAGCTGGATTATTTAGTGGATAATCAGCTGGCTCAAATAATTGTACGAGAAGATATCGAGTTCTATCAAAAAGTATAAATTGAATGATCAACACCCCTTGCTTTTGTGTCGCAAGGGGTGTTGATATTCGAAGAGAGTATAAATTTTTAGAGTTTGAGCAGTGTCTAGCTTCGGCGTCAGACCCAGCCCCTCGGTCGAAAGCGGGGAAGATGCTTTCGTTTCGTATATTCCAGCGCTTATCATGGAAAAACGTGGTGCTGCTGCTTTTATTATTATTATTTTGCTGTAATAGTCATAGCTGGTCCGAAGAACTCGTAATGAATGTTTTCCCCAGGGACTTGTAGGTCCTTTAAAGCTGCAATTGTACATTCCATAAATGGTACTGGGCCACAAATATAGACATGGGCGCCTGGTTGTAGGAACGGAGCAATTTTTTCCTTTGTTAAATAGCCATCCTCGTCTGAATAAAAGAATGTGTGTTTTCCATTTAATGAAGCCATTTTTCTCGTTACTTCATCCCCTAATGCAACCACTTGCTTATTACGAGCACATTGAATAAATGCAACCAGACGATTGTTCTCGATGCTTTGTAGCATTGTGTTTAATGGTGTAACACCAATTCCGCCACTAATAAATAGAACAGGAGATTGGCCTTCTTCAAGTGTAAATACTCCTGCAGGTGCACTCACCTCAATCGTGTCACCAACATTCACATCATGATGTAAATAATTCGAAACCTTACCGATTGGCGTGTGATCGTCTTCGCGTTTAACAGAAATACGGTATTCATTTTCGTTGCTTGGCTGAGAAACAGTATACTGACGGTTTAAAGTATATTCTTCACCTGGAATTTTAACGCGAATGCCAATATATTGACCTGCTTTATATTCCGGTAATTTTTCGCCATCAACAGGTGCTAAATAAAAGGAAGATACGTTTTCGCTTTCTTGTTCTTTTTTTGTTACTTTAAATTTTTTAAAGAAGCGCCAGCCGCCATTTGACTCAGCTTCTTTATACAAGTCTTCCTCTACTTGAATGAAAATATCAGCAATCACACCATAGGCCTCTGCCCAAGCATCAATGATTTCTGGTGTTGCTGCATCACCTAGCACCTCTTTAATTGCGCGCAGTAAATGTTCCCCAACAATAGGATAATGCTCGGGTAATACGCCTAAGCTACGGTGTTTATGTGCGATAAGAATGACAGCAGGAACAATAGGCTCTAAATTGTCTATATGCTTCGCTGCTGCATAAACTGTGTTAGCTAAAGCTGTTTGTTGACGACCTTTTGCTTGATTTGCGTGGTTAAAGATGTTTAATAAGGTTGGATTTTCACCTAGCATGTTTTTGTAGAATGTTTTTGTAATTTCTAAACCATGAACCTCTAATACTGGAACTGTTGACTTAATGATATCAATTGTTTGTTGTTGTAACATATTGTCACGTCCTTTCTATGGCAAATATACATCCTCGTAAATTTTAAAGCAATATATAAAATACATCTTTAACAAATCGTTCACAAAACATGTATTTAAAATACATGTTAAAAATAATACACATTTTGTAGTTGACAGAGAAATCAATGCTATACTAATAAAGAGAAGGTTGGTGGACAGAAGTGCGCTTAACAGTATATACAGATTATTCTTTACGCGTTCTAATGTATTTATGTATTCGTGGAGAAAAGCATTTAGCAACAATTCAGGAAATAGCTGACACATATCAAATTTCTAAAAATCATTTGATGAAAGTAACATATGATCTTGGCCAACTTGGTTACATTGAAACAATTCGTGGGCGAGGTGGTGGCATTCGTCTTGCGATGGTACCAGAAGAAATTGTCATCGGCGATGTGGTACGAAAAACAGAAGAAGATTTTCATATTGTAGAATGTTTTAATGCTGAAAATAACTTATGTAAGATCTCTCCAGAATGTCAGTTGAAAAATGCATTGTATGAAGCATTACAAGCATATTTAGCTGTACTTGATAAATATACGTTAGCAGATGTAGTGCATTCGAAAAATGCTTTGTTAGAATTATTTGGAATAAAAGAGCCTTAGTGTATGGGAGACTCCCGTTATACTAAGGCTCTTATTTATGATTTTGAAAATTAAACTTCTAATGTTTCAATATGTTATATTAGTGTTGAAAAGCGAGTCCTAGTAGAAATGGAGGATATACATAGAGATGAATAAAAAAACAATATTTGTCACAGGAGCTACAAGTGGAATTGGCTTGAAAATCACTGAGCTATGCATAGAGAATGGCTATAGTGTATATGCAACAGGGAGAAACAATTCCTCATTAGAGACATTACAACGTATGGGAGCCCATGTAATCAAGGCGGATTTAAGAAAGGTAGAAGACATGGACCGGGTTGTTTCCCAACTGCCGCCTCTGGATGTTGTTGTGTTAAACGCTGGAGCAGGTGTCTTTGCAAACGCCTTTGATTTAACTGATGAAAATATTGATATGATGCTAGAGGTGAATGTAAAGGCACCTATTTACTTAACAAATCGTTTAGCACCTAAATTGATCGAACAAGGTCATGGACAGTTAATTTTTATTAGTTCACAGGCAGGTAAGGTGGCTACAAGAAAGGCGAGTGTGTATGCAGCAAGCAAGCATGCGGTGACAGGTTTTTTAAACGGACTAAGGCTAGAGCTAGCTCCTTATAACATTCACGTGACAGGAATATATCCCGGTCCTATTGATACACCATTTTTACAAAAGGCAGATGCGACGAATGCTTATCGTGAATCGATAAAACGATTTTTAATTACGCCAGAATATGTAGCAAAGGAAGTAATGAAAACAATCGATCGCCCGGTGCGAGAAGTAAATTTACCCCGAATTATGGGATTATCTTCGAAACTTTATGCAGTCGCACCCTCTCTTGTTGAAAAGCTAGGAAGTGGCTTTTTTAATAAAAAATAATACATGAGCGAGTAGATACGAAACGCGATAAAATTAGACTTTTTCAATCTATTGAAAAAGTCTAATTTTTTATAGAAATACACTTGTATTTATTTTTATTCCATGTTACTATTCGTGTATAAACTATTAATAATATGTATAAACATACATCATATGATTCATCGGAGGCAGGAAACGACATGGCAAACAAAAAAGTAGTACTTGCATATTCAGGCGGTCTTGATACATCTGTAGCAATTCCGTGGTTAAAAGAACAAGGTTGGGACGTAATCGCAGTATGTCTTGACGTGGGTGAAGGAAAAGACCTAGAGTTCATCAAAAACAAAGCACTTCAAGTAGGTGCGGTTGAATCGTACATGGTAGATGCGAAGGATGAATTCGCTGAAGATTATGCATTGATTTCTTTACAGGGTCACACATGGTATGAGCAAAAGTATCCTTTAGTATCAGCTCTTTCACGTCCATTAATCTCAAAAAAACTAGTAGAAATCGCAACTGAAGTAAATGCTGACGCTGTAGCGCACGGCTGTACGGGTAAAGGAAATGACCAAGTTCGTTTCGAAGTTTCGATTAAAGCATTAAATCCAAATTTAGAGGTATTAGCTCCTGTACGTGAGTGGGGCTGGAGCCGTGATGAAGAAATCGAATACGCAGCAAAACATGGTGTGCCAATCCCTGCAACAATCGATTCTCCATTCTCAATCGACCAAAACCTATGGGGTCGTGCAAACGAAGCGGGCGTAATGGAAGATCCATGGGTAGCACCACCAGAAGAAGCTTACGGCTTAACAGTTTCTGTAGAAAATGCACCAAACGAAGCAGAATATGTTGAAATCGAGTTCGTTGAAGGGAAGCCAGTTTCCTTAAATGGGACAGAAATGAAATTAGCTGATTTAATCCAAGAGTTAAATAAAATCGCTGGTGCACATGGCGTTGGACGTATTGACCACGTTGAAAACCGTTTAGTTGGTATCAAATCACGTGAAGTGTACGAAATTCCAGGTGCAAAAGTTCTATTAACTGCACATAAAGAATTAGAAGATATTACGCTTGTAAAAGAGCTTGCTCATTTCAAACCAATTATTGAGCACAAATTATCTGAAATCATTTATAACGGTTTATGGTTCAACCCAATCCGTACAGCACTAGAAGCATTCTTAAAAGAAACACAAAAGTATGTAAATGGAACAGTACGCGTGAAACTTTACAAAGGTCATGCAATTGTGGAAGGACGTAAATCTGCAAACTCTTTATACTCTGAAGAATTAGCAACTTACTCTAAACATGATAAGTTCAACCATGCTTCAGCGGTAGGTTTCATCGAATTATTCGGTATGCCAACGGTTGTAGCAGCAGAAGTATTAAAAAACAAATAAGTAATGAGGTGAGCGATTCGGAGGCCGAGTCGCTTCTTCTTTTAAATAGGAGTGTTAGCAATGGCAAAATTATGGGGCGGACGTTTCCAAAAATCAGCAGAGGCTTGGGTAGATGAATTTGGTGCGTCAATCGGTTTTGATCAGCAATTAGTAATGGAAGATATAGAAGGCTCAGTTGCACACGTTACAATGCTTGGTGCACAAGGGATCCTACCAGAGGAGGATGTAGCAAAAATAGTAGATGGCTTAGCACAATTAAAAGTAAAGGCAGAAGCAGGAGAGCTTGAATTTTCTGTTGCAAATGAAGATATTCATTTAAATTTAGAAAAAATGCTGATTGATTTAATCGGTCCTGTTGGTGGTAAATTGCATACAGGGCGTTCGCGTAACGACCAAGTAGCAACAGATATGCATCTGTTTTTAAAGAAACGAGTACCAGAAGTGATTGGTTTAGTCGAGGCTTTCCAACAAACGATAGTAGCGCAAGCGGAAAAACATGTTGAAACGATTGCACCAGGCTATACACACTTACAACGTGCGCAGCCAATTTCTTTTGCACATCATTTAATGGTGTATTTCTGGCAGCTACAACGCGATAAAGAGCGCTTCTCAGAGTCCATGAAACGTATCGATCTTTTACCTTTAGGTGCTGGTGCGATGGCAGGAACAACTTTCCCAATCGATCGTTTAAAATCAGCTGAATTACTAGGTTTTGCAGATGTTTACGCTAACTCAATGGATGCAGTATCGGACCGTGATTTTATCGTAGAGTTTTTATCAAACTCAGCACTACTGATGACGCATTTATCACGTTTTGCAGAGGAAATCATCATTTGGTCAACAGATGAGTTCAAATTTATTGAGTTAGACGATGCATTCTCCACAGGTTCATCGATTATGCCACAAAAGAAAAATCCAGATATGGCAGAGCTTATTCGCGGTAAAGCGGGACGCGCATTCGGTAATTTAATGAGCTTATTAACGGTATTAAAAGGTACACCATTAACGTACAACAAAGACATGCAGGAAGATAAAGAGGGCATGTTTGATACGATGGAAACAGTACTCGGCTCATTAAAGATCTTTGAAGGTATGGTTCGTACAATGACGGTCAACAAGGAACGACTACATGGAGCTGTTCATTCAGACTTCTCTAATGCTACTGAGCTTGCTGATTATTTGGCAACAAAAGGCATGCCATTCCGTGAGGCGCATGAAGTAACAGGTAAATTAGTATTTACTTGTATTCAAAAGGGTATCTATTTATTAGATTTACCACTTGAAGAAATGAAAAAAGAAAGTGTTCTTATTGAAGAAGACATTTATGATGTGCTGGCACCAGAGGCAGCTGTTCGTCGACGTAACTCACTTGGTGGTACAGGCTTCGAGCAAGTAAAAATTCAACTTGAAAAGGCAAAAGCTTGTTTGTGATCCACCCATTATAAAAATTGCCTCAATTAATGTTGAAAAGTGGAGAAAAGCATAATGCAGAAACACTTTACAACTATAGAAGGTCACATAGCCCATTCCCGAGATTTGATGCTTGGGATGGGTTTTTGTATTTTTTAAAATGTTAATTTGGAGTGAATGAAAGCATTCTTGCATAGAACAATTTTTGTCAAAGGATAATTGTTTCTTTTAACGAGCTAGCGTACAATTTTACTAGACTCAATATTGTGTATTAATGAAGGAGTGATGAAAATGGCGATTGAAATGATAAATGTAAGAAAAAGCTTTAAGCATAAAAGAGTGATTGCTCCGTTATCCTTACAAATTGAAAAGGGCAAAATTTTTGGTCTACTCGGTCCATCAGGTTGTGGTAAGACAACATTAATAAAAATGATCATAGGCATGTTACCTATTGACGAGGGTACGATAACAATACTTAATAATAAAATTCCACATTATGGGACGCTAAGGGATATTGGCTATATGGCTCAAAGTGATGCGTTATATACAGATTTAACAGGCGAAGAAAATCTTCATTTTTTTGCAAAGCTATATGGACTTTCTAAAAAAGCTCGAGCATCTCGAGTTGCATACGTAGCTGATTTAGTTAGTTTATCCCAGGACCTTAATGTAAAAGTTATCAACTATTCTGGGGGAATGAAGCGGCGGCTATCTTTAGCAATTGCGCTAATTCATAATCCAAAGCTACTAATTTTAGATGAGCCAACTGTTGGTATTGATCCTATTTTAAAAAAGCAAATTTGGCAGGAGCTTTTACGTATGAAGGAGGAGGAGCAAAAAACAATTCTTGTCACAACACATGCAATGGATGAGGCAGAGCAGTGTGACATTCTTGCCTTGCTTCGGAACGGATCAATCCTCGCTAAAGGTACGCCAGTTGAATTAAAGGCACAATTTCAAGCAAGTAATTTTGATGAAGTATTTATGAAGGCGGGAGGCGATCTCGTATGAGGGTTGTCGCTCTAGTAACGAGAATTACGCAGCAAATGATTCGTGATAAACGTACTTTAGCTTTATTATTCATCGCACCACTATTTGTTTTGTCGCTCATGTATTTTATATTTAATAGCAATGAAAGTAAATTGACCCTTGCTGTTTCGAATAGTCCGGCCAATGTAATGCAAAAGCTAGAGCAAACATCCTTATCAATTATAGAAGTAAAAGATTATTCAGAGAGCAAATTAAGGGATGACAATTTTGACGGCTGGCTTAATTTTCAAGAGCAAGGTATGCTACTTACGTTGTTAAATGATAACCCTTCCGCTGCCAAAGCTATTCAAACAACTGTTGCGAAGGCAATGCAGTCCCAAGCTAGCTTAATTAATGATATTAACTATATTTACGGTGATGAGAATACAGTCATTTTTGATGTTTTTAGCCCAATGCTCATAGGCTTTTTCGTATTTTTCTTTGTATTTTTAATTACAGGAATTTCTTTATTAAAGGAGCGAACTACTGGTACACTAGAACGTTTGTTAGCAACACCGATTAAGCGAAGTGAAATTGTGTTAGGCTATTTAATTGGATATGGATTTTTCGCGCTTATTCAGACTGTTGTCATCGTTTTGTATGGTATTTATATACTTGATATTGTTCATGTTGGCTCCATCTGGCTCGTATTACTGATCAATATATTAGTGGCAATTGTTGCCCTATCGCTCGGTGCATTACTGTCAAGCTTCGCAGGGTCCGAGTTTCAAATGATGCAGTTTATCCCGCTAGTCATTGTACCGCAAGTGTTCTTCTCTGGGCTATTCCCACTTGATAATATGGTAGATTGGCTGCAAAAACTCGGTCAGGTTATGCCACTTTATTATGCTGCCGATGCGTTAAATGGAGTTATGTATAAAGGACTTACAATTGGCGATATTGCTATAAACTTAGGTGTGCTAGTTAGTTTTGCATTTGTGTTTATTTTGTTGAATATTATTAGTTTGAAAAAATACAGATCAATATAGAGCTGAATTTGGAAGCATTTAGTATTACTGCAACTTCGTATGGTATTAAAATAAATACAGAAAACGAAAAATAAGTTGTATCCTAATCACCTGTATATTCTTTTGCATGAATGTAAATAGCTAAGAGGAAGAATGAAAAGGAGTATAAAATTATGGAACAGCATATTGATAAAATAGAAAGTTATTTAACAAGTTTAAAAGCTAAGCCAATGCCTCCAAATGCTGCTGCACTTGATTTTCGTTTAAAAATTGATCGTTTTGTTGATTCCTTTGACCTTGATCTGGTCTACATTGATCGTGAAGGAAAACAAATAAAGGATGATCAGCACGTACTTCTACATGTAATAGAAAATGGGTTTGAAGAGCGTTTACTTGAACGCGATTTTAAGGATGTTATTTTTGCTATCTTTCGCAAGCTTCATAATGATGGGCATAACCATTTTCCTTATCCTACATTTGTAACCTACATCGGGGACGAGGCGGTACGCTTTCATGTACAAACAGGAGAAATTACCTCCGTGAAAAATTTAGAATAAAGGTAACGTTGTAGTATTCATAAGCTATACTCGTATAAATCCCCCTTTTTTGTAAAAGATAATGGTGCGTTTTAACGCGAATTTACATGTAAAGGGGGGTGGATATTGTGGGCGTGTTATACAAAACAGCATTAGCTTTAGTTATAGTCGGTGCAATAAACTGGGGACTAATTGGATTTTTCCGATTTGATTTAGTTGCTACTTTATTTGGTGGACAAACTACAGCGCTATCAAGATTTGTATACGGATTGGTCGGTCTTAGTGGACTTGTATGTATTCCTTTACTATTTAAATCGATGTTTGATGCGGAAAGTAGCGAAGAATCAAATCTTACTGATTCTTATCGGAAAATGAATCCTCAAACAGAATTTTCTGAAGAAGAAAACTTCGAGGAATTTAAAAAGTAAATACAACCCCTTTTATTGAGAAAAATGGCGAACGTTTTTGTTCAGCCATTTTTTTAATTTGGAGCGCAGACTTTCCGTTCAAATTGCCAATTGTAACTAATCGATATTCTTAAACATAGCTTTTTCTTTTTTGGATACTCTAAGAGAAATTGTTGGGAGGTGACTGTAATGATTATTGAAAGATCATCCGAATGGAAAGAGGGATTTATTCAGCGGTTAGAAGAAAATGTCCCTTGGGATAATTGGACGCTTTACAATATGACTTACGAAGTGGAAAAAATGAATTTGATTCCAGAGTTTACGGGTTTACAATGCCCTAAAATCCTTTCCAACCTTTCACCATTACCACATCAATTGCAAGCTGCAGAAACAGTTATTGAAAGTATGAATGGAAAAGCAATTTTGGCTGACGAGGTTGGTCTTGGGAAAACAATTGAGGCTGGTCTCGTGTTAAAGGAATATTTGATACGAGGGCTCGTAAAAAAAGCACTCATTTTAGCACCAGCTTCACTTATAAATCAATGGGTTGATGAATTAAATAATAAATTTTTTATACCAGCGTATGCCTATAAAAAGAATACCCAAATTGACCAATATCAAATCATTGTCATGAGCATTGATACTGCGAAAAAAAGTCCTCATAAGGATCAAATTTACATGCAGGAATATGACATGATTATTATTGATGAGGCTCATAAGCTAAAAAATCATAAAACCCAAATTTACCAATTTGTCCAAAGCTTAAAGAAAAAGTTTTGTTTGCTGCTTACGGCTACGCCGATTCAAAACAATGTATTTGAATTGTTTTATTTAATTTCTTTATTAAAGCCGGGCCATCTAGGAAGCTTTGAGGCTTTTCAATCGGCATTTTCAGCAAGTAAGCATAGCTTAGAGCATGATGAGTTTTTAAAAGAGCTAGTTCATCAAGTTATGGTTCGAAACCGACGTCAGGATACAGGAATTGAATGGACGAATCGCTGCGTTCAAATGATACCTATTCGTTTTTCAGAAGAGGAGCAGCAAGTATATAACAAAATTCTTGAATTAAAGAATATTTCCTCTGTTTTTTCCGGGTCATTTTCAATGATTACACTAATAAAGGAAATGTGTAGTAGCAAAGAAGCGACATATTTAACGCTCAATAATATGCGCCAGAAAACTACCAATCAAGAGGAAATCCAATATATTGAAGGCGTTATTGAACAGCTTATGTCACTAGAAACAAATGCAAAGGCAGAAAAAACACTAGAAATAATACAACAAGCAAATGATAAAGTGCTAATTTTTACAGAATATCGTGCGACACAGGTGTACCTCCAATGGTATTTGCATACGAAAGGTATCACAAGTGTGACCTTTAACGGTAAATTTAGTAGGAGTAAGCGTGATTGGATGAAGCAGCTCTTCAAAGAAAAGGTGCAAGTGTTGATTGCAACTGAATCAGGGGGAGAAGGAATTAACCTTCAATTTTGCTCTCATGTAATCAATTATGACCTGCCATGGAATCCGATGAAGCTGGAGCAGCGAATTGGCCGAGTACATCGTTTAGGTCAGGAAAACGATGTGCATATATATAATTTAGCCATTCAACATACGATTGAAGAAAAGATCGTCAGCCTGTTAAGTGAGAAAATTGATGTGTTTGAAAAAGTAGTAGGTAAGCTAGATGCCATTTTATCAGAAAAATCAATTTAGCTAAGGACGGGGAGAGGCTATTATGTACCCACAACAAGTTCAACAATATTTACAAGCTTTTTTTACTGAAACGGCATGTGAGATTTTAGCTAATAATGGTCATTCTCTAACCGTTCAATTGACAATTGATATCGATAAGAGAATTATGAATCGTCCATTTTATTGGAAATATATTGAGAGTACGAATGGTGAGCCGAGCCCTATGCAGTTAACATTTATTACTGATCAACAATATGTGAAGAGGGGAATCGGCGGTGAAATTATTAATTATGGTTCACCGAGGCTTACTCAGCTGTTTCGAGTAACAAAAGAGCTAGGAGCAGTTGTACAAATGTTTGAAAGAGTAGAGCCGGGCAAAACTTTAACACCTTGGCTTTGTGTCAATTATAAAGTGTCGTATAAATGTGATCTTGCAAAAGAAACGTTGTATTCATTAGGCATCAATTTGATGACAGGTGAAATGGAGGATCGTTTTCATGAATCACTGCATACGGTTCATTTAACACCTAATATGCCTGAGGATGCCTATGCCCTTCCATACATCATAAAACCGTTGCGTGCACTGGAGCGATTAGATGAAACCGTTGAGGGGCTAATCAATCAGGATGACCATAGCTGGGCGAGTGCAGCCCAACATCGATTAAAAAAGGAGCTACGCATACTTGATTATTTTTACGAGGGTGTCGATGAGAAACCGGAATGCTATGAGATTGAAAAAGCAGCATTAGAGGAACGGTACACACCGAGGATTTGTCTTGATGTAGTGAGTGGAGGATTGTTTTATTTAAGTTAATCGTTATAAAAAGGGGACTATTTAATGAGCCTCCTTTTTTGATTAATTTCAAAGAGGGACTCTATTATTTCTGTTGTATGCATTAACTTATCCTCTTTTCAACTATTGCAGAACATCCTGAACAAAGCATTTTGGTAATTCTTACAGCCTGCTCGATTGTTCGTTCTCACATTAAAAAAATCAAGAATTCAGGTATGTATCAAATACCAACCTCTACCTTTAAGAAACCAAAAAAATTAAAGAGCGTCAGACCTTACTAATTTTATATTTGAAAATTAGTTTGTCGGCGCTCTGAAATGCTTTTTTTCTATTTATATTTTCACAATGAGATTTTTTCTCTAATAATGGAGCTATAACATAAACACATTTTTTTAACGATAATATGAGGCAAAAAGTCATCGTAGCCTACAAATTTTTTAATATTCTTTAAAGTTTAAAATATAGTCTGCGACATTGGTATGGCCGGAATTCTCAGCATAATGATAAGCATTATAGCCGTTAGCATCTCTTGCTGTTTTGTCTGCACCAAAAGCTAACAACAGCGTCACCAATTCCAAATCGCCATTTGAAGCGGCATCTATTAACGGTGTATAGCCGTATTCATCCCTTGTATTTGGATCTGCTCCTTTACGCAATAAACTAGAAGAGATTTGATAGTTGCTTTCCATTACGGCTAAATGTAGTGCTGTATACCCTTCACCACTTACTTCGTTTAGTGTTGTAGCATCTATTGGATTTAATAACACAAAATCGTAATCCCCGTCCACAGCAGCGAGCATTAAACTATTCATCGTTGTTCTATCATAAGTATACGGAGTTTCTTCGTTTATGCTCTCATCTTCTAACGGTAAATTTTCTTCTGCAAGTGAACTCACCATAACCGTCAAAAAAATAGCAAGGAAGAATAAAATAGTTAGTGACATTATGCTAGCAATTCCAATTATAGCTCCTCTATTGGAAGTTTTTATAGAAGGTGTTTTATCTTTCAGGAAAAAGTCGCTAATAGCATGAACACGTTTTGGTAAATTCGGATGAGTTGATAGAATTTCATCTAACCAACTAAACACACTTGTTTCTGTTTCAATTTGCTTCATAAATTCTATTTGATCTACCTGATTATATATTTGTGGTCCAATCGATAATATTACCAGTGCATTTTGGGCAGCTTCATAGGACTGACTGTAATAGGCACCAAAGCGATCACACGTAAATTCACAGGCACGAGAATAAGCATTATTTAAAAAAGGTATAATTAAGGCTGGCATTAATAGCCATCCAAATCCTATATGGCTACGTTTTATATGAGCAAATTCATGTGCTAAAATAAAGCACACCTCATCTTCTCCTTGTTCATCAATTATTGAAAAAACATCTGAATATAACACAACCATATTTTTTAAGCCAAATTTGGTGGCAAAGGCATTTAATATACCGCCAGATTGAATAACATAAATATCTGGTATCTGTGTTAACTTCATTCGATTGGAAATATTTTTGGCGTGCTCATAAAAGTGGGGAAATTGGTGCTCATTTATTTTAACACCGTTTTTTCGAATGTTAACGATAGCCAGATTATGCATCAACCAATAGAAACATAACATAGAAATGATGATAATAATTCCAAATAATGATATTACTGCAATCAAATAAATAAATCCACTGACGATGCATAAAATTATAAAGTATAATTTTTCTTTACTAATAACTAAATCTTCCTCATGAAATTCCATAGTATCACTCCATTATAAAATTATTCCAGTATTAATAATACAGATTAAATTTGAAAAAGGAATAAGGAAAAAGGATAAATAGTTATAAGTAATTATTCATAACTTTTAACTTTTGTATGATGTTTTTCTGCAAATAAAAACCTTGCGTTGCTGCAAGGAATAATCAATTTTTATGAAAATTGGTCGTTATTTTTACCAGTCTCAGCACTGCTGCCTTCATTTGACATAGCCGAGATTGATTTGTTGTAAGCGACAAGTATTACACCGATTTCTTCTGCCAAAGAATTAATTTTATCAAGTTGCTGTGAATCCAGCTCTGCATAATTTGACGTGTCCACTTTTTAACATCCTTTCTAATCATAAATGTTTATTACAAGTAGTATTGAGTAGATTACTTAATACAACTAAAGAAGCTAATTATTAGAGAGATTTTCCCTTTATTTATCTAACGGAGTTCCTCGCATAAGCCGCTCGAATTTATCCATTTCCTTATCACATTTCGGCTTGTATTTAAAAGGGTTTTTTTCGACTCCAAATTCCTCATTAGAGCTTGTTTTGATTCCGATAAGGGAGCTTTGGGTTGCTAAAGGGTCATCGATTAATTCTTCTTTTTTACCGTCTCGATGAGGGGTTGTTTCGGTATGCTGATGCTCTTGATTGCGCGGCATTTTATCATCTCCTTCTATTTTAATATGCAAGCTTAGAACGTAAATTATGCAAACAATTTATTGTTGATTTTGCAGAATAATTTCCTATTTTCAGCGTATTACTATTAAAAAGGAGTATATAATGTATTTAATAGGTTTCATTGGTTTTCTTGGTTCTACTATAGGCATCTCTATTGGTGGTATACTTGCAATGCTCGCTAGCGAGTTTAAGCAGGATATAGCCATGATTTATGCATTATGTAGTGGATTAATCATTGGGTTAATCGGTTTAGAAATAGTACCAGAAAGTTTACATCAGGGACAGTTCATACCGTTTATTATGGGGATACTAGCAGGTGGAATTTTATACGAGCTTATAGATCGAGTGTTCGATTCATTTGACATATTACATGTTAAAACAAATGGGGATGGTTATATTCGGACGGGGATTGTCCTAGCGATAAGTATAGCTATTCATAATTTTCCAATGGGTATGGCCTTTGGTGCCGGACAACATGGCATCATGCATAATTCAATTCTTCAAACGATACTTCTACATAATATACCCGAGGGAATTGCTCTTTTTACGCCATTTATTCTTGCTAAACTCAATTGGAAAGCCTTACTATTTTTCGCCGTTGTTATTTCTTTACCGATCGCATTTGGAGCCATTTTAGGAAGTATGATTGATATGTCTTATCCTAATCTTTGGTCAGTAGTGACGGGACTTGCCGTCGGGATTTTAACCTTTGTTACAATACAAGAAATCTTTGGAGCAGCGATTAAAAGGTCCTCGCTCCTTAGAAGTGTAATGATGGCCGGGATAGGTTTTAGTGTTATTTGGTTGTATTTGAATCTATTTTAGAATAGGCATTTTATCAAAAAATTATGTACAGAAGAGGAGTTGTATACAGTGCAAGTACCAATAAAAGCATTAGCAGATGCTGTTAATCAATTATCTGAACAGGAAGCAAAGCAATTATTAGTATCGATACTAATTGCAAAAAACTATAGCAATCAAGAAGTACTGCAGAAAGTACAGGAAATCATTGACGACCTTGTGAAACAATAACGGTGGGGTTTCACTACTCCATCTTTTTTTACGACCTCCTATAGACTGAATTTTCGTTCTTTTATGACGTTTTACAGATTGAAACTTTTGTCGGTTTATTTCGTATGTTAAAGTATGGATAGTGGCATATTGATTGAAATGGAGGACAACACAATGACAGAAATGAAAAATCCATTATTTGATGATTTAGACTCACGTCAGCAAGAACCGAATAATGAAATAGTAGAGTCTGAACCAAAGCAGCTTGTTTCGGTAGAGGAGCTATCACAAATTCGAAAACGTCAGTTAATGTTAAAGGAAGATCCGAATGTACTAGCTTTAGCAAGTAAAATTGATATAAAAAATCAGGTGGCAGTATTAGAGTTTGGTAAAGAAACGGCGAAAGGAATTTCAACTTTTTCCGATCGAATGCTTGCAACAATCAAATCGACAAATTTAGAAAAATCGAGTGCACTTTTAAATAATTTAAATAAAATCATGGATAGATTTGATCCGAAAGAATTTCTAGAAGAAGAGAAAAAGGGCGGCTTTTTAAAGCGAATGTTTTCGAGAAGTAAGGAACAGCTAGAGCGGATACTATCAAAATATGATTCTATGAGTAAGGAAGTCGATGCTGTTCATCGTGAAATTCAAAAGTATGAAGTAGAAATGAAACGAAATACCGTTGAGTTAGAGAACATGTACGATGAAAATTTAAACTATTTCCATTCCTTAAGTGAGCATGTAGCAGCAATTGAAGTCAAGGTTGAGGAATTAAATACGGAGTTGCCAGCTTTACAGGCACGCGCTAGTGAAGGGGATCAAGAGGCGATATTAGAGCTTGAAACCGTACAACGTTCGATTGAACTATTAGAGCAACGTCGATACGATTTAGAGATGGCACAGCAAGTAAGCTTCCAATCAGCGCCTCAAATACGTTTAATGCAGCAGGGGAATAATCATTTAATTGGGAAAATCAACTCGGCATTTGTAACGACGATTCCAATCTTTAAGCAAGGTTTAGTTCATGCTGTTACAATGCAACGCCAAAAGCTAGTTGCAAATTCAATGGCAGAGCTTGATAAACGAACAAATGAAATGCTCGTTAAAAACGCTGAAAATGTGCGTCAAAATTCTGTTAACATAGCTCGTATGGCAGGAGGACCAAGTATTACGATTGAGACAATTGAAACGACATGGCAAACGATCATGTCAGGTATTCAAGAAACAAAGCAAATCCAAGAGGAGACGATTCGTAACCGTGAAGAGGGCCGTAAGCGAATTGAAAAACTTCAGTTAGAATACGAAAAACTAAAAAGAATATAAGCTTATCGACGACTTTGCAGGAGATTTCTTGCAAAGTCTTTTCATTTTTCTCGAAAAATAATTTGCATAATAAAATAATGTATATTAAACTAATTGGAATTAAAGGTTTTTATAAAAGAAGGTTGTGAAAGATATGACACAGTTACATAAGGCTGCTAAAAATTACTTGAAAAAAGTAAATAATATTCCATCCTTAGCAACTATGACAGCACTTGAGGCTAGAGAGATGAGGGCAAAGCTACATCCTCCTAAAATTAAAATTGCTAGGCTGGCAAGTATCGATGATAAGGCCATAAGGGTTCGGGATGGCTCAAATATTCCCATTCGTATATACACACCAGAGGGGAACGGTCCATTTCCAATTGTTATTTACTATCATGGAGGGGGATGGGTCTTAAATGACTTAAATACATGTCACGAAAGCTGTTCATATCTTGCAAAGGAAACAAATTCGATTATCGTGTCAGTTGAGTATCGTTTAGCTCCAGAATATAAGTTTCCTGTTCCCCTTTATGATGCATATGATGCTTTTTTATGGGTAAGAGCTAATGTTGAAAATTTAGGTGGAGAGAAAGATTTAATTTCGGTGGCAGGGGATAGTGCAGGAGGAAATTTAGCGACGGCCGTTACACTTTTGGCGAAGAAAGAGCAACAAAAAATTGCTGCCCAAATTTTATTGTATCCTGTAACGGAGCTTTCTTATAATAGCGTCTCATATTCAACTTACGCTAATGGCTATGGACTAGAT
The DNA here is from genome assembly GCF_036662795.1 of Lysinibacillus sp. 54212. Taxonomy (NCBI): domain Bacteria; kingdom Bacillati; phylum Bacillota; class Bacilli; order Caryophanales; family Bacillaceae; genus Lysinibacillus; species Lysinibacillus sp. 54212. Next base: position 111,379 of record NZ_JBAFWZ010000001.1, read on the forward strand.
AAAGATGTTATGAAATGGTTTGGAAATTACTATATCCGACAGGAGGGAGATATATTTAACCCATTACTTGCACCACTTTTGGCAGATGTCCGAGAGCTACCTCCTGCATTTGTGCTTGTTGCAGAGAATGATGTGCTACGTGATTAGGGGATCGCCTACGCTAAAAAACTAGTGAAAAATGGTGTTATAGTTGAGCAGCATATAGCAACAGGAATGGTTCACAGTTTCTTTACTAAAAATGATTCATTTGAGGAGCAAATAAATCAAACAATTGATCAAATATCTTCTTTCTTAAAAAGGAATATCTATAGTACGAATCAAATAGCTAAATAAATAAGGCAGATGAAGGATTAAAACATGATAATTCTTCATCTGTCTTTTTGTTATATTTATGGGTATTACTATTTATGTTTGGGGGAAAGTAAAGAATAAAAATATCTAGTGTTTATTATAAAAGGTAATTCTATTTTACTAGATTCGAACAAAGGTTAATATACTTTATCTTAATATAACCTTCATTCTAATAAATTATTAAGTTCTTGTTAATAAATATTTACAAATTCCTAATATAGAATCGACATATATTTGATACGTTACATATATATATTAATGTAAGTTACTTTTAAAATATGAAAGGGGTACGACATGAAGAAGTATAAAAAGTATTTTAATGCAACGCTTGTCACAGCAGTGGCTGCAACAACCCTTGTTGTTGCACCGATATTGTCGGCAGCAAGTGCGAATTTTTCCGAAGTGGAACAGGTTGACAAGGATGTACTAGGTTTATCTAAACGGAAGATTTTGGGTGATTTTTCCGGTGTGACATCACCACAACTATCCGACCTGTACTACGGATCGATTGCAACCTTACTAAATGCTGAAATTAATGGAAAAGGCAATGGCCATTCATCAAATGGCAACAAAGGTAAAGGACCAAATAAAAATTTCACATTATCCTTAATGCACACTAATGATACACATGCGAATTTAGATAAAATAGCAAAAAAAGCCACAGCGGTAAATAATGTACGTGCTGAAAAACCAAAATCGCTCCTTATTAATGCAGGGGATGTATTTTCAGGCACTTTATATTTCAATGAGTATAAAGGACAAGCTGATCTTGAGTTTATGAATTTATTGGGCTATGACATTATGACATTTGGTAATCACGAATTTGATTTAGGTTCAAGTGCGGATGGTCATAAAGCTCTTGCTGATTTTATTAAAGGCGCCGAATTTGCCTTTGTAAGTTCAAATATTGATTTTTCAAAGGATAATAATTTAAAGGGCTTATATACTGATGAAATTTCAAGAAATCCTAAAAAAGGGAAAATTCATAATGGAACTGTAAAAGTGATAAATGGACAAAAAGTAGGTTTCTTTGGGCTAACAACAGCCGAGACGAAAGATATTTCAAGTCCAGGTGCTGTTCAGTTTGTGGATTATATCGAAGAAGCGAAAAAAACTGTAAGAGAATTTGAAAAAATGGGTGTTAATAAAATCGTTGCAGTAACTCATATTGGCTACGATGATAATCCAGCTTATGATAATGACCTTATGTTAGCAGAAAAGGTAGAAGGAATCGATGTTATCGTCGGCGGTCATAGCCATACGAAATTAGACAAGCCAGTTGTCGTCGCTAAAGACAGTACGCCGACAGTCATTGTGCAAGCTTATCAATACAATGATTTTTTAGGCACATTAGATGTTGAATTCAATAAGGATGGTGTTGTCGTAAATCATGAGGGCCAACTAATTGAAATTGGTAAGTTACCAGAAGATGAATACACAGCAAAGAGACTTGAGCCTTATAAAGCGAAAATAAAGGAAGTTTCAGAAAAGGAAGTTGGTGCTACGGCTACAGCAGCATTAGATAACCCACGTGATAGTGGAGATGTAACAAAGCCGAGTGTTCGTAAAAATGAAACTGCTCTAGGAAATGTTATTACAGATGGCATGCTCGCAAAAGCAAAGCATTATAACAGCAAAGTTATTATGGCCCTTCAAAATGGTGGCGGCATTCGCGCAGGCATCAATGAGGGACCAATTACAGTTGGTGAGGTTATTACAGTTCTACCATTCGGTAATACGTTAGCAACAATAGAATTAACAGGTGCTGAACTTAAAGCAACACTGGAACATAGTTTGAAGGATTATCCAAAGGAAAGTGGGGGCTTCTTACACGTTTCTGGGGCGAAAATAGAATTTGACTCAACCAAGCCTATGGGTCAGCGCGTTACAAAAATTTCATATGAAAACGGTGGTCAATTTACTGAAATCAATGAAACGGAGAAATACACAATCGCAACAAATGCTTTCACTGCAAAAGGTGGAGATGGTTTTGATATTTTGAAAAAAGCATACGAAGAAGGTCGGGTTACCGATTTAGGTCTCTCTGATTGGGAAAACTTTGCAGAGCATTTAACACGACTAATTACAGTTGAGCCAAAGGTAGAAGATCGTATTGTTGATATATCAAAAGAAAATCAGGAGATTATTGTTTTACAAGAAGACTTCTCTGGTACTCCAGATGCACCAAAAGTTTTTACTGGTAATGTAGTTGTAAATATAAATGATTTCAGCTTGTTAGCAAACGCTGAAATTCGAGGGAATTTAACAATCAAAGGAAATACGAACAATCTCTCTTTTGCCAATGTGAAAGTGACTGGCAATTTAGATCTTTCATCATTAGAAGTAGAAGCGCTTGATATAGACGGAATTACAGTGGATGGAGAAATAATCCTATAATTTGCAAATAAGTTGAATGTCACAAAATGTAAAGGAGAATTGTGAGGATGGGTAAATTAAATTGGAAAAGAACTTTCAATACCCTCTTATCAGCTAGTTTAGTAGCTAGCTTAATCGTACCAGCATTCCCTGCACAAATTTCTGCTGAAACAAAAGCCACTGATTTAATCATTTCAGAATATATTGAGGGAAGTAGCTTTAACAAGGCGATAGAAATTTATAATGGTACAGGTGCGACGGTTGATTTAAGTAGCTATTCTTTAGAGCTACATTCAAATGGAGCTATAGCTTCTAGCCAAAAAGTTCAATTGTCTGGGATGTTAGCAAGCGGAGATACTTTTGTTGCTCATCATAAGGACGCAAATGCAGCTATTAAGGCACAAGGAGATTTGCTGAATTCTACGGTCATTAACTTCAATGGTAATGATCCGATTGTTCTTCGAAAGGGCATTCAAATAATTGATTCAATTGGACAAGTAGGGTCAGATGCTGATTTTGGAAAAGATGTTACCCTAGTTCGTAAAAGTACTGTAACTACTGGAGATTCAATGATTAATGACGCATTTATTCGTGATAATGAATGGATTGTATATCCAATCGATACAACTGAACATATAGGAAAGCATACGATGAATGGTGATACTGACCCAGGTGAGCCTGAACAACCAACTGTCATCTCAATTGCTGATGCTCGTACAAAAGAGCTTGGAGAAACAGTTACAGTTAAAGGTGTTGTTGCAGCAAACTTAAAAAATACTATTTCCGTTCAAGATGAAACAGGTGGAATTGCAGTTCGTCCAACGAGTTTGAATGTATCTGTAGGGGATGAGGTTACCTTGACTGGTAAATTAGCGGATTACCAGGGGTTACTTCAATTAGACGGTTCAACAGTTGTTGTGAAGGGGGCGAATATTGGAGAACCTCTGGCTAAAATAGTGACAGGAGCAGCGGTAAATGAAAGTAATGAATCGCAGCTTGTGACAGTAGAAAATGTCACACTTTCACATGTAAATGTTGGAAGTGGTTGGGCAAACTATACGGCTGATGATGGTTCACAATTTATTGTTCGTGATGAAAAAGCATCACTCTCATCACTAGAGGTTGGAAAAACGTATGAATCTATTTCAGGGATTGTGCAGCAGTTTGGTAGTGATTATCAACTCATTCCTCGTTCAGAGTTAGATATTATTGTAGATAGTTCAATACTTCAGCCTGCTGCTGCTACACCAGGTAGTGGAACATTTGTCGGCAGTACATCCGTTACTTTAACAACATCAACAGCTGGAGCTGATATCTTCTACACTACAGACGGTACGGAGCCGACAGCACAAAGTACGAAATACACAGCACCAATAGCTATCAATGAAACAACAACACTGAAAGCAATTGTAGTCAAAGACGGTACGGCTAGCGAGGTGTCGACATTCGACTATACGATTACGGATGCCTTACAAATCCATGATCTTCAAGGGGAGGGGCATGCCACTCCGTTTAACAATCAAACTGTTGAGGGAATTGAAGGAATTGTAACGTATTCGTTTACGTTAAATAATTCGAATTATTATACAATTCAAACGCCAGATGCCCTTGCAGATAGCAACCCGAACACATCAGAAGCTATTCTGCTCTACAGCGGCAATAGGGCGTGGCCGATACAAGTAGGAGATTTAGTTTCTGTCACTGGTAAGGTAAGTGAATATGCTTATGATGGCTATAGTGACCGTAATACGACAGATTTAAAAACGACACAAATTAACGTTCGAGACGATCAAGGTGGAAAAGTTACGGTAAAACAAAGCGGTGTAGAATTACCGACACCGATCATCATTGATGAATCCAATATGTCACTCTCAAAAATTGATAGCGATAGGCTTACTGTATTTAATCCAGAGGTGGATGCGATTGATTTCTGGGAAAGTATTGAGGGCATGCGTGTTCAGGTTGGAAATGTGAAGGCTGTTGCACCACAAGAGCACGGCGATTTAATAACGGTTCTTGAAAGTGCACCAACAAACTCTCTTCACGGTGGTGTATTGTTCGAGGAAGGCAAGCAAAATGCGAATCGTATCCAATTCCGCCTAGAGCCGAATGGACCAGCGCGTGATTTTGAAGTAGCGACAGGAGATAAATTTAATGGTCCGATTCTGGGCATTGTAGGGTACTCTTATCAAAACTTTAAGATTTATGTCCCGCTTGATGAAATGAAACAGAAGCATGTGAAAGGTCAAGTAAAGCCAGAAGTGACAAAAATTGAGAAGGCAGAGGATAAACTAACGGTTGCTACCTACAATCTTGAAAACTTCTCAAATAATAAGACTGAAACATCCGATGATAAAGCGAAGAAGCTAGCTCGTGCAATTGCATCTGATATGGGAAGCCCTGATATTGTTGGTGTCACAGAAGTTCAAGATAATAACGGTGCACAGGCAGGGGATTCTAAAGCAGACCAAAGCTATGCTCGTTTAATTGCTGAGATTAAAGCGGCAGGTGGTGTTGAATACAAATTTGTCAACATTGACCCAGAAAACAATTCGGACGGCGGTGCACCAAATGCTAATATCCGTGTAGGCTTCTTATACAATCCTGAGCGCGTTGCATTAACTGAAGGCATTCCAGCTGGTGATGCAACGACAGCAGTAGATTATCAAGATGGAAAACTAACATTTAACCCAGGACGAATCCACCCTGCGAACCCAGCGTTTGATAGTAGCCGCAAGCCATTAGCAGCCCAATTCGAATTCCAAGGTGAAAGTGTTATTGTCATTGCGAACCACTGGAATTCAAAATCAGGTGACACTCCGTTATTCGGTGCAGCTCAACCACCAGTTTATAAAAGTGAAGCTCAGCGAAATGAAATTGCAAAAATTGTATATAATTTCGTAGGAAATATTAAAGAAAAAAATCCAGAAGCGAATATTGTTTCCTTAGGCGATTTTAACGATTTTCAATTTGCAGCTCCTCTGAAAATTCATGAGGGCGATCTTATGACAAATATGATCAATAAAGTAGAAACTTCAGATCGCTACACGTATTTATATCAAGGAAACTCTCAAGTGCTTGACCATATTTTAGTATCAAATAACCTCGCTCCTAAAACGATTGTAGATATACTGCACATTAATGCCGACTTTACTGATATGGCGGGCCGTGCAAGTGACCATGATCCTGTAATGGTACAAATTGATTTAAAGAAAGAAATCGTACCACCGATTGTAGCAGAAAAAGTATATCGAATTAAAAATACGATAACCAAAAAATTAACTTTTACAAAGCCGAGCGTTGAAGTGCACCTAGATGCCTCGTCTATCATTTCTGAAGGTATTTTGATTAAGGGTCACTACGCAGAGCTGCATGGTGAAGGATTCAAAGCGACAGATGTCACGATTAAACCGGATAATGCTGGTGCAATCCTTGACTTAAAAGGCACAGCTATCAAGAAATTGATCATTGATGGAAGCAACGTAAGTGAAGTAAGAGGCGCTGAAAATATTCAAAGCATCGAATTTATTAATGGTGCCGACGCAAGCAAGATAAAATTCACAAACACAAAAGGGGATCCCATTGCGGATCCTTCTTTTCCAATTAACAATCCTCCGACCCTAGTAAAGCCTTTTTCTAATACGACTGTTTCCGTAGGGGAAGAAATATCCTTCTTATTAACAGATTATTTTTCAGATAGCGATGGCGATGAGCTTACTTTTACATCAACATTAGGTGAAGTGAACGACAATCGACTGACATTAAAATTATCAGAAGGTAGTCATATTGTTGGTGTCACAGCCTTTGATGGTAAGGATAGTATGACAGCTAGCTTTAGTGTGACAGTGAAAAATGATACGATTGAGGATGATTACTACTCTAGTTCTCTCGGTAAGGAGGGGGCTGAGTTAAAGGCAGCGCTTCATGACATTATTTCAAATCAAAAACAGCTTTCCTATAATGAAGTTTGGAACGCTTTAAAAATAACGGATGAGGATCCAGTAAACACCAATAATGTCATCTTGTTTTACTCAGGAGAATCTCGTTCAAAGGATCGAAACGGCGGGAATGTAGGCGATTGGAACCGTGAACATACATGGGCGCAATCTCATGGCAGCTTTGGAACAAGTAAAGGACCAGGAACGGATATCCATCATCTACGCCCAACTGATATGAAAGTAAATAGTGCTAGAGGAAATTTAGATTTTGATATTGGGGGAAGTCCAGTTTCTGGATGCCGTGGCTGCTATAAGGATGGGGATTCCTTTGAGCCACCGGACCGCGTTAAAGGTGACGTAGCACGTATCCTATTTTATATGGCTACTCGTTATGAAAAAGGGGATATGGTGGATTTAGAGCTGAATGATAAGACGGGAAATGGAAGTGTACCTTATCATGGTAAACTTTCTGTACTCCTACAATGGCACAAGCAAGACCCAGTGGACAAATACGAGAAGCAGCGAAATGAAAAAATATATTCGATTCAAGGAAACCGAAATCCATTTATTGATCATCCGGAATGGGTTGAAAAAATCTGGAAATAAGTAAAGGCCTAGTTCACTGTACAAGCTGAACTAGGCTATAATTATGATTCTTTAAATCCTTTATTGATAAAAATGCTCATGCAATATTTTTGAATAGCCAAAGTTCCCCTTTGGACTATAGAGCCATTTTGGAATAATCTCCGCTAGCTCTACTTTAGAAATCGCTATGCCATCGTTGTTAAGTACTGCCGAAAAGGCTTGAATATACTGACTTAATGTTATCGATTCATGGAGCTGTAACTTTTGTTCAAACTGACGCGTCAAAACTCGTAATTTATGGAAAGTATCTTCATTCATATTCGTTGAAATAATAATTTGAAAAAGCTGATATTTATCGCTATCAAGCACTAATTTTTGTAATAGTTTTATATGAAAGGCTTGCATCTCTATTTTTTTTTCCATTGCTGCTAAACGTTCCTCTGTTGTTCTATACATGGCATACACCTCTCTTCATACCTTTTCTTTATCACTTTTTATTGTACCAAAAAATTATTATCGAATGTGAATATTGTATGATATAGTATTTCGAGTATGGAAGTATTATTTTTTATTTTTTGTTTGAGTTTTATAGGAGTGTTGGAATGAATCGTTTGAAAGGAATTGCAATGATCCTCATTGGTGCAATGTTTTGGGGTACGACAGGTCCAATGATGGAATGGTTGCTGCTTCATACACAAATGACCGCTACCTTTATGTTAGCCTTTCGTTTAGTTGTTGCAGGATCGTTATTGCTGCTTTTTTAAAGCTAGCAGGAAAAAATATATGGGCTATTTGGAAGCTTGCCGCATGGAGAAATCAACTATTAATCTTTAGTATAATAGGTATGCTTGGACTACAGTATACATTCGTAAAAACAATAGAAGAAAGTAATGCTATTGTAGCTACATTACTTCAATTTTTAGCACCAATTTTTATCGTAGTCTATGTTTCATGGATTCAGAAAAAGCGCCCGCCAAAAACTCAGGTCATAGGAATTGCAGGTACTTTAATCGGACTATTTTTACTATTATCTAATGGTTCGTTTACATCTCTTGTGGTTAGTAAATCCGCTCTATTATGGGGTATTGCTCTAGGTTTTACGTATGCATTTTATACACTATATCCAGCACGATTAATGCAAGAATGGGGTGTGCTAATCGTCGTCTCGTGGGGGCTGTTGCTGAGTGGTCTGGAGCTAGCAATTATCGGGCGAATTTGGGCAAGTAATGAATGGGGATTATTAGTACAATCGGATGTTATCCTTATGATTACAGGACTCGTTATTTTTGGCACTGTAGCGTTTGTGTTGTTTTTAAGCAGCATGAAATATATTACTGCCGTAGAAACAAGTGTACTATCTAGCTTTGAACCGTTAACAACAGCGGTAATTTCATCGATTTGGTTAGGTTCCAGTCTTCAAAGTGTGCAGTTGATGGGAATGGTTTTAATGCTAGCTTTTGTTGCTTACTTATCGATAGCAGAAAAGAAGGGATAGGTTATGATGAAAAAAGTATTATTAACAGGCTTCGAGCCATTTTTACAGTTTCCTAAAAACCCAACAGAAGAAGTAGTAAAGGCGCTTGATGGGAAAGGGATAGGTAATTATATGGTTGTTAGTAGGGTGCTTCCAGTAACGTTTCAGCAGGCTGGTGATCTTCTTTTACAATTGATTGAAGATGAAAAGCCCGATGCGATCGTTCTTCTTGGTCTTGCTGCTGGGCGATCAAAAATTACGCCAGAGCGTATTGCCATAAATGTGAAGGATGGAGAGAAGGATAATAATGGTATTGCTTTTGAAGACGATCCTATCGAGATGAATGGAGAAGACGGTTATTTCTCTACGCTACCAATTCGTGACATGGTTCGTTCATTAAAGGCGGCAGGCTATCCAGCAGAGGTTTCGAATAGTGCTGGTACATATGTTTGTAACTATATTATGTATAATGCACTTCATCATTTAGACAGACAAATCCCAGCAGGCTTTATACATATTCCGGCTAGTCATGAGCTAGCGATCCTGCACGGAAAAGTCCCTAGCTGGTCGCAGCAGGATTTAAATAAAGCCGTAGAAATCTGTATTGAGTGCTTGTAACTTACAAAATATTTGCAGAGAAGATTCTTTTAAGAATTCTCTCTGCTTTTTTAAATCCAGAAATGTATTGGGTCATTCACATTCCATTCATATTTCGATAGTACGCTAAACGTACAGAAAGTAAATGGAGGAGATTATGATGAATTTAGCTTGGAAAGAAATGCAGAGAAATAAAAGTAAATTTCTTATCATTGGGTCAGTCATTTTTTTAATTAGCTTTTTAACGTTTATTATATCAGGATTAGCAGCTGGCCTTTCCCAGGATAATGCAGCCCTAATTAAAAATATGCCAGATGGACAATTTTATATAGCAGAGGATGCGGATGGATCCTATAATTTCTCACAAATAGATGAGAAAGTACAGGGTGATATATTGGAGCGTTGGGATGACGCTACTTCGTTTTCAATTGGAATGGGATTCCTAAATAGCAAGGTTGAAACACAGCATAGTGTTGCATTTGTTGCATCAAAAGGATCAAATGTTTTTAAGAGTGTAGCACCAGGAGAAATTATATTAGATGAATCAATGATAGTGGAAGGAATAAAGGTTGGAGATGTGCTGACAAATACTCAATTTGAAGGGGATTTCGTCGTAAAGGGCTTTGTAGAGCAATCAAAATTTAGTCACGCACCTGTAGCGTTTATCCATCCGGAAAATTATAGTGAAATGTATCGTACAAATTCAATGCAACTTATTTTTATACCAGGGGATGAAAGTATCGAACTGGAAGGCCTACAAGCATTTTCAAAGGCGGATTTTTTAAATTCTATTCCAAGCTATAATGCAGAGCAGCTTTCACTTAATATGATTGTAGCCTTTTTATTTGTGATTAGTGGCATGCTAATTGCTATCTTCTTCTATATGATGAATGTTCAAAAAATCGGATTATATGGAATTCTAAAGGCAATTGGCTTGAAAACATCCACTCTTTTTAAAATTATGTGGACTCAAATGCTTGTTATTACGACGATTGCCCTTTTATTAGCAATTGTTCTGACTCAAAGCTTTAATATGATCGCACCTGAAGGTATGCCATACTATTTACCAATGGATACGTCATGGAAGCTTTCAATTGTCTTTTTAGTAATTGGATTTGTTGGAGCAACGATATCGGGCTTGCAAATTCGGAAAATCCAACCACTACAAGCAATTCAACAAGGAGAAATGTAAAATGACCCTATTTACAATGGAAAATGTAGAAAAATCATTTAACGTCGGAGAGATTTCAGAACACGTATTAAAAGGTGTTAATTTAAGCGTGAAGGAAGGTGAAGTGACGGCATTAGTAGGCGCGTCAGGTTCAGGAAAAAGTACTTTACTAACAATTGCAGCCTGTTTACAGCAAGCAACTGATGGTAACATTATATTTAATGGTCAAAATCTAAATCTGATGAAGCAAGAACAGATTCGCCAAGTACGAGCACGAGAATTCGGATTTATATTTCAATTTTCTCATCTAGTTCCATTTTTAAATTGTGAAGATCAGTTAAAGCTTATGCTAGATGTCGCAGAAATCAAAATGTCAAAAAAGGAACAGCAGGAGGAAATTCATCGAATGTTAGAGCTTGTTGGGATGGCACATCGTAAAAAAGCGTTTCCTGCGTCCCTTTCTGGTGGAGAAAAGCAACGTATTGCTATAGCTAGAGCTCTTATCCATAAGCCGAAAGTGTTATTTGCGGATGAACCAACAGCAAGTTTAGATTCCAAACGTTCAAGAGATATTATGGAGCTGATTCGTCACCTAACATTAACATTAAATGTAACAACACTAATTGTTACACATGATGAAGAAATGCTTTCATTTGCAGATCGCATCATCAAAATGAGCGATGGTATAATTGTTCAGGATAATAGTAACTTTTGATACAATAAAGAATGATAGCTCTGCTTTTGCTGAGCTATTTTTCTGTGGAGGTGAGTTTTATGCTAACAGTTTTAGTAGTTGATGATGATCAAAATGTAAGAAATCTTGTTCGAATTTATTTAGTGGAGCAAGGCTATAAAGTGATAGAAGCTAGTGATGGCACAATGGCTTTAAATGTACTTGAGCAAGCAAAGTGTGATATAGCGATTGTTGATGTGATGATGCCGTTTATGGATGGCTTTACACTAACGAAGGAAATTCGCAGCCGTTTCGGGCTTCCGATAATTTTACTAACAGCAAAAAATCAAATTGAAGATAAAGAACAGGGCTTTGCAGCGGGAACGGATGATTATGTTGTAAAACCGTTTGAGCCAAAGGAATTGCTTTTTCGTATTAAGGCGTTACTCCGAAGATACGATAAAGGGGAAAGCGATTCGATTGTAAGGATGGGACAAACGGTTATTAATAAAAAAAGCTATGAAGTGCAAATAAGAGACCGGACGATTATACTCCCGTTAAAAGAATTTGAATTATTATTTTGGTTACTTTCTCATCCTTCGCAAGTATTTTCAAGGGAACAATTAATCGAGCAAATTTGGGGACTAGATTATGAGGGAGATGACCGGACAGTCGATGTGCATATAAAGAGACTACGGGAGCGTTTCTCTAAATTGACGGATGATTTTACTATAAAAACAGTTCGTGGAGTTGGCTATGCATTAGAGGGGAATGTAGGATGAAATCACTTTATTCAAAATTTGTGGTTGTGACAATTAGCATAATGTTATTCAGTGGCCTACTTTCATTCCTATTTTCGAATTTATATTATCAATACGAATTAAAGCCTTATAATGATATGAAAACGGCAAGTTTTGCACGTTCAATTGCTAGCTTCCCAAGTGAAAATCCAACAGTCGATGTTCATGAATACTTACAAAATGTATCTTCAATAGGCTATCAGATTTACCTTGTTGGGGAAGATGGAGAGAAAAGATTTTTTGGTGCACCGTTTCGCGATAAAGAGTTGCCCGACCAAGTTATAGAATCGGTTTTACGCGGAGAAGAATATCACGGTATTCTCCAGTTTCAACATCAAATCTTTGTCACAGGATTTTTTGCTAATGAATTAAACAATTCCATAGGCGTTCCTCTAACCTATAACGATGAAAATTATGCGCTATTCCTACGTCCTAATATAAAGCTCTTATTTAATGAAATGCACTTGTTATTTGCAGCGCTACTAGGTTTTACGATTTTCTTAAGTATAGTTTTCGTATTGTTTAGTACGAAATATTTAGTGAAGCCTATATCTAAGCTTACAACAGCAACATCAGTAATAGCGAATGGACAATATGATATTCAGTTGGATATTTCTCGAAAGGATGAGCTCGGTGAGTTGTCGAATAGCTTTATAATGATGGCACAAAAGCTTGGAAAGGCTGAGGAAACGCGTAAAGAGTTTATTTCGAACATATCACATGATATACAGTCGCCTCTTTCAAATATTCAGGGCTATACATCGCTACTAGAAAAAGAACATTTAAGTAGCGAGGAGAAGACAAAATATGTTGGGATTATTAATGGTGAGATTAGACGTTTGTCATCCCTTACAAAACAGCTATTGCTATTAGCCTCACTTGATCGTAATGAAGATATATTGAAGGAAAGAGTATTTAATGTAAGTAAGCAAATTCGAGAGCTTGTACAAAACTATCAATGGCAGATTCAGAATAAAAACATTATGTTAAGTTTTTCATTACAAGACATTGAATTAAAAGGGGATCCTGCATTACTAAATACTGTTTGGGATAATATTTTATCGAATGCTATTAAATATAATCGTTCCAATGGGTCCATTGATATTACTGTTAAAGAGCAAGAAGGAAAGATAATTATTGAATTTGAAGATACAGGTATCGGAATTTCGGAGCAAGCACAGACTCGAATTTTTGACCGTTTTTACCGTGTGGATTCAGCTCGAACAAGAACGATAGAAGGAACGGGGCTTGGCTTATCGATTGTCTTCAAAATTGTAAGTATGCATAACGGTCACATAGTAGTTAAAAGTGAAGAGGATGTAGGAACTAAAGTAACGATTATTATTCCAAGCTATTCATCATAAAAATGGTATTACAAAACCGAAAATCCTTGTCGAAAAGGATAAGGATTTTCGGTTTTATTTCATTCGAAGGCTGATCATAATCAATACAACGCCACTAAATAAACAAATCATTTTTGCATATGAGACTTTATCGCTAAGACCGGCTAGCCCAATACCTGTTGTTGTGATAAAAATAATCGGACCAACGATAGCTAGAGAGGAATTAATAGTAAATGCCTTCTCTAAATCATTCAGTTTATACATTACAGTCGCAGCGAGAATATCAATACTCCCTGAGATGATTCTCAATAACACGATATATAAGAGTGCAGCGTGCAACTCAACACCACCTTTTTTCATGCCTTTTCGATAAAATGTATGATTGTCCCCTTGAAAATATATTAACGAATAAAAAATTGTTGTGTGAACACATCGTTTTAAGGGTAGGTTTAATGTAAAAAGGTGTAGTTCGATGATTCATTTTATTGGAATAACAAATGATAATAGGCTGGAAAAGGATATTAGTATTAATGAAGAAAATATTCAAAAATATAAATGGTTTTGGGCAGATTTTAGTGAACCAACGCCTGAGGAGATGGAGGAATTAGCCTCTAGCTTTCATTTTCATCCATTGGCTATTGAAGATTGTATCCAGGAGATTCAACGACCAAAGCTTGATTATTATAGTAACTATACATTTTATGTCACCCATATTATTCGTGATGAAGAAAAAACGATTACGAAAAATGAATTAGATTTCTTTGTTGGAGATCATTTTATTGTGACATTTCACCATATCCCATCACCAGAAGTGACGACTGTATGGAATAAAATGCTAGCATTAAAAAACTGTGAAAAATGGAATCCATTTTATGTGTTTTACGAGGTGCTTGATAAAATTGTCGATAATTATTTTCCGATTCTCTATAAAATTGAAGAGGAGCTACAGAAGCTAGAGGATAATACACAAAAAAAATCGATGAACCATTTAATGGGTGAATTGTTTGACACACGTAATATGCTATTAAATTTATTGCACACAGTCAATCCGATGAGAGATTTATTATATCGAATGTTAAATTCACAGCATTTAAACTTAAACCGAGTTGTGGAGAGAAGAGAGTATTTTTCTGATATCTATGATCATCTATTGAAATTAGCTGAAATGGTCGCCGCTAATCGTGAAGTGACGGCAGATATTCGAGATAGCTATCTCTCGCTCAATTCACATCAAACAAATAATGTCATGAAGCTCTTAACAATAATTACCTCGATTTTTGCTCCATTAACCTTTATTGCTGGCATTTATGGGATGAACTTTCAAAGGATTCCTGAATTAAATTGGACTTATGGGTATTTTGTTATTCTCGGTTTAATGGGTATGATTGCACTTGCAATGATTTATTGGTTTGTCAGAAAAGGCTGGTTTGAATAAACTAGCTTTTTGGTTCTAAATTAACGCCCCTTTGAATATATCAATACATAGAAGAATATATTATTCTTTTGAAAATATTTTAGATGTGGGGGAGATTGAATGGAACTAACAATTGAAAAACGAATCGGAATTAGTAGTTTAATGGACAAAGTTGTATCTGCAGAAGAGGCAGCAGCACTTATTCAAGATGGTGATATTGTTGGTATGAGTGGCTTTACACGAGCTGGAGATGCAAAAGTCGTGCCATTAGCCCTAGTTGAAAGAGCGAAAAATGAGCAGCTACAAATTGATGTATATACTGGAGCTTCCCTAGGTCCGGAAGTTGATCAACGTTTAGCTGAGGTAGGGGCGATTCGTAAGCGAGGACCATATCAAGGCGACCCAGTTATCCGAAACATGATCAATCAAGGTGACATTCTATATGTAGATGCTCACCTGTCACATAATGCTGAATTAGTACGTCAAGGAATTATTGGACCGATTAACTTTGCGATTATTGAAGCCACTGCTATTACAGCAGAAGGTTATTTAATACCTACAACTTCTGTAGGGAACTCACCAATTTTCGCAAAGCATGCAGAAAATATTATCGTAGAACTTAATGTTTCTCATTCTGAAACTTTAATCGGTGTGCATGATATTTATATTCCGGAAAATCAAGGGGAGCGCGGTCCTGTACCTTTATTAAAAGCAGATGATCGAATTGGTGAGATTGGAATAAAAATCGATCCGAATAAAGTAAAGGCGATTGTTATTTCTGAACAAATGGATGCTCCTTCATTAATCGTTGCCCCTGATGATGAAACGCAAACAATGGCTAATCATTTACTAGACTTCCTGCGCAGTGAAATTAAAGTGGGGCGCTTTACAAATAAACTTGCTCCGATTCAATCTGGCGTTGGCTCTGTCGCAAATGCTGTATTAGAAGGATTTTTAGATTCTGAATTTGAGGATTTACAAATATTCTCGGAAGTATTACAGGATGCTGTATTCAATTTAATTGATGCGGGGAAAGTGTCCTTTGCATCTTGTACTTCGATTACAATTTCTGAGGAGCTGCAGAAAAAGGTTTACGCTAATGTTGAAAAATATGCAGATAAGCTAATGCTTCGCCCTCAGGAAATTTCGAATCATCCAGAGGTTATTCGTCGTTTAGGGTTAATTGCTATCAATGCAGCACTTGAAGTCGACATTTACGGAAATGTAAATTCGACACATGTGTCTGGCACTAAAATGATGAACGGAATTGGTGGCTCAGGGGATTTCACTCGAAATTCGCGGTTAAGCATTTTTGTTACAAAATCTTATGCAAAAGGTGGAGCCATTTCATCGATTGTTCCAATGGTAGCTCATATTGATCATACTGAGCATGATGTTCATGTTATTGTAACCGAGCAGGGGGTTGCAGATCTACGCGGTTTAGCACCGAAAGAGCGTGTGCCACTTATTATCGAAAATTGTGTACATCCAGATTATAAGCAGCAACTATGGGATTATTATAATGAAGCACTTGATTTAACTGGAGGACATCATACACCTCATAATTTAGAAAAGGCGCTTTCTTGGCATGTGAACCTAGCGAAAAACGGTACGATGAGATTAGATAAATAAAATCTAATAAGTATTAATATGGGATAATTAAAACCTGTTATTTGATAAAAAACGAAAAGACCGCACAAATCGAAATGTGCGGTCGTTTTAATTTACTCAAATTCATCATGGAGGATTTTTCCTAAGCGTTTAATTCCTTCTTCGATTACTTCCGGCGTAGCATTCGTATAATTTAAACGAAACGTATTTACATTCGTTTTGCTTGTATAGAATGGATCACCTGGTACAAAAGCAACTTTCTCTTCCATTGCCTTATGGAACAATTGTAGTGCAGAAGATCCCTCCGGTAGAGTAACCCAAATAAACATACCACCCTCTGGCTTTGTATACTTAATATTAGAAGGGAAATATTTCGCTATTGCATCAAGCATTGCATTTGATTGCTCACGATAAAGAGTGATAATTTTATTCACATGCTCTTGGTATTCATTATTTGCTAAATAATCATAAATTACATATTGAGAGAAAATATTAGTGTGTAGATCTGTTGCTTGCTTTGCAGTTACGATATGCTGCATAATCTCTTTGTTTTTTGTAATTAAAAATCCTAGACGCATACCGGGTGTAACCGTTTTTGAAAAAGAACCTAAAAGGATTGAATTTTCAAGGCGACCAGCTCCAATATACGGTAATGGTTCACCTTCAAAGCGCAGCTCACCATATGGATCATCCTCAATTAGCGCTACATCATATTTCTTAACAACCTCATAAATCTGTTCACGTTTTTCTTTTGAATACGTTAAACCAGTAGGGTTTTGGAAATTTGGTACAGTATAAATGAATTTTACATTTGGATTTTGGAGAGCTTTCTCTAATTCTTCAATATTTAATCCATCATTTTCTAAAGTAACAGAATAAAAGGTTGGTTCAGCAAGTGTAAACGCCTGGATCGCCCCAAGATAACCAGGCTCCTCCATAATAGCGCCGTCCCCTTTATTTAACAGTACTTTACCAATTAGCTCTAGCGCCTGCTGTGAGCCTGTAGTAATTAATATATCCTCGGGCTGTACATCATAACCATAGTTTTTCTTATACTTATCCGCAATATACTGGCGTAAGGATAAATAGCCATCCGTAGTAGAATATTGGAAAATCTTCGTTCCATTTTCTTCGATCGCTGCATTTATTGACTTTTGTAATGCATCTGTTGGGAATGAAATAGGGTTTGGTAAACCACCTGCGAATGAAATGACATCTGGCGCATCCGTCACCTTTAAAATATTTCGGATAAATGAAGAAGGTGTGTTTAAAATTTTTTCTGAAAACTGCATAAAATAATCGTCCCTATCTTTAATTAATATCATTATTTGCTGGACTTCCTGATAGGGAATATCCCTTCATTCAATTCAGTATTCTTTGATAATATCAGATAATTCTAATAAATAAAACTGTTATATAATAATAAACACGGAAATTAACAATAGAATGATTATTTCCATACGTATAGTAGAAAAAATATCCATAGTCAAAGAATTTCTTGTTTAAAATTATTCTTTTTTTAAGGCTAAGTAAACCATCATAAAAAGAATGAGCGCGGTTCCAAGCCACTGAAAGTTTCCGAATGGCTCTTGTAACCATAGGACAGTCGCAAGTACAGCCGTTAAAGGCTCAATATTCCCAAGTAAGCTTGTTTCCTTCGCTTTTAAGGATTGTAAGCTTTCAATGTAAAACCAAAAAGCAAGCATTGTGCCAAATATAATGACAATAAATAGATAGAACAAGGCTTCACCTGTAAGAAGTGCTACATCAATTTTCCAAGGCGGATGAATAAAGCTCATAGCAAAAGAGCCTATAACCATTGCCCATCCAACAACAACAAGTGAATCAAATTGCTTTAGGAGAGGAATAGCGTACAAAGTGTAAAAAGCGAGAGTAACCCCTGATAGAATTCCCCAGATGATGGCGGGCATCGGCACAGCCAACTCCGATATGGACCCATTCGTTAATAATAGAAAGCTTCCACTTAGTGCAAGTATAACTGTAACGCCATCTTTTCTTGTAAATACGGTTTCTCTACGAATGACAAGATAAAAAATAATCATTACTGGTGCTAAATATTGTAGTAGTGTTGCAACAGCAGCATTCCCATACTGAATACTTGCCATGTATGTATATTGAACAGCTAACATTCCAACAAGGCCGAAAACTATTAGACGAAAAGCAGTAAATTTTTGGCGCCATATATCAAACACTTGTTGACGATCCTTAAAAATGGCTTGAGTAATAAGTAATAGCGTCCCCGCAATTAACAGTCGAGTAGAAACAAGCCAACCTACCTCAATATTAAATTTTTGGAATAAATGTTGTGCCACTGTGCCGCCTATTCCCCAAAAGAAAGCCCCTGAAATAACGAGCACAAAGCCAACAAATCTTTTTGAAATTTGCATATTAACCTCTTTTTTCACATAGTTATGTCAATTGTATCTAAAAATAATTATAAAAACTATAATTATATTCTTGTAAATATTAAATTATTTTAAGAAATATATACATTTAGCTGCAATCTAATGGTAGTATGAACTTAATATTACAATAATGTTAATTCTAAAACTCTACGTAAAGTGAGGGATGGATATGAACTTTTTAAAGACAATAATTGGGCAACAAAAATCTCTTTCCCTGTATATTTTTTTCACTATGTTGGCATTAGCAATTTCAATTTATTTTAGTGATTCGCTGTATGGGATTTTTGGTGCAGAAAACTACATCACTATTCACTTGTTGTTTGAAATTTTCATTATATTCTTCTCATTAGCAATTTCTATGCAAATTTGGTTAAGCTCTAAATTTAATAGAGAAAATGATTCGATTTATTTAGGAGCATTATTTTTATTCCTTGCAATACTCGAAATTATTCACGCACTCTCCTATAAAGGGATGCCGTTTTTTATTCAAGAAAGTGATCCATACTTAGCAACATGGTTTTATATGATTCCTCGGTTGTTGCTACCGATTGGATTAATTTTAATTCTTCTAGTAAAAGAGAAGCACATTTCTGAAAGGGTCCGACATTTAGTTTATGGGGCAAGCATTGTTTTTGCATTAGGAATCATTTTTTTAGTGTATTTTCCAAGTAAAATTTTACCTGATTTAGTAGATGAAAGTGGTACTACGATATTAAAAAATACACTTCAATATATTGCACTTATCATACAGATTGTCGTTATTGCTTTGGCAATAAGAGGATTAAAAAAGAGACCAAGACGTGCTGCTCTAATGATTACGGCCTCAGTTTATTTGATTTTTAGTGATGTTTTTTATACGAATTATTACGATGTGTATGATATTTATAATTTTATGGGTCATATATTTCAGTTGTTTGCATTTTTAGTGCTATTTAAAATGATTTATTATTCTTCTGTTGAAAGACCTTTTATACAGCTGCTAAAGGCTAAAGAATATTTGGAAAAGTCTAAACGAGAGATGCATCAAATGGCGTATTATGACGACATTACATTATTACCTAATGAACGATATTTACATGAAACATTGAGTGATAGCTTAAACATAGGAGTAGGAAAAAAAGCGCTTATTACGTTTGAAGTAGATAGGTTAGATTCTTATAAAAGATCACTTGGTACGCTATATGTGGAAAAAATGCTGAAAATGATGACAGACAGGATTCAAACTTTTTTACCACAACAATATTCATTGTATAAGCTGCGGGAAGATCAATGTGTAGTTTATGTCAAAGATCATGGGGATTCAGCGGCGATATTGAAGCTTTGTAATAGGCTGCAGGAGATGATGGCTGAACCATTCCAAGTACAGCATTTATCTTTAAATATTTCTGTTAATATTGGCGTTTCATTTTACCCTAAGGATGCAAGTAATGGAGAGGAATTGTTGAAGTTTTCGCAAATTGCAATGCATGAGGCAAAAAATGCTGTAGATCGTGTCCTTTTTTACCATCCTGCAATGCTTGAAGCAAGAACTGCTCGTTTAACTTTAGAAAATGATCTGCAGCATGCATTAGCAAACAATGAGCTGTATTTAGAATATCAACCTCAGCTTAATTTAAGAACAGGTGAAATACTTTCAATGGAAGCATTAATTCGATGGCAGCATCCTGAAAAAGGTTTTATTTCACCATTGGATTTCATTTCAATTGCAGAGGAAACAGG
Organism: Lysinibacillus sp. 54212; assembly: GCF_036662795.1. Lineage (NCBI taxonomy): Bacteria > Bacillati > Bacillota > Bacilli > Caryophanales > Bacillaceae > Lysinibacillus > Lysinibacillus sp. 54212. Next base: position 131,857 of record NZ_JBAFWZ010000001.1, read on the forward strand.
TTTAATTGTTCCGATAGGTCAGTGGGTACTAGAAACTGCTTGTCAGGATACGTTTAACTGGCAACAAAAAACGAAGCATCCAATTCAAGTAGCTGTTAACTTATCAATGGGACAACTGTATCATGATGATTTTGTGAAAATTGTTCAACAAACTTTGGAGAAAACAAAACTTGAGCCAAAGTTTTTACAGCTTGAAATGACTGAAAGTATGACAATGAATACAAAGCAAATTACACCAGTTTTAGAGCAGTTAAAGGCACTTGGTGTGACAATTGCAGTTGATGATTTTGGAACAGGGTATTCTTCGTTATCCTATTTGAAGGACTTTCCGATCGATTGCTTAAAAATTGATCGTGGGTTTATTCGAAATATTTTACAAAACAAAAATGATGAAGCGCTAGTGGCATTAATTTTATCAATGGCGAAGCATTTACATTTAAAGGTAGTAGCTGAAGGGATTGAATCATTAGAACAATTGAATTATTTAAAGAAAAATGACTGTGATATTATTCAAGGATATTTAATAAGTAAGCCAATTCGATATGAAGTGTTAATAAATCAATATGAAGGAATTCAAAAAAATGCAAAAGAATATCTTCGTCAATTATTAGTTGTTTAGTAAATTGTGGATGCCTGAAGAAAGAGAATTTTCTAGGCATCTTTTTTATTTTCGTGCATATATGCGCTATTTCGTCCCTTTTTGTTAGAGTCAAATCTATATATTTAATTAAAAAGGGAGGGGTTTTTATGATTACAATAAGTCCAGGACATTGGGCAGTAGGATCAGGTGCTATAGGAATCATTGATGAAGTAGCAGAGGCACGAAAGGTCGTTAGTAGAGTAGTATCAATACTAAAAAAGAATAAAATAGTCGTTCAAGAGGTACAGGATAATCAGTCTCAAAATCAAAAGCAAAATCTACGATATTTAATACATCAGCATAATTCAACAGACAGGCGATTAGATGTTAGTGTCCATTTTAATTCCGTAGCAAAAAGAATAAATCATCCACTAGGCTGTGAAGTATATTATGTAAATCCTTCTATTAAATCGTTTGCTCAGCAGGTTTCTGCTGCTATTGCTAGCGCTGGTAAATTAAAGAATAGGGGGGCGAAGAGAACAACAGATTTCGCCTTTTTAAATAAAACGACAAAACCAGCATTATTAATTGAGGTTTGCTTCGTGAACTCTAGCCAAGATGTGCGCTTGTACCAAAAAAACTACAAAGCAATATGTGAAGCAATCGCGAACACATTAAGACAATATGTTAAATAGAACTTAATAGCAGACATGCTGATGAGAGGTCCAACATTGATTTCTGAGAATCCAAGGACTTCACTTGTAGTTAAAGATTCGCCCAAGGGAAGAGAGCAGCCCGTAGCAGAAAATACACGTAATTTAATATATTAAAAACGAAAGACATCCTATCAACCAATTCTAGGCTGAAAGGGTGTCTTTGATAGTTTGTACTTCTATTTTTAAGGATACTAAATAATGCTCGTAAATTTTTGTGCCCGATCATCTAATTCTTCAGCTGATGACGCTATTTCAAAAAAATCTTCAAGTGCTACATGTATTTGCTGATCTGTTGTTTTTACATTTTCTGAAACACGAGTAATACTCTCTGTTACATAATCTATTTCTCGAACGATTCCTTCAATGTTTTCCTTCACCTCTAGAATCGAATTTTCAACTCGAGTCGATAGTTTTCTTACTTCTTTGGCTACTACATCAAATCCTCTACCGTATTCACCAGCCCTTGCCGCTTCTATAGCTGCATTTAATGCTAATAAATTTGTTTGAGATGCAATATCTTGAATTGTTTTTACAATTCCTTTAATCGAAGTTGCTTGCAAATGAAGACTGTCAAGATTGGCTGCATTTTCTTCCGATTCTTTTGCGATGTTTGTGATGTTGTCGCGGAGTTGCTTACTTCTTGAGATACCCAGCTCTGAGCTTCTATGTAACTGTTCCGCCATTTTTTTAAAATCATCAGCTACTGCTAAAATACCATTTTGCCGTTCGGTAATGTTAGTTGCTATTTTTAATACTCCAATAACTCTTCTGCTTCCTTCACCAAAAATCGGCATGTAGGTTGCTTCTAACCATATCCGGTTTCCTAGGGCATCGATTCTTTCGATTTTGTCCTGAAAGCTCTTCCCAAAATAAAGATTACGCCAAAAATTCTCATAGGCTACACTATTTACGAAAGAAGGTAAACAAAATTCTTGATGACTCTTTCCAATCATTTCTTCCGCACTGTAGCCAAGGGTATTGGCAAAAAGGGTGTTGACATAAGTGACGCTCCTGTTCATATCAAAGCGGATCATGGCAATATTTTTATCGATGGTTTTAGCTATAAGATCGCCGTTTACATTATTGTTGCCTGTTAACATATTTCTCACATACATCCTTCTGACAGTCGATAGTAAAGAATGATCCATAGCCTGTCTATTATTTTAATGAAATATTTTATGTTTAAATTACCGATGTTTATTAAGGGGGATTGAAATTTATTGTAAAAATCAGAAAAATATCAAACGGTGTTTATTTTTATGATTCTAAAAATATGAATATAGGGATTATATTTTCTTTTTGTTGCTGAAACTACATTCTACCTAATACTAAATACCTCATTTTCCCTCTACCGGAATAATATTAATGCATAATTGATTCTACTACAACTGATAAATTACAACATGTAAGCGGTTTTTTGTGAATAATTTCAAAACTTTTGAGATAACTAGGTGCCCAAAGGTTCTGCATTTTAGTTTAATTCCTATTTTGTGTAAACCAAATTTTATGAGTTTTTACAATTTTATAGAAATTATTTGAAACTAAAACTGACTTTATACGTATATTGAGTTAGGCAAGCAAGTATTATTACAATAGTTAGAGGAAAGGAGTATACATAAATGGCATTAAAGCTTGAGCACGTAACAAAACGCTACAAAGATTTCACAGCTGTGCAGGACTTAACTTTTGAAATTGAAAAGGGTGAGATTTTCGGTCTAATAGGTCAAAATGGAGCCGGTAAAACGACAACTTTTCGTATGATTTTAGATTTACAGGATACAACAGAAGGGACGATAAAATGGGATGGAACGCCCATCAATTCAGTTAATCGTGATCTTCTTGGGTATTTACCAGAGGAAAGAGGAATATTCCCTACGATGAAGGTAGAGGATCAGCTTTACTTCTTCGGCGAATTACGTGGAATGAAAAAAGAGGTATTAAAAAAAGAAATCGATTTTTGGATAGAACAATTTGATCTTGAAGAAAAGCGAAAGGATAAGGCAGAAACCTTATCAAAAGGAAATCAGCAAAAGGTGCAGCTAATTGCTAGCTTTATTCATAAGCCAAGGTTCTTAATTCTTGATGAGCCGTTTAGTGGTCTTGATCCAGTGAATAAAGATCTACTAAAAAATGCGATTCTACATTTGCGTGATGAAGGAATGACTATTTTATTTTCAAGTCATCAAATGGAAAATGTCGAGGAGCTTTGTGACCACTTATGCCTATTAAAAAGAGGTGTTTCTCTATTCTCGGGCTCCTTACTAGATCTAAAAAAGCAGTATGGTAAAACAAAGCTGACAATTCGTACAGCATTGTCAGAACAAGAGCTAGCTAAGTTACCCGGTGTAAAAGATATAAAGGTTGATAGGGACCAATATATATTAACTTTAGAGGACGAAAAATATGCTAAGCAAGTATTTGAAGCTGTATCGAATGGGGAGTATATTGAGAAATTTAGTCTGGACTATTTATCGCTAGACGAAATCTTTAAAGATCAAGTAGGTGGCAATCATGTCTAAGTTTTCAGTTCTATTAAAGCAATTATATAAGCAAAAATTACGTTCAAAGGCATTTATTATTACAACAACAATTTATCTAGTTGCCATATTTGCAGTTGCATTTTGGTCTGACATTAAGGGACTTTTTGATAGTAAGGATGAGCAGGCAGAGCAAATCGCCCTTATTGTTAAAACAGATATGGATGTTTCGAATTATTTCCATAGTGATGGTAGTACCGAATTTGAGGTAGTAGAAAATGTGAAGGATATAGAGAAAGACCTTAAAAATGGTGATTACTTAGCTGCTATTGAGCTTAGTGATAAAGACGGGAAATTAGCAGCCGATATTTATTCATTTGATCCGCTCCCACTAAATAAACAAGAGGATATTTCCTATCAGCTTGATGCAGTAGCGCAGCTTTACGCAATGGGGCAGCTTAATTTAACAGATGAACAATCTGCTTCGTTGCTCGATACAGCACCTATTTTAAAAATGACTCCGTTAAATAAGGAGGCTTTAGAAGGCAAAACAACAGAAGAGAAGCGTGCTGGAATGTTCGGTTCCTATGCTGCAGGAATTCTAATTTATATTTTTGTACTATCCTATTTATCAATAATAACAACAGATGTTGCATCAGAAAAAGGCTCTCGTGCATTAGAAATGCTACTTGTTAGTGTAAAGCCAGAAACTCATTTTCGTTCAAAAGTATTTGGAATATACCTAGTAGCAATTACACAATTCGTTATTCTGTTTAGTGTCCTATTTGCCGTACTGAAGTTTAAGGATGGAGGGGCAATGTGGAAATTCGTGGAGGAAATCATGTCTGATTTATCTCCAACGTTTTTAATCTATGTTGTGTTATTCTTACTGCTGACGATCCTATTATTCTTAATTGTTGGTGCATTATTTGGGTCCCTTGTGTCCAAAGTAGAGGAATCCTCACAAGTAATGACACCTGCGATGATTGTTATTATTATAGGGTTTTATATTATGATCGCTGCCATGACAAATCCGGATACTCTATTGATTAAAGTATTTTCATACGTGCCGTTCACATCAGGTATGGTCATGCCAATGCGAATAGGTGGTACAGATATGGCTTTCATTGAGCCATTATTATCCCTAGGCGTACTTCTAGCAACGGTTATTGGGCTTTATTTGTTAAGCTTAACCTTCTACAAACGTAGTGTTTTAACATATTCAACAGGTGGTATACTTCAAAAAATTAAAACGGTATTTAAAGTAACAACCTAATATAAATGAGCCTCAAGAACGTATTCTTGAGGCTTTTTTCATGGAGAAAATAATTTCAAAAATCGGAATGTTTTATTATAAAACTATTCATAGGCTTTAGAAAATTTGCTAAAATATACAAATCGAAGTAGGGAAATGGGTGAGTATATGAAGGTGTTTATAAAACTCGGTTGGTTTTTTAAGGAGAAGAAAACCGAATATTTAGTCGGTATATTTATGCTGGCGCTCGTTGCAGTGATACAGCTTATACCACCAAAAGTGATTGGCTATACAATTGATGAAATAGGGGCAGGTTCCTTAACGAAAGGCTCTTTAGCGAAATGGATTGGCCTCATCATTATTGTTGCTATTATTATGTATGCTCTTCGCTATTACTGGAGAAAAATGATTTTTGGTTCGTCAAACTATTTAGCGAAGGCACTCCGAGAAAAATTATTTCGGCATTTTTCGAAGATGTCACCCGCCTTTTACCAGCAGCGTCGTGTTGGAGATTTAATGGCTCATGCAACAAATGATATCTCTGCTGTTCAGCAAACGGCTGGTGGGGGCGTATTAACGCTTTTTGATTCTGCCATGACAGGTGGTTTCGTTATCCTCGCTATGGCTTTTACAATCGATTGGCGTCTAACCTTGATTGCACTGCTTCCAATGCCGTTTATGGCGATTTTAACTAGCTATTATGGGAAATTACTGCATACTCGATTCCGTACCGCTCAAGGTGCTTTTTCGGATTTAAATGATAAAACACAAGAGAGTATTAGTGGAATCAAGGTGATTAAAACTTTTGGTCATCAGGAACAGGATATAGGAGATTTTACTCGCCTTTCTGATGAGGTAGTGGAAAAGAATCTCCATGTAGCAAAGGTGGACTCGTTGTTTGATCCAACGATTAGCCTTGTCATAGGCGTAAGTTTTATATTAACACTATCCTTTGGCGCAAAATTTATTGTTGATGGGGCCATGTCAATTGGTGATTTAGTTGCCTTTACGACCTACTTAGGCTTACTGGTGTGGCCAATGCTTGCTATCGGGATGCTGTTTAATATTGTTGAGCGGGGGAGTGCCTCATATGACCGGATTGAACAGTTGCTAAGAGTACCTATTGAAATGGAAGATTCATTCGGTGCAATCGATAGACGACCAAATGGAGATGTAATTTTTCGTGTGAAATCATTCTGTTTTCCAGATGACACAACACCAGCGTTACAAAATGTCTCATTTCACTTAAAAGAGGGCGAAACGCTAGGAATCGTAGGAAAAACAGGCTCGGGAAAAACAGCTGTTTTAAAATTACTGCTGCGCGAATTCGATGGATATGATGGTGAAATTATGTACAATGGTATACCAATTGAGCAATATAAGAAACTTTGCTACAGAGAAGCAATTGGTTACGTGCCTCAGGATCATTTTTTATTTTCGGCCTCAATTTACGAGAATATTGCATTTGCAAATGTTCAAGCGAAAGAGGAAATTGTGTATCGGGCAGCAAGAACAGCTCATATCCATGAAGACATTGAACGTTTTCCAAAAGGCTATGAAACTGTCGTTGGTGAGCGAGGGGTATCTTTATCTGGTGGGCAAAAGCAACGAATATCCATTGCACGTGCCCTTTTAACTAAACCAGAGCTTCTCATATTAGACGATTCCTTATCTGCAGTCGATGCAAAAACAGAGGAAGCTATTCTACACTCACTAAAAGAGGAACGTATGGATGCAACGACCATCATTACGTCTCATCGTCTAAGTGCCATTCAGCATGCCGAGCTTATTCTAGTTATGCACGATGGAACGATTGTAGAACAGGGGAATCATGATGAACTGATGTCTTTAAAGGGGCGTTATTGTGAAATGTATAGGCTGCAGCAGCTAGAGCAGCTTGTGGAACAAGGAGGGCAAGTACATGAAGGATAAGCCAACCTTTTCACGTAAGGAGCAAGCAGCAATATTAAAACGATTATTATCGTATTTAAAGCCTCATAAAAAGGCTATCGCTTTTGCATTATTATTACTCGTATTAACAGTTACAGGTGATGTATTAGGTCCCTATATAATTAAGGTCTTTTTAGATGAACATGTAGCCTTGCGAAGCTTCGAGCAAGGACCGATTCTTTTTTTAGCAGGCTCGTATATTCTCATTCAGCTTTTAAATGTTGTAATAAGCTATTTCCAGCAGCTGAGGTTTCAGGAAATTGCATTGAAGGTTATACGTCAGCTTCGGATAGATGTTTTTACAAAAATTCATGGGCTTGGGATGCGTTATTTTGATCGTGTACCAGCAGGGGCAATTGTTTCTCGTGCTACAAACGATACAGAAGCAATTAAAGATTTATTTGTAAGTGTCCTTATTAGTATTGTACAGGCTGCCTTTTTAATCATCGGAGTTTATGTAGCGATGTTTTTACTTAATCCGATGCTCGCTCTGTTTGCAGTTGTGTTGCTTCCGGTTATCATTTACATTATTTATTTATATCGTAAGCTTAGCTCGGTCATTTATATGGCGATGCGGGAAAAGCTAAGTGAACTAAATGCGAAGCTTTCGGAATCGTTATCAGGAATGAGCATTATTCAGGCGTTCCGTCAAGAGTCACGTTTTAATAAGGAATTTGATGTTATCAATGAACAGCATTATAAGGCAATGATGGACAATACAAAGCTAAACAGTTTACTACTTCGTCCAATTATTGATTTAGTATATTTTGCAGCGATTGTATTACTCTTAACCTATTTCGGTCTTACCTCGTTACAAACAGCAGTTGAGGTGGGGGTTGTCTATGCTTTTGTATCGTATATTAGTCGATTCTTTGAGCCAATTAATCAAATGATGGAACGGCTGTCCTTGTTTCAGCAAGCAATCGTTGCATCAAGTCGAGTATTTGAGCTGTTAGATGATACGAATGTAGAACCAAAGCAAAATACTACTGATTTAGAGATAACAGACGGGAAAATTGAGTTTCAGAACGTGTCATTTAGCTATGACGGAGCTCAGGACGTGCTAAAAAACATTTCGTTTACAGTTCATCCGGGCGAAACCGTTGCCTTAGTCGGACATACTGGTAGCGGAAAAAGCTCAATCATTAATATGCTGATGCGCTTTTATGAATTTGAACGAGGAGCTATATTGATAGATGGTGTATCTATCCGAGAGTATAGTCAGCATGAGCTTAGAAGAAAGCTAGGTTTAGTTTTACAGGATCCTTTCCTGTTTTATGGTACGGTTGCAAGTAACATACGCCTTTATAATGACGAGCTTTCTGATCAGGATGTCCGAGAGGCCGCAAAGTTTGTACAAGCAGATAGCTTTATTGAAAGCCTACCTAATAGTTATTATCAAAAGGTAACTGAACGAGGATCGACATTTTCTAGTGGGCAGCGTCAATTAATAGCGTTCGCCCGAACAATTGCAACAAATCCTAAAGTACTAATTTTGGATGAAGCGACAGCATCAATTGATACGGAGACAGAGGTAGCTATACAAGCCTCTTTAAATAAAATGCGGAAAGGTAGAACGACGATTGCCATTGCACATCGATTATCAACCATTCAGGATGCAGAACAAATACTCGTACTTCATCAGGGAGAGATCGTTGAGTGCGGTAATCATCAGCAGCTACTAGCCCAAAAAGGCTTGTATCATAAAATGTATTTGCTGCAAAATGGTATTGTGGAAGTTGAATAGGTAGGAAGGAAGGGGGCTATTCGTTAGTAATAGCTCCCTTCATTTAGGCAAAGTAAAAATATATTTTGTAAAGAATTACTTATCTCTGAACCATTTATAAGTTGATAGGTTGATAATTTCTATTTCCGAAATAATTTTAACTTTATCGCATTTACATTTTTAAGTATGCCCTCTATAATAGGCTTTATTTATATTATGCTAAGTAAGAGGTGCGGTTATGACAGAGCAACAAAAGGGCATGGTATTTGCCTTTTTATCTTATGCAATATGGGGTATTTTCCCGATGTTTTGGAAGCTGCTTCAACATGTTGATAGTATGGAGCTATTAGCTGGTCGTATAATTTGGTCATTTGTCTTTACAACCATATTTGTATTAATAATTGGTCAACTAAAATATTTACGTCAAGATCTACTATTTCTTTGGCGCAATAAAAAGCAATTTTTCTCATTAATAGCAGCGTCATTTTTTATTTCAATCAATTGGTTTACATATATTTGGGCGGTCACGCATGATCATGTACTAGAATCGTCTATGGGCTATTATATTAATCCGTTAATCTCAGTATTATTTGGCATGTTATTTTTTAAAGAGAAATTATCGAGGGCGACAATCCTATCGGTCATTATGGCATCGTTAGGAGTACTTATCATTGCAGTGAATTATGGACAGGTTCCATGGACATCATTGCTCTTAGCTTTATCTTTTGGAATCTATGGAGTTCTTAAGAAAAAAATCGAGCTCGATGCAACACGTGGGTTAGCTATTGAAACTTTATTTATTTTACCATTCGCGCTTATCTATATGCTTTATTTGTATGGTAAAGGAACAGTAGCATTTTTACATATTGATATTACTACTGATGTATTAATCTTAGTTAGCGGAATTTTAACTGCCATTCCACTCGTTCTTTTTGCAAAAGGAGCTCAAAAAATTCCGCTGTACTTAATGGGCTTTATCCAATATGTATCACCGTCAATCACGTTTGTTCTTGGTGTATTCTTATACAAGGAGCCATTTTCAAATATAGACTTACTCGCCTTTTCATGTATTTGGATTGCTCTTCTCATTTTTTCACTTTCAAAATTAATAGAAGCTAGGAAAAGAAACGCAATAAAAACAGCATAGAAAATGAGAAGGATAAGCTACGAGACTGAGACTCGTAGCTTATTTTTATTTTTAGCAGGGTTTCTGCGATAAATGTCGAATAATAATACTTGTAATACATAAAGGGGGAGAAAGGATGTATGTAACATTTGGGGATAAGAAGTATGATTTTCACAAAATCGAATTAGATGTTCTTCAAAAGGGGATTGAGAACACCTTTGCAAAATTCGATAAAATGACACTTGAGGAGCTGCTGCAGCAAAAAAAGTATGAGCATTTAAAAGATGATACCGAAACACAGTATACAAATTTGCTCGACAAGCCTGCTGGGCAAGCGTTACTTGAGCTTAAAGAATTGGGGAATCCGTTTTATAAGCAGTTTTTAAATAATTACGGGGATTTAAATTTTTCACGTTTTGTTGTTAAGGGAAATGAGGATTTGCTACAAAAAAATGGCGTGTATAACATCATTGTAGGGAATGAACTTGTTTTTTCAGGGGTATGTGCACGATCTTATCGAGAGCGCTTTAACCAACACATTGGCAATATTTCAGCGAAGGGTTGTTTTAAGGATGGGACTGCAACTCATTGTCATATTAATGCACGTTTAACGGATCGATTTGGAAAGGATAAAATTCACTTTTCGATATGTCCTATGAATGATACGAAGGAAATGAATATGCTGAAAAATTCAATTATTCGACGCTTCGAGCCGATTTGGAATTTAAGAGCAGGTAAGGAAGTAACTGAATTTTTACGTACGTTTTAATAAAAATGCTTTGCACAAATCATTGTGCAGAGCATTTTTTTATTGCATTTGTTTCTAATTGATGCCTCTTAAAAATAAACTAGTAGGAAGAATACAAAAGGGTGAGTGTTTATGAAGGAGGCATTACGTTTTTACGGCGAAGTTCATAAGCAATATTGGTGGCTCCATTTTATTGTATTAATTCTATTACTATTTACATCTCTTTTTTGGTATGTACTACCATTCTACATTGTGAGCTATGGCAATTATGATCCTTCATTTCTCATAAGAATAATTCTACTATTATTCCTTTTTATATTTCCTTCCGTATTTATAACATTTCATTGCTGGTTTATAAGCTTCGCTGCTGCAAAAAAATGGGTTGAACAAAAGCCAGAAAAAAAGAAATGGGCTTGGTTGTTTATTTTTCAGACAATGGCCTATGTTATTGTAATTTTATTTACCGTTTTGATTTATTCAATGTTCAGTGTTGTTGATTTTTTTTATAATCCAAGCTTTTAGAAGGGTTTGCTTTGGTTATATGTTTTGCTTTATTTTGTTACTTCACATTTATCACACGAAGTTGCCATGAAATATTCAAAGTTGTAAAGAGCGCTTTTTTGCTTGGAATTTGATACGATTGAAATATTAACAAGAAGGGATGAACATATTTCATGGCAACAGATATTAATGTATTTTTTGCGTTTGGAGCTGGATTTTTAAGTTTTATTTCGCCATGCACCTTGCCGCTTTATCCGGCATTCCTATCATATATAACAGGAATGACGCTAGATGAGCTGAAAAATGAAAAAGGAATGATGCAAAGAAGGGCTATCTTACATACACTCTTTTTCCTTTTAGGATTTTCAATTATTTTTATTGCAATCGGTTTTAGTGCTTCACTTGCAAAGGATTTCTTTTTCAATTACCAGGATTTAATTCGTCAAATTGGTGCTATTTTAATTGTTATCTTTGGTTTAATAATTGTAGGCTTGCTTCAAATCGATTTCTTAATGAAGGATCGTAAATTTCAATTTAAAAATCGACCAGGTGGCTATTTTGGCTCCGTATTAATTGGTCTAGCTTTTGCAGCAGGATGGACGCCTTGTACAGGCCCGATTTTAGCCTCTATTATTTTACTTGCAGGAACAAACCCAGATGCAGGCTTAGGCTATATGCTTGCTTATTACTTTGGATTTGCAATACCGTTCTTTATCCTATCTTTCTTTATTTCACGAATGAATTGGATTCGAACACATAGTCAAAAAATCGTTAAAATTGGTGGCTATATTATGATAGCGGTCGGAATTCTTCTATTCTTTAATGGACTTGATTATATTATTCGTCTTCTTTCACCAATTTTCGGTGGATTTACTGGCTTCTAATTTGTTAAACTTAAGAGAATGCAAATGTACAATTGTTAGCCGAGTTTTGTGAAGGAGTTTTTCTATGCCAACTGTATTAATAGTAGATGATGCACTCTTTATGCGTGTCACTATTGGAAAAATGTTAACAGAATGGGGTTTTGATGTAATAGGTGAGGCATCAAATGGAAAACAAGCGGTAAAAATGTATCGTGAGCTACGCCCAGACCTTGTTACTATGGACTTAACGATGCCTGTAATGTCTGGCTTAGAAGCTGTAAAAGAAATTATACCGGAGTTTCCTGATGCTAAAATCGTTATGATCACAGCATTAGGGCAGCAACGAATTATTGTTGATGCAATAGAGCATGGGGCAAAAGATTTTATTACAAAACCGTTCACACCTGAAAAGCTAAAGCAGGTTATTGATAACCTTTTTTAATCGCAGGAAGGTCAAGCAACGAGATAGAGGAGGGATTCGAATGTTTGGTGCAATACCTTCTCATTATTTAATATTGGCATCTTCTATTGGAGCAGTTTTTATGGGGATTCTTGTTCTCTTCGTACGTATTCGGTCACAGAATAAGCCTGTGAATGTACGAAAAATAATCATTCCGCCACTAGCCATGTCAACAGGTGCTTTTATGTTTCTTTTTGAAGAGTTTCGAGTGGCACCTATGCAAATTTTAGAGGCAACTCTATTAGGGTTATTGTTTTCGACGGTGTTAATTGCAACATCTAAGCTAGAAGTGCGAGATGCTTCTATTTTTTTGAAGCGCTCTAAAGCTTTTGCTTTTATTTTAATTGGACTACTTGTATTACGAATTGTATTGAAATCAGTATTTTCCAGCAGCTTAGACGTAGGAGAATTAGGAGGAATGTTTTTCCTGCTAGCTTGGTCAATGATTATACCATGGCGTTTATCCATGCTACGTCAATATAAGAAGCTAGAAAAAAGCCTTACGAGAATGAACTCGTAAGGCTTTTCTCTTTTATTCGAATAAATGCTCGTAAGGTGTAATATCAATTTCCATTTGATTTAATTTTTTTCGTAAAAACTTATGGTCTCGCTTTGGTGTAGCTTGAATATAGCCACGAATAATTAAATCATGAGAGATTGAATTTGCATGCTCCTCCAGTGCTAACTCACCGATTTTGCCTGCAATTTTTTCCTTTGCTACCTGTCTAAAAAGCTCAGGTACAGGGCTTGTCAATTCGCCAAGTAACTCTTTTGCATCCTCACTCCATAAATGGATTGTTTTATCCAAATAAAAATTTTGCCAGTCTAAATCAGATTTACCATCCTTTTTAGGTAGTGCCTTTAAAAATTTTCTAAACATGAAAAATCCGCCGATTCCCATTAACGAGATAAGTACGACAACCCAAAATAATATAAACCATAAAAACCATCCACTTAATATCATATGTTCACCTCTTTACTAGCTCTCTAACTATTATAAGAGCTTTCTCCAATTTTTTCATTAGCTATGTCCCTTTTTCTCTTTCAAAAAACTATATATGTTTATGAAAGGGGGTGAACATCATGGCAGCCTATCAATTCCAAAGCGCTTCACTTGTTTTATCGTTTGATGCTGGTGTTAACGAGGAAAATAAGCCGATTGTTAAAAAGGCAACGTATCGAAATGTGAAGGAGCAGGCATCTGCTACTGAATTAGCAGCAGTAGCTACTGCACTAGGAAGTCTTTCTGAATTAACATTAATCGATGTTGAAAAGACACAAAAAGAAACAATTGCCTAATGCAAGCTTGAAATCAGTAGAAGGGAGGGAATCGTATGACAAAAGTATTAGAGCTAGTATTTGAATTAACTGGCGGTAAAACTTTAACACTTTCAATTAATAACCCTAGTACGAGTTTAACAGATGAAATGGTTAATTCCACAATGCAAACAATCATTGCACAAAATATCTTCGAGCGAGAAGGGCAATCGATTGTTGGAAAAAAATCAGCGCGCTTAGTTGATCGTGTTGTTACACCGTTTACTATGAGCTAACGATTAAGCCGGCAAGAGCTCTTGCCGGCTTTTTCATAAGAAAGGGGGGCTGACCGATGGAAGAGTGGGTATCGTTAGTACAAGAGATTGGATTTCCGATTCTCGTATCGTTTTATTTACTCTATAGAATCGAAAATAAACTCGAGGCTATTCATACAGCACTAGTTTCCATGAAGCCTTAGAAAATTGTGAAATTATTTTTCACAATATCGTTGAAAAGCCTTCACGAAACCGACTATTGTCATTACTAGCGCAATTAGGGTAAGATGAAATCAATGATGGAAGAGTGGAGAGATAGTTATGAAAAAAAGATTAGTCGGACTCGTTGCGCTACTTTTCATTGCAACGATTGTAAGCGCATGCAGCAATTATAAATTTAAACCTTCGACTGCATATGAGATTGATGATTTCGAGATGACAGATCATAGAGGCGAAAAGGTAACGCTAGAATCATTAGAGGGTAAGCCATGGATCGCGATGTTTATATTTACTAACTGTACGACAATTTGTTCGCCGATGACTGTCAATATGGCTAAAATCCAAGAGGAATTAATCGAGCGTGGAGTAGAAGACTATAATATCGTTGCGTTTTCAGTGGATCCACAAAATGATACGCCGGAAGTGTTATCAGATTATTTAAACTTTATAGAAGTGCCTGATGAATCAAAATGGCATTTACTAACTGGTTACGACCAAAAATTTATTGAGCAATTTGCAAAACAATCGTTTAAAACCATAGTGAAGATGCCTGATAATTCAGACCAAGTATTGCATGCGAATACGTTCCATTTAGTCGATGAAAAAGGGATTATCGTGAAAAATTATACAGGCTACTCAGAAACAGAAGATGGCGTTTCCTACGATACAATCGCCATTGATATGCAAACACTTATTGAAGAACGATTAGGTAAGTAAATAAGTAAGTATACAACGAGCTGTCCGTAATGGGCAGCTTTTTCAATGGAGTTATTCATTTATAGACAAAGATAGAGGGCTGATTGAAAGAATTAATCTCTTTCAATCAGCCCTTTAAAATTTATCGCTTTTGCCCTTGATACATTTTATAGAAGAGACCACGTGCACTCATTAATTGTTCAAATGTTCCGCTTTCAGTTAGTTCGCCATTATCCATCAGTAAGATGTTGTCCATTCTCGCTAAGTCTGTTAGTTTATGAGTGATGAGTATAATTGTTTTGTCTCTTCCACAATTGAGAAGTGTATCGAATAAATGTGCCTCCGTTTTAGCATCTACACTTGTGAACGGTTCGTCAAGTAGCCATAGCTCGGTGTTTTTTAACAGGACTCGAGCAAAAGCTAGACGCTGCTTTTCTCCACCTGAAAGATTTGATCCTTTTTCATAAATAGGTGAATCTAAAGGTTTTGAAATGAATACTTGATTTAACACATGTTGTAGCTCCTCATCAGGCGCTGCTGGCTTTGCTAAAAGTAAATTATCTCTAAGGGTTCCAGAAAAGAAGTGATTATGCTGTAATTGAATACTCATTTGATCCCAGAGCTGCTGCTTTTCAATTTCAACTATTGACTGTTCGTTTACTAGTATATTTCCGCTACTTGGCTGAAGCTCTTGAATGAGCAGCTGGAATATCGTTGATTTACCTGAGCCACTTTGACCAACAATGGCCACTTTTTTCCCAGGAGAAACCGCAAAACTGACTTGTGAAATAGCCGGGTGAATGGATTGCTCATAACTATAGCTCACTTTATCACATGTTATTTTTAAGCGTTTATCTCTCACTAATGGCTTAGAATTTATAGCCGGAGTGGAACAAACCTCTTCTAACCGATTAGTCGCCTCCTCTGCATTAAGATAATGACTCGGTACGACCGCTAAACCAATAGCTGATTCAAATACTGTTAATGAGATTAGAATTAGCATGGCAAAGTATAGCCCGTCTAAATCTCCGATTGAAACTAAGTAAGCACCAACACCAACAATGAAAAATGCTGTAAGTAATGAAATAAGCTGATTCCAAAAATGAGCACTCTGTTCGCGGTTCATTTCTTGTCGAATTTGTCGAGAATAATCAAGGCTGATTTTTTGTAATGCCTGCTCCTTAGAGGCTAATTGGTTATGCAACTGTAAATCACGGTATCCGTATAAATATTCCGTTGCATCATTTGAAAATACTCTTTTCACTGATGAGCGATCCATGTTCCTTTTTTGACTAATAAGGAACGCCGGAACGATTGTACTTGTGAAAATAAAACCAATCATTAAAATTAACGAAATCCACGGAGAAAACCAAACTGTAAACAGGATTGTAGCCAAAAAAACAAATAGTGCAATAAACGGAGGATACACAACGCGTAAGAAAAAATTCTGCAATACATCAACATCGCTTGTTATTCGATTTAGTAGGTCTCCGCTTTTATAGGTATGCAAAAGATTGGCTTGTCCAACGAGCTTTTTGAAAAAGCGCATTCGTACAGCACTCATGAAGCGAAATGTGACGCGGTGAGAAATATAGCGCTCCCCATACTTACTAGCTGATTTAACAACACCAAACAGCTTAAGAAAAGCTGTTAAAATTAATATTATATAAAAGGGAGGCATAAGAGCCGCCTTTGAAATGAGAAAGCCGCTTTGCGCAAATAGCGCTACTGCAGTAAGGCCGCTAATAGTCCCAGCAGCCATGGCCAGTAGTACATCCTTTTTATCCTGCCAAATCATACTATAGAGTGCCTTCATTAGATGAGCCCCCGTTCTTCATAAAAGAATAAAATGGGTGAGAGGCTAATTGTGCTTGTGTACCATAAGCACTCACTTTTCCATTTTCGATTACATAAATTGTATTTGCATGCTGAACGCTTTCAAAGCGATGTCCAACAATAATGACGGTCGCACGTTGCTGGAATGCCTGAATCGCTTTTGTTAGTAACTGCTCTGTTAACACATCGAGTCCTGCAGTTGGTTCATCGAAAAATAAAATGGAAGGGTTTTTTAAAAAAGCTCGGGCTATAGCGACGCGCTGCTTTTCACCACCAGATAATCCTCGCCCACCTTCACCAATAAATGTATCTAGCTTTTCAGGAAGTGTTTCTAGCCAATCAGTAAGCTGTGCTTGTCGTAATGCATCGTAGATTTCCTCATCAGAAGCTAGAATACCCATTCGAATATTATCACGAAGCGTACCTGCAAACACATATGGATGCTGAGAAATATAGCTCATTTTTTCATACCATGCTTGCTCAGATACTTTATTTCGTGGCTTTCCATCTAGTAAAACCTTACCGCTATTTATTTCCATCATGCTTGATAGCATATTTAATATCGTTGTTTTACCGTGACCAGTAGGGCCAATTAAAGCAATAGTTTCGCCAGGCTCAACATTGAGAGAGATTGGTCCTATAAGTGGACCATTATTATATTGATATGTTGCCTGCCGTAATGAAAGCTGCGGTTGATCTCCAATCGGATCTTTGCCCCAACGAACAGGTGTTGAAGATGATTGCATTGCTTCCTCGATAATCGATACAGCTCCTAAGCTTCCTCGACCTGTATGAAAGGCTGCACCAAGCTCTTTTAAGGAGTTGTAGTACTCAGGTGCTAATGTTAATACAAAAAATGCAGGTGCAAAAGAAAGAGACTGAAAGACAATCATTTGAAAGCCTATTTCAAGTGCCACTAACCCCACCCCTAATGTTGTGATTAGTTCAATAAATAGTGTAGAAGCAAAAGCTATTTTTAAAACGGATAACGTACGCTCCATAAATCCTTTATTACTCTGGGCTAATACTTGCTCTTGCTGATCACTTTGTCCAAAGAGGCGAATCGTTTGAAGGCCTTGCAGTAAATCAAGAAACTTTCCTGAAAATCGATTCATCGCTACTAATTGCTCTTCGGATTTGGCTTTCGTTTGTAGACCGACAATAATATACGTTAACGGTATAAAAGGGGCTGTAATGAGCATAATCCAGCCACTTGTCGAATGCGTCATAAACACGGCGATTAATACGATTAGTGGTACGACAGTTGTTTTGATAACTTGCGGAATATATTCTCTGTAATAGCTTTCAATTTGGTCAACAGTATCAATTAACAGCGTAACCTTTTCACCTGTTTGGGTTGTTATTTGCTCTTCCATTGCACGTTTTGTCCAATTACGAAGTAACGCTTTTCGAACAGTGTTTTTCACTCGTTCCGCTAAGGCTCCACCAATTCTGTTAATCCCGAACTGGGTCGTTAAACGTAATAAAATCACAATGAATAATACGATTAAATAATGATAAATAGAAGTAAAAGCTTGCCCCTCTATAAATACAAGATTCACTATTTGTACAATGCTGTAGCCTTGTAGCACAATAGTGCCAGCTAGAATGAGCGATAAAAAGAGTAGGAGAAGCAGCTTTCCTTTGTGTGCTATTGCCCAAGATTGTAAAGTACCCATGAAATCAGCTCCTTTCTTCTTATATTAATATAACCGAAAACAGATTGATTTAGGGGTTTTCCACTAATATTGTAGGTTACAGTTTAGGGGGAAACCCCTATATTTTTGAGATGTGGTTTTCACTATGATGAGAGTGTAAAGCATCACAAGTAAAATAATTAGAAAGAAGGAAGAAGCATGAAGGGTTCTTTCAAAGTCATTATTGTTGGTGGGGGAACAGCTGGTATTTCGGTTGCCGCTCGCTTACTAAGAAAATCGCAAAGCCTGAAAAATGAGGTTGTGATTATAGATCCAGCATCCAAACATTATTATCAGCCGTTATGGACACTAGTCGGCGGAGGGGCTGCTAAAAAAGAAGATTCTGAACGCTCGATGGAATCTGTTATCCCAGAAGGAGCGGTATGGGTTCAACAACCCGTACTTGAATTTAAACCTGAACAAAACGAAGTCCTTCTAGGAGACAAAACAGCTCTTACGTACGACTACTTAATTGTAGCAGGTGGTATTGAAATTAATTGGGGTGCTATTAAAGGATTAAAAGAAGCACTTGGTACAAAATCTGTTTGCAGTAACTACTCATTCGAACATGTAGATTATACATGGGAAACGATTCGCAATTTAAAATCGGGTACAGCGTTATTTACACATCCAAATTCGCCTGTAAAATGCGGTGGAGCGCCACAAAAAATTATGCATATAGCTGAAGATTACTTCCGTAAAGCGGGTGTACGTCAAAATATGAACGTTGTATTTGGTTCAGCAAATCCAGCTATTTTTGATGTACTGAAATACCGTGAGGCGCTAGAAAAAGTAGTAGAGCGAAAAAGAATTGATGCACGATTCCGCCGTAACTTAATTGAAATAAAAGCGGATGAAAAAATCGCCGTCTTTGAACATCTCGATACGGGTGCGAAAGAGGAAGTAAAGTATAGCATGATTCACGTCACACCTTATATGAATGCACCGATGTTTATCGCGAATAGTCCATTAGCTGACCAAAATGGTTGGGTAGATGTAGATATGTATACACTGCAGCACAAAAAATATGAGAACGTATTTGGTCTTGGCGACTGTGCAAACTTACCGACATCTAAGACAGGGGCAGCCATCCGTAAGCAAGCGCCTGTTGTTGCCGAAAATGTACTCGCAAGTATGCGCAACCAAACAATGGATAAAACGTATGACGGTTACTCATCTTGTCCGATCGTCACGGGTTATAACAAACTCATTTTAGCAGAGTTCGACTATTCAAAAGAGCCTGTTGAATCGATGCCATTTAACCAAGCCGTTGAACGTACGAGCATGTATATGATGAAAAAAGATTTACTACCAATCATGTACTGGGACGGCATGCTCAAAGGAACGATGTAGAAAGGAGGCATGAGTGATGGAAACGAATCCGTTACTAGAGCAACTAAAGCAACCAGAAGTGCAAGCCACTCTCGTATCTTTACTACAGCAATTGCCTGCCTACGAGAAAAACTTACAAGCAATCGATAACGTAGTGAGTTTTGGCCAAGCGGTACTGCAAGACGAGCAAGCAATTCAAAAATACGATGAACTTGTGCGAAGCTACAATCTTAATCTTGAAACAGTGGAAGCATTAGTTGGCTTACTAGAAAAATTGCCAAAGCTTCTACAAATAATTGATAAACTAGAGGATGTACTCGATTTTGCAACCGCTGTGCTAAGAGATCAACAAACAATCGATTATGCAACAGCCAGCATCCAATCTTACACAGAACCCGTTGTAGAAAAAGGAAAGCAAGGCTTATTACTAGTAAAAGAAATTCAACAAAGAGCAGAAGATACAACAGAACCTGTCAAACTCTTTACGATTATGAAATGGTTAAAAGACCCTAGTGTTCAAAAGTCATTGAAATATGTACAAGCGACACTACAGGTTTTAAATAAAAAATCAAATTAAAAGGAGAGATTTTTATGTTATTACGTTATTTCTATGATGAAAAATTAGCACACGCTTCTTACATGGTAGGCTGTCAACGAAAAGGGGAGGCAGTAATTGTTGACCCAATGCGCAACATCGAGCCATATATCCAAGTAGCTCAAAAAGAAAATATGAAAATCGTTGGGACATTAGAAACGCACATCCATGCTGATTTTGTAGCAGGTTCTCGTGAATTAGCTGATCGCTTCGGTGCAACAATGTATATTTCAGATGAAGGCGATGAAAACTGGAAATATCAAAATTTAGAAGGTATTAACTATGTGTTATTAAAAGATGGTGACAAATTTGAGCTTGGTAAGCTTATTTTTGAAGTGATGCATACCCCAGGTCATACGCCAGAATCGATTTCATTCCTGTTAACAGATGGCGCAGCAGCAGATAAGCCGATTGGAATCTTCACAGGTGACTTTGTGTTCGCTGGTGACATTGGTCGACCAGACTTACTTGAAAAAGCAGCTGGTATTCAAGGCACGGCCGATGCAGGGGCAAAAGTGATGTACACTTCGGTTGAACGCTTTAAAGAGTTACCAGACTATTTACAAGTATGGCCGGCACATGGAGCAGGTAGTGCGTGTGGAAAAGCGCTTGGTGCAGTACCTTCGACAACGGTTGGCTACGAAAAACAATTCAACTGGGCAATGCAATTTGATAACGAGCCAGACTTTGTTGCAGCATTATTAGACGGTCAACCAGAACCACCTTACTACTTTGCGGTAATGAAATCAGTGAATAAAATTGGTATTGAGTTAATTAAAAATTTACCAGAGCTACAAGTCATTACTTCAGTTGAGGAAATTGAAGGATTGATTGCAGCAGGACAGCAAGTAGTAGATACACGTGATGCACAAAGCTTCTCACAAGGACATATTAAGGGAACGATGAATGTGCCATTCAATAATTCATTCACAAACTGGATGGGCTGGATTGTGAACTACAAGGAACCTTTATATTTACTAGTGGATCCTAAGCAGATGAATGATATGCTGATCGCCCTTCGCTCAATCGGTATCGACCAAGTTTTAGGGTATGGGGATGTAGAAGCGATGACCCAGCAAGCGAATGTACTAGATTCATATGAAAACGTTACACCTTTAGAAGCAAAAGCGATGATGGACGCAGAAGATGTAGCAGTATTAGATGTGCGTAATCTGACAGAATACAATGAAGGGCATATTGAAGAGGCACAGCACATTATGGTGGGTACATTAAAAAATCGTTTAGATGAAGTGCCAAATAAAAAGCTAATTGTTCAATGTCAAGCAGGTGGTCGTTCTGCGATTGCAGCGAGCGTATTAAAAGCAAATGGCTTCCACAATTTAGTCAATATGACTGGAGGCTATAGTCAATGGATAAATGAAGTAAAATAAGCCTATAATCTAAAAGAGTGTCTTCTGTATTAGAGACACTCTTTTAGTAGTTCCAAATTTAAGTGATAGGGAAAGAAAATTACGATTCAAAATTGAAGTCCATTATTTTGTTAAGGCTAATACGAGATAATGGTGATAGTATAAGTAGTACATAATAATACATTAAGGAACGATTAATCAATTTTTTAGGAGGTGTCATATATGCAATCCCGGCTACAAAATGAGTATTTACAGCAAATTTTTGAGCATATACAGGATGGTATTATTATTATGAAGGAGAGTAGGGAGATTGTGATGATGAACCCTGCTGCTAAGCTGTTAACTGGCTGGAAAATTGGTGATTTTGTACCTTTTTGCTCGTATTGTATGATTCGTAAAAGGGAGCAGGGGGAGCCGACCTGCTATTTAATTGCAAACAATGAGGTGCCTTCATTTTTATCAGAAATGCCAACCTATCATGGACGGAAAATTGATGTAGAAATGAGTACTGCAGCTATTTATGCTAATGAAAATACAGGGGAAACGGAATACCTACTTGTATTACGTGATCAAGAAACATTTAAAAAAGCACAAGAGGCGGCTATTAATAAAAAAATGATTCGAGCATTAATTGAGGCAAAGGAATCCGAGCATAAACGATTGGCACAGGAGCTGCATGATGGAGTCGGTCAATCATTATTTTCAGTTTCCGTTGCAATGCAGGCAATTGAATCGTTTGTGAAAGATAATGCGGAGCTAAATGACTATATCGCTGAGGTACGAAAAGAGCTTGAAAAAGTGATGAAGGATATTAGTGCCTATTCTCATCAATTAAGGCCACATAGTTTAGATCAATTAGGGCTCGAGCCTACGATACAAACAACAATTGCTGGAATTAAAAAAAATGTACCCCATTTGGACATTCAATTAACGACACGAGGTCTCGATCGATGTGATCCTGCGGTAGAAATAAACTTATATCGTATTACACAAGAAGCGCTACATAATATAATAAAATATGCAAAAGCAACTCAAGTTCATATCCACATTGTAAAGGATAATACGCATATTTATATGACCATCCAAGATAATGGAATTGGCTTTGAGCGAGAAAAGATTAAAAATGAGGGGCTTGGCTTAAAGCATATCGAGGAGCGTGTTGACCAATTGGGTGGTACGTGTTCGATTCTCTCAAAAGTTGGACAAGGTACATGTATCGACATTGTTATTCCTAGATGGAGGCCACAACATGATTAAAATATTACTCGTTGATGACCATGTATTAATCCGGAAGGGCATTGCGCTTCTTCTAGGGAACTATCCAGATATTACAGTTATAGGAGAAGCGAGTGACGGAGAAGAGGCGATCGGGCTTGCTTATCAAACAGAGCCTCATGTAATCTTAATGGATATTTCCATCCCGAATGGTCTAGATGGTTTTACTGCTACAAAGGAAATTAAAAAGAATTTACGAGAAACGAAGGTTATTATGCTAACGATGCATAACGAAATCGCCTATATTCAACAGGCGATGGAAGTTGGGGCAGATGGCTATATTTTAAAAAATAGCCAAGGTGGCGAAATGTATGAAGCGATTCAAAGTGTGTATACAGGTCGTCGCTATTATGAAGTCGGATTGCCACAAGATCAAATCGAAAAATTATTTAAGAAAAAAGGAAAAAACAACCCGGATGTATTATCAACACGTGAACAAGAAATTGTTCGCTTAACGATTTTAGGCTTTACGAATATGCAAATTGCAGACAAGCTATTTATTAGTGCTAAAACGGTAGAAAACCATAAAGCCAACATTATGCAAAAGCTACATTTAAAAAGCAAGGCAGAACTTATTCAATATGGTATTACGAATAAATATATTATGTAGTATGCGGGGGCTGTCGAAGGAAATCTGCTCATCTCAAATTGGTGAGTAGATTTTTGCTATTTTCTATGTCGTGGTTGAAAATGAGTGATTAGATCGGCTTTTACCTTGATTAGTTTGGTTTGGCAGCGGTATAAAATCTAAACAAGTGAAACCTGTTCAACTCAGTGACATCTGTCAAAAGGGCTTTGAAATTTTATACAACCCCGAATGTTGCTGTTTACAAATCGTCAAGTAATAATTACATTTTTAAATAATACGAGAAGATAAGGGAAAACCCCTATATTTATAAAGTATCTTAAGAATGATAATAGGAGCGTAAACATTTTGTAAACGTCATACAGTTTATAATCCCTTCTTACCCTTTTATTGAGCGATAAAGCACTCGGCTTTATCGCTTTTTACATGTTAAATATTTAGGAAAAGCATAGAAACTTGTTCATCATCCACGAGGCACAATCCCGTTCATTCAATAGAGCGCCAGTTTTTAATCGTTCTACAAAATGTGAGTTACCTGATACCCAGATTATCCATCATTTCTATGCTTTGTTTCAATATTTAGCTCGTTTATTTGGTATTTCATAGTTCTCTAGTTCAATCAACTCATAATCCGTTAATAAAACAATAAACAATCTCTTCTTCTAACTGACTTAATTTACGGTTTAATCGAGTAGCTAGCTCATTAACCAAACTCAAGTGGTTTCTTTGATGTTTTTCTGTTAAATCACAAATTAACTTCAATAACTGTATATAACCGATAAAGTTCTCTTTAGATAATGGAGATTCATGTGACAGCACATAGATTTCGGCATCAAACATTTCAATATTTTCTAAGAGGCGTCTAACATTATCAATTGTATATTGTGGTTGTTGTGTGTAAATACTTGGATACAAACAGTCCCCTAAAAAAAGTACTTTTTCTTCTTCTACAAAAATGAGTGATGAATCGTCAGAATGATCTCCACCTACATGTTTGACTATACATCGAATCCCACCTAAATCAATCTCGAATTTTTCCTTAAAAGTAACATTAGGTAAAGTGATGGTGATATTTCTGTCTACTCCAAATTCCTTTTTTATCATTTCTGAACAAAACGGATTCTCTAAGCCTTTTTCTACACGACTATCTAAAGCCTGGTCTGACCAATCATACTCCATAATTTTCTCGAGATGTATTTTTGTGTTTTCATGTGCGATAGTTAATATATTCATCTCATTTGTTCCAAAGCTATGATCCCAATGCCAGTGTGTTAATACTACAGAATGATAATTAGTAATTTGGTATTTGTTAAGTTCTTTAAGAAATAACTTAGCATGTTTATCAGAATTTCCTGCATCTACAATTAAAGTTTGGTGAACTCCACATATGGCAGACAGTATTGGTCGATCTGTTTCACTGTTATGCGGTAAATAATATATACGATTAGTTAATTGTTTCAAATTTTCCCCCATTATCTTAACTCCCTTTGTTTTTTGTAGTTCCAACAATCTTATTTAATGTATCAAGCACATTTTTTAATGCTGCTAAACTTACTTTCGAATAATATTTTTCCACAAGAATGTCGTCAATTTTTTTTAGAAGCTGATGAAACTCTTGCCCTCTATGTCCAAGATAAATAAAGGTTTCTCTACGGTTTATTGAA
Source organism: Lysinibacillus sp. 54212 (assembly GCF_036662795.1). Classification (NCBI taxonomy): domain Bacteria; kingdom Bacillati; phylum Bacillota; class Bacilli; order Caryophanales; family Bacillaceae; genus Lysinibacillus; species Lysinibacillus sp. 54212. Next base: position 157,061 of record NZ_JBAFWZ010000001.1, read on the forward strand.
TTTTCTTGACGATGTATCATGTTCATTTCTTCGAGCTTTGAAATTACTTGGCTAACTGCACTTTTGGAAATATCAAAATGATTTGCAATATCATTTGCAATTACAGGCTCATTACGAATGATATAAAACATGATAATTTCTTGTTGGGGAGTCAAATGGAAGTTTTCTAATTCCTCAACCTCTTTTGTTTCTTTTAAAACTAACAACTTGAACTGCTCAAACTTTTGATTAATTTCATCTATGATTGTTAAATAATCATGCACAGGCTTACCATCTCCAATTCAACTTAAAGGTTTATAGTTAAGTTAAGTTTACTTAACTATTTTGTGTTTGTCAATGATTGGGATTTTTGAAGGGGGCTAATAAGCGACTAGTCTTGACATCTTTGTCCTTATTAGTAGGGGGAATTCCAAAAAAAGTTCTAGATTACCTATCACACAAGATAAAGAAAACATGCTTAGAAAGTAGGGGATTAAAAAAACTGATATTCATAAATTTGGGATTCAAGAAAGGGGGACATTTTGGTATATCTTTTAAGTATATGTCCTCAAAGTAGCGGTTTTGGTTTTATTCATTTTTTATCTTCACTATTAATAAGTGTCGCTTCATTTCATTGATTCATTAAACACACAAATCCGCCTTTTTCTCTAGCATTATAGGGGCTTCCCCCTATACTTTAGCAACCGCGCACTCTCTATACTTAAAGTAAATAAAGGAGAAGGAAGGTGGTACGATGGATTTTGCATTCATCGTCGTCATATTTTTAATTGGTTTTATTGGATCATTCGTATCAGGGATGGTTGGTGTAGGGGGATCCATTATTAAATACCCGATGCTCCTGTATATTCCTCCGTTATTTGGGTTAGCAGCTTTCACCGCACATGAAGTTTCTGGGATTAGTGCTATTCAAGTATTCTTTGCATCGATTGCGGGTGTATGGGCATATCGTAAAAGTGGCTATTTAAACAAAACACTTATTCTTTATATGGGTACGGCGATTTTAGTTGGTAGCTTTATTGGTAGCTTTGGTTCTAGCATGTTATCGGAAGCGGCAGTGAATATCGTATACGGTGTGTTGGCATTAATTGCAGCTGTGATGATGTTTATTCCAAAAAAACAAATCGATGATAAGCCATTAGATCAACTTACATTTAGCAAATCACTAGCAGCTACCTTGGCGTTTATCGTTGGGATTGGCTCGGGGATTGTGGGAGCTGCGGGGGGCTTTTTATTAGTCCCAATTTTACTCGTCGTATTAAAAATTCCAACACGTATGACGATTGCAACAAGCTTAGCGATTACGTTTATTTCATCGATTGGTGGAACAGTCGGCAAAATTATGACAGGGCAAATCGACTATGGACCAGCAGCGGTCATGATCGTAGCAAGTATCATTTCGGCTCCACTTGGCGCAAAAATTGGCGGCAAGCTCAATACAAAAGCGTTGCAAGCGATTTTAGCTCTATTAATATTAGGAACAGCCATTAAAACATGGTTAGACATTTTATAAGAGGTGATACGTTATGGAAAAATCGAAAGGGTTTATGATTACAAGCTTTACCATTTCAGCTGTGTTTTTAGTAGCGGTAATTTCAACAATATTTGGCGTTTAGGAGTGAATCCACATGGAAGAGGCAAGTGTCTTTTGGAGTAGAGCATTAACCGAATTAACATTATCTTTCCATATTATTTTTGCAACGCTCGGTGTGGGAGTGCCGTTAATGATATTAATTGCTCAATATGTCGGCTATAAGAAAAATGATATGCACTATACGATGATGGCAAGACGTTGGGCACGTGGCTTTACGATTACAGTCGCAGTCGGTGTCGTAACAGGGACGGTCATCGGCTTACAGTTATCACTACTGTGGCCAGAGTTTATGGAATTAGCAGGGCAGGTAATTGCATTACCGCTATTCATGGAAACATTCGCATTCTTCTTTGAGGCGATTTTCTTAGGAATTTATTTATATACTTGGGATCGATTTAAGAATCCTAAACATCATATGCTACTACTTATTCCTGTAGCAATAGGGGCATCGATGTCAGCTGTATTTATAACGATTGTTAATGCCTTTATGAATGCGCCACAAGGATTTGATATCGTCGGTGGCGAGCTCATCAATATCCAACCGATTTTAGCGATGTTTACACCTGCTATGCCGACAAAAATTGGGCATGTACTCGTAACAAGCTATATGACGGTCGCCTTTATTTTAGCAGCGATTGCAGCGTATAAGCTATTGCGTGGTGAAGACCATATGTATCACAAAAAAGCGTTATATATGATGATGAAATTAGGTGTTATTTTCTCGATTGCTTCAGCATTAATTGGTGACTTTTCTGCAAAATATTTAGCTGAATATCAGCCTGAAAAGCTAGCCGCAGCAGAGTGGCATTTTGAAACAGAAGAAGGAGCAGATTTAATCCTCTTTGGTGTATTAGATGAAGGGGAAATCAAGTATGAAATCCGCATTCCTAAAATGTTAAGCTTTTTAGCGAGTAATGATTTCAACTCAGAAGTGATTGGGTTAGATCAATATCCAGAAGGCGAACATCCACCACTTATTACCCACTATCTCTTTGATATCATGGTAGTAATTGGTATGCTTATGATTTTCCTTTCCGTTGTTTATCTACTAGGGAAGTGGAAAAAGTGGCAATGGGTTGAATCAAGATGGTTCCGAGTATTGATCGTTTTAAGTGGTCCATTATCACTTGTAGCGATAGAAGCAGGCTGGTGGTTAGCGGAATTAGGACGACAACCATGGATATTATATGGCATTATGCGGACGGAGGACGGTGCGACAAGTGCTACCGGCGTAGAATATTTATTTGTCGCCTTTGCGATTGTTTACTTTGTGTTGGCAATCGGTAGTGTCGTCGTATTGCAGCGTATGTTTAAAAACAACCCGGTTGAAAAAGAATTAGCAGCACGACAAGGCGGTGATTCCTCATGGCATTAGAAATACTAGGCATTTCGGTACTTTGGCTTTTCTTATTTGGTTATGTTATTGTCGCATCGATTGATTTTGGCGCAGGATTTTTTAACGCCTATAGCTTAATGCGCGGTAATGACCATATTCTTTCCAACATTATTAAGCGGTATTTATCTCCTGTATGGGAAATTACGAACGTCTTTCTAGTCTTTTTCTTTGTGGGGATTGTCGGTTTCTTCCCACAAACCGCTTTTTATTATGGTACGATTTTATTAGTACCAGCTTCCCTTGCGCTTATTTTACTAACGATTCGTGGTAGTTACTATGCCTTTGAATCTTATAGTGGGATGAGTGGACATAAAGGCTATGCACTCGCTTATGGGGTGTCCGGGCTTTTTATTCCAGCTGCATTTTCCGTCATCTTAACGATTTCTGAAGGTGGCTTTGTGACGATGCAAGGCGATCAGCCAGTTTTGGACTATAAAGCATTGCTGACAAGTCCGTTATCCTGGTCTATCGTTGTATTAAGTGTTATAGCAGTATTGTATATCTCAGCGGTCTTTTTAACCTGGTACGCACAAAAGGCAGGGGATCATAAAGCGAGTGAATTGATGCGTAAATACGCACTTATTTGGGCGATTCCACTCATCATTAGTGCGCTAGGCATTATTATTGAGTTAAAGGCGCTTGGGAATTGGCACTATGCCCAAATGGTTGAGTTATCCGGGTTGTTTGGACTATCCGGTATTGTCTTTTTAGCGACAGTTTGGCTTCTATGGGCGAAAGTAAAATATGGATTAGCCGTCATTTTATTAGTCGTCCAGTTTGCGATCGCATTTTTTGCTTACGGGATTTCGCACTACCCATATTTACTTTACCCGTACCTAACAATCCATGATAGCTTTACGAATGAAGCGATGGCAATTGCACTCGTAGTGGCATTTGTTGTAGGTTTAGTATTACTCGTGCCTTCTTTATATTTAGTATTTAAACTATTTGTGTTTAATAAAGACTATGTATCTGGTAAAGAAGAAACACATGTGTAAGGAGTGTTAGATGATGCAAGATTTTTTAATCTTTTATGCACCAATTTTAGTCGTAATCGTTTCAATATTTGTTGCTTTTATTGCAGCAACAAAAACAAAATTAATTTAAAACTTTAATTCTAATACAATGTAAAAGGGGATGTTCAGAAAGAAAAAACTTTCTGAATATCCCCTAAGCTATTTAAATGGATTGAGTTTAAAGTATTATTTTATTTGCGCTACTTTTGTCGCTTTTTCTAATGCTTGTGTAAAGTCCTCAATTAAATCGTCCCCACTTTCTAAGCCAACAGAGAAACGTAATAGACCGTCAGTGATGCCTCGTTTTGCTCGTTCCTCAGGCTCCATCGCTGCATGGCTCATTTTTGCCGGGTACGATAAAATTGACTCTACACCGCCTAAGCTAACTGCAAAAACAGGAATTTTCATCGCCTCGACAAAAGCCTTGGCAATTTCATAGCTTGGTAAAGTAAAGGAGAGAACAGCTCCACCAGAAGTAGATTGAGCTGAGTGAATCTCGTATCCAGGATGTGTTGCTAAGCCTGGGTAATAAACTTTTTCTACTAACGAATGCCCATCTAAAAATGCTGCAATTAGTCCTGCTACTCGGCTTGACTCATTAAAACGTACCGCTGTCGTTTTCATATTTTGTATGAGTGTAAATGAGTCCTGGACACCAAGTACAGAGCCAAATGAATTTTGAATAAAGTATAGCGCTTCACTTACAGATGGGTCCTTCGTAACAACAAGACCTGCTACGATATCAGAATGGCCTGATAAGAATTTCGTTGCACTATGTATGACGATATCAACACCTAATGCTAACGGACGCTGATGAATAGGTGTCATAAATGTATTATCTAAAAATGTTAGTGCATTTATTTCACGTGCAATCTTTACGATACCTCTAATATCTGTAATGCCTAATGTTGGATTCGAAGGTGTTTCCATATATAATAGCTTTGTTTCTGTTTTAACAGCCCCTCGAACTGCCTCTAAATCTGTGAAGTCTACAAAAGTATGAGTAATACCAAAGCGTGGTAATACCTTAGTTACGAAGCGATATGTACCGCCGTATACATCCTCAGTTATTACAATATGGTCGCCCTTAGATAGCAGCATAAAGCACGCTGAAACTGCAGCCATACCTGTAGCAAATGCAAAGCCGCGATCGCCACCCTCAAGCTCTGCAATTGCTTTTTCTAGTGCAGCTCGTGTCGGGTTGCCAGAGCGTGCATAATCATACTCACCAAACTCATCCATTGACTCCTGATGGAAGGTTGATGATAGATACATTGGAACATTGACCGCACCTTTTTTATCCTCGTAGCCTTCTCGAATGGCGCCATGAATTAATGCTGTTTCAATTCTGCTCATTGCTTAACCTTCCTTTCGTAGAACATTAAATACTTGTTGTAAATCGGCGATAATATCGTCTCCCTCTTCAATTCCGACAGAAAAGCGAAGGAGGCGATCACAAACACCACGAGCTACACGTTCCTCATAGGGCATATCTGCATGCGTTTGTGTTGCAGGGTACGTAATAAAGCTTTCCACACCGCCAAGACTTTCAGCAAAAGTAATTAATTTCATGTTTTGTAGGAATGGATTGACCATACGCTCATCCTTCACACGGAAGCTTAGCATACCGCCTTTACCCGTATATAAAACATCTGTAACAAGCTCTTCTGCCTCTAAAAATGCTGCTACTTTTTTAGCGTTCGCATCATGCTGCTTCAAGCGTAAATGAAGCGTTTTTAATCCGCGAATAATAAGCCACGAATCCATAGGGGATAGAACTAAACCAATGCCGTTATGATTAAATGCTAATTTTTCACATAGCTCAGTTCCTTTTGCAACAACAAGACCTGCAAGCACATCATTATGACCACCGATATATTTTGTTGCACTATGTACAACGATATCTGCTCCAAGCTCGATTGGACGTTGGAAATATGGTGTGTAGAATGTGTTGTCTACGATTAATAGTAAATTGTGCTCCTTAGCAAGTGTAGCATAAGCCTTTAAATCAATTTCTTGCATAAGTGGATTAGTTGGTGTTTCGATAAATAAAGCCTTTGTATTACTATTAATTAATGTTTTTACTTCATCTACTGATAGAAAAGGGGAGTATACTGGGTTAATGTTATATTGCTCGGAGTATACTTTGAATAAGCGGTACGTCCCTCCGTATAAATCCTCTGGTACAATGATTTCATCGCTCGGCTTGAATAAAGAAAGCACGAGTTGAATAGCTGCCATGCCGGAGCTACAAGCAAAGCCAGCATCGCCTCCTTCTAAATCTGCAATTCCTTTTTCTAAAATCTCACGTGTAGGATTTTTCGTTCGTGTATAATCATAGCCTGTTGATTGACCAATTCCTTCATGTTTATACGCGGTAGATAAATAAATAGGTGGATTGACAGCGCCAGTCTTTGGATCACTTAAGTTACCAAGCTGAACGAGCTTCGTTTCAATTTTACGGTTTATCATAGTATCACTCTCTCTGTCCAATGATTTTACGAAACATTTTGAATGCATCGACTATTAAACCAATTTAACATGTATAATCATTCCCGACAATACTTATAGTGATTGTTTAACAAAAACGAGAGAGTAAGAAAAATAAAGACGCCTATTAGAATCAATAAGCGTCTGATGATTATAATTATTGTTTTTTCAATAGGTCACGAATTTCTCTTAATAGTTCTTCCTTTGCATCGAGTTCTGGAGCTGGCTCTTCTACGACCTCCTGCTCTTTTTTACGATTCAGTTTGTTCAGTAAACGAAGTGCCATAAAGATAGCAAAAGCAATAATTGTAAAATCAATGATTGATTGAATAAATGTACCGAAGAAAAACTCTGACTCCTTATATTTCCAAACAAATTTATTCGTAAAGTCAATACCACCTGTAATAACACCGATAAAAGGTGTAATAATATTTTCGACTAATGAAGAAACGATCTTACCAAATGCAGCACCAATGACTACTGCTACTGCTAGATCCATTACATTTCCACGCATCGCAAATTCTTTAAAATCTTTCCACATACGATTGTACGCTCCTTTATTGTATACTTATGGATGATAGATTTTTATTCTAGTCATTTCTCTATTACAATTCAACTAATAGATATTATTTTTTTCGATCATAGCTTTTGTAGGTTCGTCATTCGGAGTTAGGTAGGACAAAAAAGTTATAGCTAGCCTATTGAAATGTCGTCCTGTCGGAACGGGAATCAACCTTACGTTTTGTTGATGAGACCTATTCAGAATAAATAATTGAAGGTTCGGTGATATAGTGGGCAAGAAAAAAAAAGAGAATAAACCTTATATTTCTCCAAGAGTTAAATTATTTTTAATCATTTTACTAATTCCAGTGGCCATTACAGTTTATTTTTTTGTATTTTTGGCGTGGCAAGGTTTAAGGGAGCTACCAATGTTTGAGGATAAGGTAGAGGAAACAGACCTTCAGCGAATACAAGCTAATTTTGATTTAGAAATCCCTGTTGAATACATACCGATATATATAAAAGCTGGTGAAAAGTATAATGTACCTTGGACATTACTTGCTGCACACCATCGAATCGAAACGCGTTTTTCAACCATGAAAACACTCATCTCACCAGTTGGGGCAGAGGGACATATGCAGTTTATGCCCTGCACATTTGTTGGATGGAAGCACCCGACATGTTCAGGACTTGGAGAAGGGGATATAAGCGAGACAGACAAAACCAACCCAGCGATTATTAAAAAATACGGTGGTTATGGTGTAGATGCAAATGAGGATGGTGTAGCTGATCCGTTTCAAATTGAGGATGCCATTTATTCAGCAGCCAATTTTTTATCAATTGCTGGAGCGTCTCAAGGCGAGATAAAAAAAGCAGTGTATCAGTATAATCATAGCGAGGAGTATGTAGAGGATATACTTTATTATTATGAACTTTATAAAAAGTATAAGGACGATATTGAATCTATTGTTGTGGCGACAAAATTATAAAAAACGAGGGGCTGCTAGATGCAACCCCTGGCCTTGAGCTATCATTTTAATTTATGTGGCTTTTTGCATCGATTTCATAATAAGACTAACAATTAGAATCAATACGATTGCTCCAATTAACGCTGGAAATACGTAAAAATCCGAAACTTTCCAGCCCCAATTACCTAATACTAAACTTCCTATCCAAGAACCGACAATACCTGCTACAATGTTACCTATCACACCACCAGGTACGTCTTTTCCTAAAATAACGCCAGCTAACCATCCTAGTACACCACCGATGATTAGAAACCAAATGAAGCTAATCATGATTGCCAACTCCCTTATTTAGTATTAAAAAATGATAGCGTCTATAGAATTATTTCCTAAAGGCAATGGAATTAAACGTAGCATCCATTATCTTTTCTAAACTAGATCTACCCCTAACGTACTAGTGAAATGTTCTAGAGCCCATTGATGCCCAGCTTCATTAAAGCTTGCTACTCCATCACGGTAGATTGTTATTTTATAGCCGTAGTTATACGCATCCACAGCTGTGTGCAATATACAAATATCCGTACAAACTCCAACTAAATGAATTTCGTGGATTTTACGTTCTTGTAATAGTTGATGTAAATTCGTTCCAGCAAAAGCACTGTAGCGTGTTTTATTTAGAGAAATACAGTGCTGCTTATTTTTATCATATGCATCCTTTACTGTTCCGTATAGTTCTCTTCCTACTGTCCCCGCAATATTATGTGGTGGAAATAGTTTTGCCTCCGGGTGGTATGTATCACCCTCATAATGAATATCATTAGCAAACACAACTAATTGCTCCTCTTGTAAAAACTGTTGGATTAACCTTGTAATTTTTAATTCGATTGCCTGACCGGGAGCACCGCAAGTTAATTTTCCATCATCCGCAACAAAATCTACCGTGTAGTCAATTACAATTAAAGCCGTATTCAAAATTTTTTCCCCCTTACTTCATTTTCTTTATTATGCATTTCAATTACAAAAAGAGCAAAAAAACAACGAAATAATATTCTAATAATTTTGTCAATTGAATAAGGTTGCTGTATAATTTTTTTAAGATGAGGTGATGACGAATGGATAGCGAGTTAATGAAAAAATTAAACCGCCAGGCAATCATCTTTGTAATTTTTCATACAATCATCTTATTAAATTTCGCATTTGAATTTTTATTATTCTCATAAAAAAGTCTAGCTTTATGCTAGGCTTTTTCTTTAGTAAAGTTTCGAACAATCATCAAAAGTATTAGTTGAATAGATTGGAGGTAGGCTATGAGTAAATATAATACGGTCTTTGATGCAATCACACGCCCTTTTGCTTGGCTTGATTATGATGCACTTGATCAGAATATTGCATTCGTTCAAAATGCATGCGGGAACAAAAAAATTCGTCTTGCTACAAAATCAATTCGGTCAGTTGAAGTACTCCGCTATCTTCACAATAAGTTATCTAATTGTAGCGGTTTGATGACATTTACAGGAGAAGAAACGATTTATTTAATCGAGCAAGGCTTCGACCATTTATTGATCGGATATCCAATTATGGAAGAAACCTCAATCCTGACGCTGTTACAATTTGCGAAAGCTGGCTACGATATTACATTTATGGTAGACCATATCGATCAAGTTAACCTTATACAACACCATGCTTCACAGCTCGATGTCATTGCACAAGTTTGTATTGATATAAATCTATCAGTAGATTTTAAGTTTATTTATTTTGGAACAAAGCGTTCTCCTTTAGATGGTTACGAAAAAATTGCTCAAGTGATACACCATATAATGGCACAGCCTAATGTAGTGGTTCACGGGGTAATGGGCTACGAGGCACAAATAGCTGGATTAGCAGATAGTAGTCGAAGGAGCACAGGGTGGCTTAAAGAAACGATTAAGGATGGGCTTATTAAGGAGTTAAAGAAGCAATCAATTTTCCATTTGGAGCAGCTTCGTTTGGAAGCATTGAATTTAATAAAGACGTTAGCCCAGCCAGCTATTATTAACGGTGGTGGTTCTGGAAGTATGCAATATACGGCAAATCAACAGGTGACGGAAATTACAGTTGGATCAGCCTTCTATGCGCCAGCTTTATTTGATGGGTATAACGCTTTAGAGCTTCAGCCAGCTGCCGGCTTTGCACTATCGGTTACTAGAAAGTTTAGTGAGAATATTGTGGTATGTCACGGTGGAGGATATATCGCCTCAGGTGCACCAAATACGGACCGTTTGCCTCAATTTTTAGAACAACAAAAGTATGAATATTTGGCAACAGAAGGAGCTGGTGAAGTACAAACGCCAATTAAAATCAAACAAGGTAACGTAGCTTTAGGGGATTCAATTTATTTTCGACATGCTAAGGCAGGGGAGCTTTGTGAACGATTTTTAGCGTTACACAGTATTCGAGGCAATGATTATTTAGGACCTATAAAAACGTATAGAGGTGATGGACAATGTTTTCTGTGAAAAATTGGCGCGATGGTCAAGCCTGGAAGAATTGGTCTGAAAATTATTTATCCTTTCCAAGCTTTTATTCTCCTACAACGGTTGAAGAGGTTATGGAGATTGTTCAAAAGCATGCTAAAGAGCGAAAAACGATTCGAATTACTGGTGCTGCTCATTCTTTTAGTCCAGTAGCGATGCCGGAAATGTCGGCAATGTCTCTTCATCATTTACGAGGGTTGATTTCGGTTGATTTAAAAGCTATGGAAGCGACATTTTATGCCGGAACTTATCTATATGAAATAGGTCCATTATTAGAGCAGTATGGGCTTGCTCTCATAAATATGGGAGATATTAATGTTCAATCGTTAGCAGGAGTTATTTCAACTGGTACTCACGGAACGGGCATTAAGCTTGGCTCTTTTTCATCGATGGTTACGAAGTGGGGTTTTGTAAATGGAACAGGTGAGTATATAGAACATAGCAGGGGAGCCAATCCGCTTTCAGAAGCCTTACATGTTTCATTAGGACTACTGGGTGTTTTAGTCACAGTAACGATAAAGGTAATCCCTATTTATAGTTTACAATATGAATCAACTTCACAAAATATTAATACGGCTCTCTTAACTTTCCAAAGGGATATTCGTGCAAATAGACATTTAGAGTGGTATTACTTTCCAGGATCAGAAACTATTCAAGTTAAAAAAATGAACAATGTAGACTCTCAAAAAGCGAGTTCTATTCAAAGATCAATTGAAGGTATGAAGCTACAAGTTGTTGAAAATGGTCTGTTTTATATGGCCTCAAAACTATGCCAATGGCGACCGTCAATGAGCAGTACCGTTAGTAAAATTTCCTCCAAATTAGTATCACAAGGAGAAAGAACGGATATTTACTACAATATTTTTCCCTCACCACGCCATGTTAAGTTTGTCGAAATGGAGTATGCAATTCCTTTGAAGTATTTTGAATCCTGTATGGAAGAAATACATCATGCGTTTAAAAGTGAGAAATTTCAAGTGCATTTCCCGATTGAATGTCGAACTACAGCCGGTGAATCAGGCTATTTAAGTCCAACGCAAGGTGAGGAAAGTGCATTTATCGCATTTCATATGTTTAAAGGGATGGATGAAACAGCCTATTTTAATTGGGCACGATCGTTGATGAGAAAATGTAATGGTAGACCACATTGGGGGAAAATGAATGACTATTGCGCTGAAACAATCGAAAGTTATTACCCAAAAAATAAACAATTCAATTTTATTCGGATGCAGCATGACCCTCATAACATTTTTATGACATCATATTTTAGTAAAATTTTCCCTTAAAATCAGCGTTATTTTTATATTTAAAAGTATCATAGCGCAAAAATGAATTTTGTTGAAATTTCGAAATATTTAACCGAAACAGCGAAAATACAACAATAAGAACTATGAAAGCGTTTACGAAAATATCTATTATTTTAAATTGTTAAAATAATTAGAAAAATAGTGTTGACGGACCTTACATTTTCGTACTATGATAGCAACAATTTAATACGTTCGTTTCACTACACGAACATAATTATGTAACAAAAGAAAGAAGTGAAATTGATGGGTGAACAACTAATTTTTCTGAATGGTGATTTTGTAACAAAAGAGAATGCCGTTGTATCTGTTTATGATCATGGTTTCTTATATGGTGATGGCGTATTTGAAGGTATACGTGCTTATAACGGAAACGTATTTCGTTTAAAGGAGCATTTGATTCGTTTATATGAATCTGCCAAATCGATTTTGTTGGACATCCCTTACTCTTTAGAAGAGATGACCGATATTGTTACAGAAACTTTACGTAGAAATGAACTGAGTAGTGGTTATATTCGATTAGTTGTATCTCGTGGTAAAGGGAATTTAGGATTAGACCCACGAAATTGTACTTCGCCTAGCGTCGTCTGTATCGCTGAAGAGTTAGCCCTATTTCCTAAAGAGCTTTATGAAACAGGTGTAGAGATTATTACCGCATCTAGTCGACGAAGCCGTTCTGACGTTTTAAGCCCAAAAACAAAATCTCTTAATTATTTAAATAATATTTTAGTAAAAATCGAGGCAAATCTTGCGGGAGTACCTGAGGCATTAATGTTAAATGACCAAGGCTATGTAGCAGAAGGTTCTGGAGATAACATTTTTATTATAAAAGGTGATCAGTTAATAACGCCACCCGGTTATGTCGGTGCTCTTGAGGGAATTACTCGTAATGCAATTATGGATGTAGCAAAGCAAAAGGGCTATAAAGTAAAAGAAGATGTATTTACACGCCACGATGTGTATGTTGCAGATGAAGTATTTTTAACCGGCACTGCCGCAGAAGTAATTGCCGTTGTAAAAGTTGATGGTCGCGAAATTGGCAACGGAAAGCCAGGACCAATTACAAATAATATTTTAACTGGATTCCAAGAAATTGTAGAATTAGAAGGCACAAAATATTTATAGAAATTACACTTGAGGGGCGTTCTAAATGAGAAGTGATATGATTAAGCTAGGGGTAGACCGTGCTCCTCATCGTAGTCTTTTATATGCTACGGGAAAAGTAAAAGCAAGAGATTTAGATAAGCCTTTTATTGGTGTATGTAACTCTTATATTGATATTATTCCAGGACATGTACATTTACGCCAATTCGCGGATGTTGTTAAGGAAGCGATAATCGAAGCAGGCGGTATTCCATTCGAGTTCAATACAATTGGTGTTGACGATGGAATTGCAATGGGACATATCGGGATGCGCTATTCATTACCATCTCGTGAAATTATTGCCGATGCCGCAGAAACAGTGATTAATGCACACTGGCTTGATGGCGTATTTTACATACCAAACTGCGATAAAATTACACCAGGTATGTTAATGGCGGCTGTGCGAACGAATGTGCCATCTGTGTTTGTATCAGGTGGACCAATGGAAGCGGGAACATCCTCTAGTGGGAAACAACTTTCATTAACGAGCGTATTTGAGGGTGTAGGCGCGCTTAAATCCGGTAAAATGACTGAAGAAGAGCTATTAGATATTGAAAATAATGCATGCCCTACTTGTGGATCTTGTTCAGGAATGTTCACGGCAAATTCGATGAACTGTTTAATGGAAATGCTTGGAGTAGCCTTGCCAGGGAACGGAACAATCGTTGCAACAAGTGACGAGCGTCACAGACTAATTAAAGAGGCAGCCCAGCACTTAGTACGTATGGTTAAAGAGGATATTAAGCCTCGTGATATCATTACAAAAGAAGCGATTGATGATGCTTTTGCTCTAGATATGGCGATGGGTGGATCTACAAATACAGTGTTACACACATTAGCTATTGCAAATGAAGCTGAAATCGAGTATAACATTGAAGATATAAACAAAGTTGCCGAGCGTGTTCCTTACTTAGCAAAAATTATGCCTGCTTCAGATATCTCTATGGATGATATTGAAAAGGCAGGTGGCGTCAGTGCCATCATCAATGAATTAACAAAAATCCCTGGTGCAATTCATCCAGACCGTCAAACTATTGCGGGTGTTACAATGGGTGAACTTGTAAAGGATTATCATATTTCAAATGATCAAGTTATTCGTACTAAGGATAATCCGTATTCACCAGTGGGTGGTTTATCAGTATTATTCGGTAATATAGCTCCAGAAGGCTCTGTTATTAAAGTCGGAGCTGTAGACCCATCAATAAAGGTATTCTCTGGAGAGGCGATTGTTTTTGAATCACAGGAAGAGGCTCAAACTGCTATCGATAACGGTGAGGTTCGAGAAGGGCATGTTGTCGTCATTCGCTATGAAGGTCCTAAAGGTGGTCCTGGAATGCCAGAAATGCTTGCACCAACGTCTGCTATTCAAGGACGTGGCTTAGGAACAAAGGTTGCTTTAATTACTGACGGACGTTTCTCAGGTGCTTCTCGTGGAATTTCAATCGGTCATATTTCTCCTGAGGCTGCTGAAGGCGGACCAATTGCCTTAGTACAAAATGGAGATACAATTACGATTGATTTACCGAATAGAACGATCCAACTTGAAGTTTCGGAAGAGGTCCTTCAAGAACGTCGTCAAAATTTAACACCATTCCAACCAAAAATTAAACGCGGCTGGTTAGCTCGTTACTCAAAGTTAGTGACAAATGCTTCCCAGGGCGGTATTATGAAAATATAATATTTATCAAAACGTTGATGAGGTTAAAGGTGCTAGAGATTTGTATCTACCAGAGAGCCGGTGTTGCTGGAAGCCGGCGATACAACTAGTTCCGACATCCCCTCGGAGTGAGCTGTTAAACGCATTTGCCATTAGATAGCTCCGGGCATATTCGAAGTGCTCGTTATTAATGAATAGTGTGTCTTCTTTAGTTGCACATCGAATTTTCTGATTCTTTAAAACATTCGATGAAAGTAGACTTATATCACTATTCACGAGGTAGCTAAAATGCTATGAATAAGGGTGGTACCATGGAAAGTCTTTTTCATCCCTACGTAAAGGTTTTATTTTGCGTGCGGAGAAAAGGGCTTTTTATTTGCATATAAATCGATAATTTAGCAAAAGAACTCGTATGTTTCAGTAGATTTTTAAGTAGCATGAGTTTTATTAAGTAAAGTAGGGAGGAGTAAAAAAATGTCTGCAAATGCAAAAGTATTACAAGAGCAAGTGACAGAACAACAAGAAGTGAAAAAGCCGAAAGATGGTGCGGATATATTAATTCAAGCACTACATGATCAAGGCGTTGATATAATTTTTGGTTATCCAGGTGGAGCTGTATTACAAATTTATGATGCGATGTACCGTAATCCAATCAGACATATTTTAACACGTCATGAACAAGGTGCAATCCACGCTGCTGAAGGTTATGCTCGTGTTTCCAATAAACCAGGTGTTGTAATTGCAACAAGTGGTCCTGGAGCTACGAACTTAGTAACAGGAATTGCGGATGCTATGATTGACTCGATTCCACTTGTTGTTTTCACAGGTCAGGTTGCTACATCGGTAATTGGTACAGACGCTTTCCAAGAAGCAGATATTATGGGGATTACCACACCAATTACTAAGCATAATTATCAAGTGCAGGATGTAAAGGATATTCCTCGAATTGTTAAAGAGGCTTTCCATATTGCTAATACAGGCCGTAAAGGACCGGTATTAATTGATTTCCCTAAAAATGTATCGATGACAATATTCGGGGATGGCGATATGCCAGAAACACCCGAAGAAATTTATTTACCAGGTTATCAGCCAACTTATAAACCGAACTACTTACAAATTCAAAAGGCAATTCAAGCAATTAGCTTAGCGAAAAAGCCATTAGTGTTAGCTGGTGCAGGTGTGCTATTCTCAGATGCATATAAAGAATTATCTGAATTTGTAGAAAAGTACAAATTACCTGTCGTTAACACATTGCTTGGATTAGGTAGTATACATGGTGATCACGAGCTATTCTTTGGAATGGCGGGCATGCATGGTACTGTGACAGCAAATGATGCGATTACAAAATGTGACTTATTAATTAATATTGGGGCACGCTTTGATGATCGTTTAACAGGTAATCTTGCAACGTTTGCACCAAATGCAACAATCATCCATATTGATATTGATCCAGCTGAAATCGGTAAAAATGTACCAACAGATATTCCAATCGTAGCAGATGCGAAAGAAGCGTTGAAAGCTCTTCTAAAAAAAGAATTTGAAGCTCCTGATACAGAAGCATGGTTAGAGTTTTTAAATAATAATGCGAAAGAGTTTCCATTATGGTATGACGAGGACCATGCTGAAATCATGCCACAACAAGCGATGGAAGCCGTTCATAAAATTACTGGTGGAGATGCTATTGTTACAACAGATGTTGGGCAGCATCAAATGTATGCAGCACAGTACTACCGCTTAAATAACCCACATAATTGGGTAACGTCTGGTGGACTTGGTACGATGGGCTTCGGATTCCCAGCGGCAATCGGAGCACAATTTGCGAAACCAGAGAAAAAAGTCATTTCTATTTGTGGTGATGCAGGATTCCAAATGACTGCGCAAGAGCTTTCTTTACTACAGGAATTCAATTTACCAGTTAAAATCATCATTATTAATAATAGCTGCTTAGGAATGGTTCGCCAATGGCAAGAAACATTCTATGAAGAACGCTATTCGCAAAGTTTAATGCCAATTCAGCCTGACTTTGTCAAGCTTGCAGATGCATATGACATTAAAGGATATCGGATTGAAAAATTAGAAGACATGGAGACAACATTAGCAGAGGCAATTAACAGTGATGAGCCTGTGTTAATCGACCTTCGTGTAAAGCAACAGTCAAGCGTTTACCCAATGGTAGCGCCAGGTAAAGGATTACATGAAATGATCGGGGTGAAAAAGCTGTGAAACGCGTAATTACCGTAATTGTTATTAATCAAAGTGGAGTATTAAATCGCGTAACAGGTCTTTTAATGAAGCGTCAATTTAATATTGAATCAATTACAGTTGGTCATACAGAGCAACCGAACTTCTCCAAAATGACGTTTGTCGTTCATGTAGAGGATGAAAATAAAATTGAGCAATTAATTAAGCAACTATCCAAGCAAATTGATGTACTAAAAGTTAACGATATTACAGATAAATCTATCGTACTTCGTGAGCTTGCTTTAGTTAAGGTGATTTCACCACCGAACTTACGCTTAGAAATGAACTCAATTGTTGAGCCGTTCCGTCCACAAATCATTGATACTGCTAAAAATGTTGTAACGTATCAGGTTGTCGGTCATCCGGAAAAAATCGATGCTTTTATCGAGCTAATCCGTCCTTACGGGATTAAAGAATTAACACGTACTGGTGCAACTGCATCGGTGCGAGAGGCACAAAAAACAGATCAACCGCAGCTATCTATTTTGAAATAACAAAATAGTTTGCATATAAAACGAGCGGCAGAAGCCGCTCGTCAATTAAACAAATTACTTAGGAGGCTATTCTAATGGCACAAATGTATTATGAAAATCAAATCAACGATGAAGTACTAAAAGGGAAGAAAATCGCAATTATCGGTTACGGTTCACAAGGTCATGCGCATGCATTAAACCTTAAAGAATCTGGCTTTGATGTAGTAGTAGGTATCCGTCCAGGTAAATCTTACGATGCAGCAAAAGCTGATGGTCTAGAAGTAATGACAGTAGCGGAAGCAGCTCAAGCAGCAGATGTTATTCAAATTTTACTTCCAGACGAGCGTCAAAAAGCAGTTTACGAGGCTGAAATTGCACCACATTTAACTGAAGGTAAAGCGTTAATGTTTGCACATGGATTTAACGTTCATTTCGGTCAAATTACACCTCCAGAAAACGTAGACGTATTCTTAGTTGCACCAAAAGGTCCTGGTCACCTAGTTCGTCGTCAATTCCAGGAAGGTGCTGGTGTACCTGGTTTATTCGCTATTCATCAAGATGCAACTGGCGGAGCACGTGATTTAGCATTAGCTTATGGTAAAGGTATCGGTTCTGCACGTGGTGGATTACTAGAAACAACATTCGCTGAAGAAACAGTAACTGACTTATTCGGTGAGCAAGCCGTACTTTGCGGTGGTGCAACTGCATTAGTTAAAGCAGGCTTCGAAACTTTAGTAGAAGCTGGCTACCAACCAGAGCTAGCATACTTCGAAACATTACACGAGCTTAAGTTAATCGTAGACTTAATGTTCGAGGGTGGTATGGAAACAATGCGCTATTCAGTATCAGATACAGCAGAGTGGGGCGACTATGTAACAGGTCCACGTATCGTAACTGATTCTGTAAAAGCAAGCATGAAAGAAGTATTAACAGACATTCAAAACGGTACATTCGCTAAAGATTGGATCAAAGAAAACGAAACAGGTCGTCCTCGTTATACTAAATACAAAGAAGATGGTGCAAACCACCAAATCGAGGAAGTTGGTCGCAAACTTCGTGTAATGATGCCATTCATCAATGAAGGTAAAGAGAAGGTAGTGGTGAAATAGTGCGTAAAATCGACATTTTTGACACTACACTACGCGATGGAGAGCAATCAGCGGGTATTAATTTAAATACTGCTGAGAAAATTGAAATCGCAAAACAATTAGAGCGCCTTGGAGTTACTATTATTGAAGCAGGTTTCCCTGCTTCAAGCCCAGGTGACTTTGAAGCAGTAAATTTAATTGCTAAAACAGTAAAAAATTCTATCGTAACAGGACTTGCGCGAGCTGTAAAAAGTGATATTGACGCAGTGTGGGAAGCAATTAAAGTTGCTGAGCAGCCACATGTGCACACGTTTATTGCAACAAGTCCTATTCATATGGAATATAAGCTGAAGAAAACGCCTGATAGTGTAATAGAGCAAGCAGTAGAAGCAGTAAAATATGCGAAGAGTAAATTTTCTCTAGTCGAATTCTCTTGTGAAGACGGCTTCCGTTCGGATCGCAACTTCCTTGTTCGAATTATTAATGAAGCAATCAAGGCTGGAGCGACGACAATTAATGTACCAGATACGGTTGGATATGCTTCACCTGAAGAATATGGTGCGTTATTCCGCTACCTTCGTGAAAATTGTCTAGGTGCCGATAATGTAAAATTCTCTGCACACTGTCACGATGATTTAGGGATGGCGGTAGCGAACTCGATTGCAGCAGTCCAAAATGGTGCCGATCAAGTTGAGTGTACTATTAATGGTATCGGTGAACGTGCGGGGAATGCCGCACTTGAGGAGCTTGGCGTTGCATTCCATATCCGAAATGATTTTTACGGTATTGAAACGGGACTAAACTTAAAAGAAATTAAGCGTACGTCCCAACTAGTAAGCCGCCTAACAGGTGTAGTAATTCAACCGAACAAAGCAGTTGTAGGTAAAAATGCATTTGCTCACGAATCTGGTATCCATCAGGACGGTGTGCTGAAAAACCCTGAAACCTATGAAATTATTTCTCCGGCTTTAATCGGGGAAGGTGATGTGCCATTAGTTTTAGGAAAGCACTCTGGTCGTGCTGCATTCCGTGACCGTGCGGAAAAAATGGGCTTTGAGCTATCGGATGAAAAACTAAATAAAGCATTTAGTGAATTTAAAAAGCTTGCAGATCGTAAAAAAGAAGTTACTGAAGATGATTTAGTAACTCTATTAACGGAACAACAAGTTTCAATAGCTGATGTATCATTATTCGCGTTAAACAGTGTTCAAGTTCAGTACGGAACGGAAAATATTCCAACCGCAACAGCTTCTGTCATTACTCCAGAAGGTGAAACTCGAACTTTAGTTTCTACTGGATCAGGTTCAGTAGAGGCGATTTTCAATACATTATCTCAGCTTGTAGATGGTGAAGTAAATATCCTTGATTACCGAGTAACATCAGTTGGTAAAGGTAAGGATGCTCTTGGCGAAGCAGTTATTAACTTAAGCTACAACGGCTATAGTGTAACAGGTAGAGATGCAGCTCAAGATGTTTTAGAAGCCTCTGCAAAAGCATATTTGAATGCAATCAATCGTCAATTAATTCAACAAAGTATCCGTGTCAGTGAGCCGGTGCTTTAACCCTTGGCGCCATCAAATACAATTATTTGATGGCGTTTCTATAAATGAACAACGCGAAAAGGAAAGGTGTTTTCAATGGAAAAGAAAATTACAGTATTGCCTGGAGACGGCATTGGTCCTGAAGTTATCGCTTCAGCCGTAAAAGTTTTACAAGTTATTGGTAAACGATTTAATCATACATTCCATCTAGGGTATGGTTCAATTGGCGGTGCAGCGATTGACCAATTTAATAATCCATTACCGGATGAAACAATTGCTATGTGTGAACAAAGTGACGCTGTATTATTAGGTGCAGTTGGTGGTCCGAAATGGGATAATAATCCACCTGAGTTGCGTCCAGAAAAAGGTTTATTAAAAATCCGCAAGACTTTTGATTTATTTGCTAACCTCCGTCCTGTAAAAGCGTTTCCGAGCTTACTGGCATCTTCTCCTTTAAAGCGTGAAATCGCTGAGAACGTAGATTTAATGATCGTACGTGAATTAACAGGTGGTATTTATTTCGGAGAACCTCGTAAAAAGACAGAAAAAGCTGCGATTGATACATGTGTCTATTCACGTGAGGAAATTGAACGTATTGTCGATAATGCATTTGAGCTTGCTCGCTTACGTCGTGGAAAACTATGCTCGGTAGATAAAGCAAATGTTTTAGATACTTCACGTTTATGGCGTGAAATTGTAGAAGAAAAGAAAAAACAATATCCGGATGTTGAAGTAGAACATAACTTAGTCGATTCAGTAGCGATGAAGCTTATTACAAATCCAGGTCATTATGATGTTGTTGTAACAGAAAATATGTTTGGTGATATTTTATCAGATGAAGCTTCTGTTATTACAGGCTCACTTGGCGTATTACCTTCAGCTTCAATTCGTGGCGATAATTTTGGTCTTTATGAGCCAGTACATGGTTCAGCACCAGATTTAGCAGGTCAAGGTGTGGCGAACCCAGCAGCAACTATTCTTTCGGTAGCGATGATGCTTCAGTATTCATTTGGGTTAAAAGAAGAGGCTGCGGAAATTGAACGAGCTGTCAATGCTGTGTTTGAGGATGGGTATTTTACAGCAGATTTAGCACGTGATGGAGACCGCGTGTTATCTACAGATGAATGGACAGACAAAGTTATTAACGAAATTGATGCAAGCTTCGTTTCTGACTCAATTATGATTTCATATAATTAAGGATTGGTGAAGAAAATGGGAAAAAATATAATCGAAAAAATTTGGGAAAATCACGTAGTCGTTCGTGAAGATGGTAAACCGGACCTATTATATATTGATCTGCATTTAATTCATGAAGTAACAAGTCCGCAGGCGTTTGAGGGGCTACGCCTAAATAACCGTAAAGTTAGACGAACAGATCTTTGCTTTGCAACAATGGACCATAACGTACCAACGAAAAATTTACCAACAATTAATGACCCGATTGCCAAAAAGCAAATTATGACTCTTGCAGATAATACAAAAGAATTTGGTGTTCAGCTTGCTGATATTGGACATCCAGATCAAGGGATTGTACACGTAATCGGACCAGAGCTAGGCCTTACTCAGCCTGGTAAAACAATCGTATGTGGTGACTCACATACAGCGACCCACGGTGCATTTGGTGCATTAGCATTTGGTATTGGTACTTCTGAAGTAGAGCACGTAATGAGTACACAAACTCTATGGCAAACAAAGCCACCAACAATGGAAATTCGAGTAGATGGTGAGCTACCGTTTGGTTGTACAGCAAAAGATATTATCCTTGCAATCATAGCAAAATGGGGTATCGGTATTGGTACCGGTCATATCGTAGAATATACAGGTGATGCAATTCGTAAACTTTCTATGGAAGAACGAATGACAATTTGTAATATGTCGATTGAAGCTGGAGCTAAAGCAGGTCTTATTTCACCAGATGAAACTACTGTTGAATTCTTACGTGGTCGTCGTTTCGCTCCGCAAAAACAGTTTGAAGAGGCTGCTGCATACTGGTTAAGCTTAGCATCTGATCCCGATGCTATATACGATGTAACGTTAGAGTTAAATGCATCTGAAATTGAACCAATCGTCACTTGGGGTACAAATCCATCAATGGGCATTGGCGTAACGAAAACGGTGCCAACAAAAGCAGATTATAATAATGAAATTGATCGTAATGCATTAGAAAAAGCGTTGAAATATATGGATTTACAAGAAGGGCAAAATATTACTGATATTGAAATCCAGCATGTATTTATCGGTTCTTGTACAAACTCTCGTCTATCAGATTTACGTGCAGCAGCAGATATCGTAAAAGGCAATCACCTTGCAGCAGGTGTGAAAGGGATTGTTGTACCAGGGTCTTGGTCTACAAAGCAGGCTGCTGAACAGGAAGGACTACATAGAATCTTCCTAGATGCAGGCTTTGAATGGCGTGAATCAGGATGTTCAGCATGTTTAGGAATGAATGAAGACGTAATTCCAGCCGGTGAACGATGTGCATCAACATCAAACCGTAACTTCGAGGGTCGACAAGGTGCAGGTGCTCGTACACATTTAGTATCACCAGTAATGGCAGCAGCAGCTGGTATTCATGGTCGCTTCGTCGATGTCCGCACGCTAATCAAGCAGGAAGCATAAGCAGGGGGTTAAATTTATGGAACCAATTAATATTGTAAAAAGTGTGTACGCACCACTTGATCATAAAAATGTAGATACAGACCAAATTATTTCAAAAGAGTTTTTAAAGCGTATTGAGCGTACGGGGTTTGGCCAGTATTTATTCTATCACTGGCGATTTGATGGGGAAGGCAATGAAATCTCATCATTCATCCTAAATAAACCAGCTTATAAAGGGGCTCAAATACTAGTAGCGCAAGATAACTTCGGCTGTGGTTCATCACGTGAGCACGCACCTTGGGCTATTTTAGATTACGGCTTTAACGTAGTAATTGCACCATCATTTGCGGATATTTTCCATAATAATTGCTTTAAAAATGGTATTTTACCAGTTAAATTAACTGAAGCTGAGTGCGAAGAGTTACTGGCAAAAGGCTTAGAAAATGCACAGGAAATTGAAGTGAATCTTCAGGATCAAACAGTCACGACTGGCTACGGTAAAACGTATACATTTAATATAGACCCATATTATAAAGAAATGCTATTAAATGGCTGGGACGAGATCGCATTAACATTTAAGTATGAAGAACAAATCACAGCATACGAAGCAAAACGTGTAGTATTTGAATAATGTAACATCATGAAATGACCCGAGCTTCTCGGGTCATTTTTTTACTAATGATTATAAAAAACCTGCTACAACAAAAGCTGTAGCAGGAAAGGGGGTATCAAATTTATGCAATTAGATGGTGTTTTACCAATTCGTAAGCTTGGCAAATGTCAGCGAACATTTTACCGTCGTTATGGCTAATCAAATCTGTAGCAATTTCATATAAGTCCTGCTCATTTTCAGTGACGATGTCTGATAGAATCGTAGCTTCCATTTTTTCAACGAAATATTCGATCTGTTCATTCATATGTATCATCTCCAGCTAGGATATTTGTTGAGGCAATCATACCCCGGATGAGGACGGACATCAACATAGAAAATTTTGTTGACACAAGTTATACAAAGTATTATATCAAGAAAATGAACTCGTATTAAATATACTGCTTGGAGACGCTTTATTCTTATTTTAAAAAGCTTATTTATATTTTTCTTGAATAGTTTCTATATGTTTTTGCTTAATTTGGTCTGCAACTGAGCAATGTAATAGTAATTGTAAGTATATTTCTTCTATTTCATTATAACTTAAAAGATAACTCCTCTTTGAATGCTTCGCAATATAAGCACTTAAATCATTTCGTTTTATTACATTTACATTCTGTCGTTTTATAGAAACTGATTTTAAAGTGCACCGTTCACTAAAGACGATTACCGATTGGAAAAAGTGAGATTCCAGTTGTAATGCCTGCTGTAATGCTTTGATATGTGTGTCATTCTGTTTCACAGGATTATAAAACGTAAATTTTTGTTTATTCGGTAGCGTTTGTGTCCATTTAAATTGTTCTTCCTTACCGAATATCCATCCACTATAGTTTTTTGATTCAACAACATAAATCCCTGTTCTATCAATATATACTAAATCAATTTCAGTTATTTCCTCACTATTGCTCTTCCTTAAATACAAGTTGAATAGTTGTTTGTGTGTTGGAAGAGCTCTCTTTTCGATAATTTTTGATATTAAATACTCCCCATCACATGTGTTGATTTACCTATTATTGTTATAATGTAATCGTATTAAAAGTTGATTTCCGCTACATTCGGCTCGCTTTCCACGGGCATGGCCTCAGCCTCCTCGTCGCTCGTACCTCGCTCCTGCGGGGTCTTCAGCTCACGCTATTCCCGTAGGAGTCTCGCCGATTCCGCTACAATCAACTGGCAAGTTATTTTTGATAATACTTTGATAAAAAAATGTAACTATATTAGAGATTTTTTACAATAAACACACCTGACTCCCCATGTTTTCCTTTGTTAAATAAAACACTAAAAAAGCGTTCATTTGTTTGTCTTTTATAAATACTATTATTAAATTGATACCACTTTATAATGAATATTATCGTAGATATGGATAGTAACAGAATAGCTATCATAGTATCACCTCTTCAAAAATTATAACATTTTGGATAAAATCAGATTCATCACCAAAAGTCGGGTTTGCTATATGCACCGCACACTGCACTCCGAGCGGACGCTTTCCGCGGGCGAAACGCTGAGCCTCCTCGTCGCAAGGTGCTCCTGTCGCTGCGCTTTCGTCGCAAATAAATTTCCTGCGGGGTCTCATCACTCCGCTTTCCCGCAGGAAGCTTTGCACCTGCCGCTTCACTTCCGGTGCAAAAATACATTGCTCTGTAGCGAAAGGCGCAGCCGTCAGCTACACTCGCCGCTATACGTTACATGTGCTAAAAATTGCTGGAAATAATTCCGGATAAAATAATTTTCTAAATATTGATTCTCATTAATTATCCATTAAGAAATATTGCTCCTGCGGTGGTCGCATCATGATTCACCATCCTCGTCGTAAAGGAACCGTCTCAAAATGTCTTTTCAGACGGTCCCTTTGTTGATTGGAGTGGAGCCAGCGTGACTCCTTGGGGATTAGCGTCACAGATGAGACCCCGCAACGTAGTGAGGAGGCCATCGGACGCCCCCAGGAAAGCACGCTGGAGCAACGGAAATCAACCCCGATTTATGGTGAAGAGCCTAAAATCAACAAACACAAACAGTGAAATATAGAATAATTTTTTAATATCCTTTATGCTAGAAATAGAAGGGGGTTAGGATATGCAGTTATCGATTTATTCGAAAACACCTTATGCAAAAGAGTTATCATATTTGCTTGCAAAAAATCCAAATAATTTATATGAGCGAACTGAAAAGGGCCATGCTGTTCGTTTTGTTTATCATACACTAGCCGAAGAGGAAATGTATGCAACTATTTTTGTTACACCAGACCCGTTAGCTCTTGTTTACAATGAGCAGGCGTATGATATTACTCATTATATTAATGATCGTGGCTTTGCTACTAGTAGTATCTTTTTATCGCTAATTCGAAAAGCACTTGGTACGGCCTTAAATGGAAAGCCAAAGGAAGAATATGCAACTTTTGCGGAACAAGCTTTTCCATTGCAATTCGAGTTTGGGCCAGTCTCAACGAAGCTGAGCGATACGGAGATTGTAGAATTATTCGAGCCACTTGGCTATAGTGTCGAATTTGATACAATATCCGAGCAAAAACGAGCAAGGTTTATTAAAATCTCAGGTAATACTACATTGAAAAGGGCACTTCATCAATTATTTGTTTTAATACCTGTGATGGATGATTATAAGCATTATTTTATAGATGAAAAAGAGCGTGAACGCCTAGAAAGATACGGAGAAGGCTGGTTACATACACATCCTAAAAAGGATTTTATTTTAAAAAAGGCGTTACGATTCCAGCACCTTATCGGAGAGGCGCCACGAATAAAAAAGGATTCTTTAAATAGGCAACGTTATGAGGCTATTGTTGAGAAAGTAAAGCAGGTAGCACATAAGACGGTTGTTGATTTAGGTGCAGGTGAAGGGAAATTAACCGCTTTGTTAAGTGAAATTCCAACGATTAGAGAGCTAATTGCTGTTGAGCCTAGTGCATCCGAGATAAAGAAAGCAACACATCGGTTTGAAGGGCTTGAAACAGCGGTCCTTCCTAAAATTCAATGGGGCTCGTTATTCTATTGGGATGAATCATTAAGAGGTAAGGATGTCATGATTTTGTGTGAGGTGATTGAGCATATAAACGAAGAGCGTTTACCTAAAATCATGGACATGCTATTACATGATTATGAACCTAACACTTTAATCATAACGACGCCAAATGCTGAATTTAATAAAGTTTACGAACTAGAGGAAATGCGTCATGAGGATCATCGATTTGAATGGACTCGAGAACAATTTGAGTGCTGGTGTTTTGAGATGAATAAACATCGGTTATATGATCTTCAGTATTTTGGAATTGGTGCACAGGATGCTGTTTACGGGACACCGACACAAATGTGTATTTTTAAAAGAAGGGAGGAAAAATAATGCAAATTCATTTACCGCATGCTGCAATCATCCTTCTTATCGGTCCTTCGAATAGTGGCAAATCTCACTTTTTACAGAAGCTTGTTGAAGAAGGAACTATTTCTTCTTCAGAAATAGTAAGCTCAGATGCTTACCGGATTCTTGTTGGAGATCAGGATTTTATTGATTTTAATGGGAAGTCGAAGCGGGAATCAGAGTTATTGTATGAAAAATATAGTGCCTTATCGACCGAGGCCTTTCAGATGATGGAGCACGTCATTCTTGCTCGTGCAAAATTGAATCGACTAACTTTTGTTGATGCAACACATTTACAGGCAAAGGAGCGAGAGAAATACTTTAAAATCGCGAAACAACAGCATGTTCCTGTATATGGAATAGTATTTGATATAGCGCTTGATGTTCTTGTAGCACGAGATGGTAGTCGTGATAAGCCACGTGGTGTGAACCGTGTGAAGCAACAGTTCCGAAAACTACAGGATGAGAAAAGATTTATTAAAAAGGAGCCCTTCACACGTGTCTATACGGTGAAGGATGAACCGATTCAAATTATTCGTCATTCCTCTCCGCTAAACATTGAGATTGGGAATGGAATTGACATTATCGGTGATATCCATGGCTGTTATGATGAAATGATGGAGCTTATTCAGGAGTTAGGATACCTTGAGGTAGAGGGGCTTTATATTCATCCTGAAGGTAGGCGTTTAATGTCGGTTGGAGATATTATGAGTCGGGGTCCGAAATCACTTGAAACGATGGAGTTTTGGTTAAAGCAAATTGAAGCAGGACTAAGCTTTATGACCGACAGTAATCATGGCTGGAAAATAGGTCGTTGGCTAGAAGGGCGTTCCGTCCAATTAGCACATGGAGATGAACTAGTACAACAGGAATTCTTACAGTATGAGCAAATGCATGGAGCGGAAACAACAAATGATTTGAAGCTTCGACTTTCAAAAATGCTATATAATGCTCCATCACATTATATTTTAATGGAAAACGGCATAGGAAAAGTGGTCGTAACCCATGCAGGCATTCGGGATCGCTATATAGGCAAAACCTCATCACGAATTAAAGATTTTTGCCGTTATGGAGACATCGTAGAAGTGAACGAAAATGGCAAACCAATTCGTGCAGACTGGTTTTTAGAACACAAAACGTCTGAGCTTATTGTTTGGGGGCACGATCCAAAAATAAATCCGTATAAGATTAATAACACAATTAATATCGACCAGGGGGTTGTATTTGGTGGTGAGTTAACCTCTTTTCGCTACCCTGAGCAAGCTTTTGTTGCAATAAAGGCGCATGCAAATTATGCAGGAATAGATGGAAACCCTTTAGTTGAAGCTGAAGCTAAACGTTTCAACCCACCAAATATACAGTCGTTTTTGAATGGGTTCGATGTTGAAACGATGCACAGTGGGAAAATCCACATTGGAGAGGGGAATGCGAAGGCAGCGTTGGATACAATTTCACATTATACATTACCGCTTGAGCAGCTTATTTATATTCCACCAACGATGAGTCCAACACCCCAAACCTCTTCGTTAAACGATTATTTGGAGCATCCTGCTGAGGCGATTTCATACTATAAAAAACATGGAATTTCGAAGCTAATAGCAGAGAAAAAGCATATGGGAAGTCGAGCTGTTTTACTTCTATTTAAAAATGAAAAAGTAGCTCAATCAATGATTGATAAAGAAACACTTGGAATTATTTCAACTCGAACGGGAAGAGCATTTTTTGAACAGAATGTCCAGCAGAAAATAGTAGGACAAATCCATGAGGAATTGCTAACTAAACAATATTTTGACAAAATGAACACTGATTTTGTGTTATTAGATGCAGAAATCCTTCCATGGAACTTAAAAGCGCAGTCATTGATTGATGAACAGTATGCACACGTAGCAGAGCATGCAATGATGGATCGTCAAAAAATCCTCCAAAAATTACAAGAAACAAAGAATTTGGATGTTTCCCATTGGCTAGCTGAGTATGAAGAGCTAGTTCGCAATGCAGTTCGCTTTGATGCAGTGTATCAAAATTATTGCTGGCCGGTTGATGATTTATCGGCTATTAAAATTGCCCCGTTCCATGTACTTGCCCATAGCGATGAAACATGCTTCCACAAACCACATACATGGCATATGGAAATGAATCGTTTATTCGCACAGCATTCTAAGCTGTTTATTGAAACAGAATATAAGCTAATTGAAACAGAGCAGGACGTAGCATCTGTTATTAGCTGGTGGGAAGAAATGACAGCCGTTGGTCATGAGGGCATTGTGATTAAACCGTTAGAATTTATACCAAAAAATAAAGGGAAATTAGTGCAGCCAGCCATTAAAGTAAGAGGGCGAGAATATTTACGTATTATATATGGGATGGATTATACAGACACGGAGCAGCTAGCACAACTGAAAAAACGTAACCCGAGCAAGAAAATGAAGCATGCCTTACAGGAATTCTCGCTCGGCCTAGAGGGAATAGAGCGTTTTGTGCGCGGTGAAAGTACAGCACGTATCCATGAATGTGTGCTCGCTATTCTTGCACTAGAAAGTGATGCTGTAGACCCAAGATTATAAAAACAAAAGAGAGATCCCTATTATTTGGGGATTCTCTCTTTTTTAAAATCATTTTACAATAAGGGCAGGGCAGTTTACACGTTTCATCACCTTATGTGAAACACTACCTAAAACCATTTCTTGGAGTGAATTTAAACCTCGGCTACCGATTACTACTAAGTCTACTCCATTATTGTTTGCATATTTGACAATTTCAGGTCCCGGTATCCCCTTTAATATTTCTACCTTGTATTGAATTTGTGCGTCTTTAAATACTTGCTCTACTAAAGTTATTTTTTTTCGACGCTCTAAAAATAAGGTTTCGGCTGATGAAGAATAAAGAACCTCGGTTTTACTCTTTTCAAAATGGGCTACATAGATAACCGTTACAACAGTATGACTGCAAAGCTTTGCAATTTTTGCTGCCTCCCTCGCTGCACGTAAAGCATTTTCAGAGCCATCAGCGGCTAGTAATATATGGTTATACATTTCATTTCCCCCTTTAATTTATAGGAAATCCTGTTATTTTTTTGAACAGCTGCTCACTTGAATGATCGAGTCCAGAAAAATGCACCTCATTCTCATTTGCCTGTAATAAATCACGTACTTTTAATAGGGCACCGACTGCTGAATCGTCCCATACTTTACATGAGGAAAAATTAATTTCTATAGTCGAATTTTTTGTACTACATTGTTTGAAGTAAGCAATAAATCCTTCAGTTGAAGCGAAAAATAGTTGACCATTTACTTCGAATGTACCTTCGCTTGATTGTTTGATAGTCACAGTTGAAATTTTTGAAACAAAGAACATAGCACTTACTAAAACACCCGAAACGACACCTATGGCTAGATTATGTGTATATAAGACGACGCCAACTGTTAATAGCATGACAAATACATCCTGCTTTGGTGCTGTCACCATGTATTTAAAGGAATTCCAGTCAAACTGTGTAATACAAACGACAACCATTACGCCTGCTAAAACGGGCATCGGAATTTGAATAACATAGTCGCCAAGAACTAAGATTAAAAACATTAAAAATGCACCTGCAACGAATGTAGAAAGACGACCACGGGCACCCGATTTTACATTGATGATAGATTGCCCAATCATCGCACATCCTGCCATTCCACCGAAAAAGCCATTGATGATATTTGCAATACCTTGTCCACGTGCTTCAGCATTTTTATCGCTTCCTGTGTCTGTCATATCATCTAATATAGCTGCCGTCAGTAGGGATTCCATTAATCCAACAACAGCTAACGCTAGAGAGTAGGGTAAAATAATCTTCAGCGTTTCTAAATTAAGCGGTACATCGGGAATAAAGAAAGAAGGTAAGGATTGTGTGATAGATCCCATATCTCCAACTGTCTTTAAATCAATCCCCATATAGACAACGGCAATTGATAAAATTACTACTGCAATAAGCGGAGCCGGAATACCTTTAATAAATATTGGAATGATATAAATAATGGCAATTGTTAAAAGTAAAAACAACCATGTTATAGCACTTTCACCTAGAAAATGTGGTGTTTGTGCAATAAAAACTAAAATCGCTAAAGAGTTTACGAAGCCAAGCATAACTGCATTCGGTATAAACTTCATAAAACGAGCTATTTTAAATAGACCAAATAAGACTTGAATGATCCCTGTTAATACCGTTGCTGCAAGTAAATATTGTAGGCCATGATCCTTGACTAGTGAGACGATTACAAGGGCCATAGCACCGGTTGCTGCCGATATCATAGCTGGTCTTCCACCTACAAAGCTAATTGTTACTGCTATAACAAAAGAGGCATATAACCCAACCATAGGATCTACACCGGCTAAAATAGAAAAAGCGATTGCTTCTGGAATTAAGGCTAGGGCTACAACAAGACCAGCCAAAATATCACTACGTACATTACTAAACCATTGTTCTTTATAATTTTGCATACACTACTCCTTAAAAAAAATCCTAATTCATCTTATCATTTTTTTAAAAGTTTTGTAAGCAGGTTATAGTAGTCTTATTCATTTCTACATTAAGAATTGTTCGTGCACTTATGTTATTATGCCTATTTATGACAAAAAAGGATAAGTATTATTACCCTATTTTTTTGTTAAAGTCATTTCCATATATATGTATCATTCGAATCTACCTTATAATTGAGTTATAGAGTTGAGAAGGGGTTTGATAGATATGAATGAACAACAAAATAGCCTACTTGCCGGTACATCAACTCCATTACAACAATTGATAGAGCGGATTAAGCCGTTACAAGTGTTGCTAGCGCAAAATTCGTATATAAAAGATACGACAAAACGATTAGAGCGTATTATCGAAGATGCCAGCTCACAAGCAATGATATTAGTAATGGGGAAAGAACGCGTTGGAAAAACGACGGTCATTAATGGTCTATTAGGTCGAGAAGTACTATCAGCAAGTAGTAAAAATCCAACAAGTGCCAATACGTTTATTCGATACGGTGAAGAGGAATGTGTAAAGGCTGTTTTTTTAGACGGTATGGTGGCCACTTTCGATATCGATAAAGTGGAATTATTGACAACATCTGATGCCTTTTGTGCACAAATTATCCGTGAACATTTAGATTATATTGAAGTATTCATTAAGCATGATTTACTAAAAACCGTAACAATTGTTGATTCTGTTGCGTTAGAACTTACGACTGAATATGCAGCTTTCTTATCAGAGCTACTAGTAAATAGAGTGGATGAAATTTTTTGGGTTATTCGCAGTGGCTCAGTCGCGACTGATTCTGAACTAAAGCTATTAGAGCGATATAATGAACGTGGCGTCAAGCCTCATTTTATTATAAACGCAATTGATAGCTATGAAGGTAACATTGTGGAATTTGTGAAATCGGAATACAGTCGTTATGGTAATCAGATTGAATCGATGGTGGCAGTTTCTGCAACAAAAGCACTTGAAGCGAGTAAAACGAATAATGAGCAGCTAAAGATTGACTCGCAATATTATGAGTTGTTTCAGCTTATTACTAAGCTCTCAAAAAATCATGAGAAAAAGACACGTCATATAATTGAACAATTTATTGAGTGGTTAAATCGTTTTAAAAGAGAAGTTGAACAGATTCCGTCAAAAGAACCGTATTTATCCTCACGACAAAATATAGAGAAATATAATTCTGGTGGGGGATTTGAGTATACACGAGAACAACGAGATATGGCGATTTTGACTGCATATGAAGAAGAATACGAACATGTATGCCATATATTTAAGCCTATTCAAACACTTTATCAGCTCTTGCAGCTTTTGACGAGCGAGCTGTATTTACGTGATGAAAGAGTAGAGCTTTTTGAGGACTATGCGTTAAATTACCAGCAGGCTGTTCGTGACTATCGTAAGCTTCATGTCGAGTATATGCAGCAATATGGGTTATTAGATCAGCAGCTAAGAAAAGTGCATGGTCGTGGCATTGAGAAAGGTAACTTTGGTGAAAATAGACAAAATACAGTGTTAAATCAAAAGGTCATCAGGCTAAATTCGCTACAACAAAAATGTAAGGAAAAGCTTCAACAAATTCACTATTTTGAAGCGCTAGTCCTCGAACATTTATATAGTACTCAAAATTATATAACGGAGTTAGCCTCTAAACGCTTACAAAATATAATTCATCAAGTAGCAGAATTAAATGTGCAACGAAAGCGCGAGGTAGTCGTATTAAAATCATACGTAAATAAACTAAGTGAATTTACATGTATCGAGGATGCTCAGAGCTTTGTGCGAGATGGGATTCTACCATTATTATTAAGCGGTACGCTGGCACTTTCAAATGAACATAAAAAAAATATTGAAGAGACGATTGACGCTATATGTGCTGTGGATTTGTCTCAAGAAGGCTTGTACAATAATCTACCAACGAATGCATATGATAAAAATATAGTTTTACAAACTGATTTTGAAACGAAATACACTTTAAGTCCACTAAGTTTAACGGATGGGGACATACTCTCACAGGTTCCAGACCTACCAGAGGAGCTCGTTCTTCAATATGGATAAGGAATGGCCATTAGCGCCCGTTTAGATGCGACAAGCGCCCGAGAGCCAAAGTGATCTCGAGCGGCGTGATCATGTCACTGAAGCCTTCATCACATAAAGAATTTTAATATTTTCCTATAAAGAAAACTGGTCGAAGGCAAAAGTGCTTTCGACCAGTTTATTGTTTTTATATATACTTATTAATTGCTTGCTGTAGCTTTTGGTTTAAATAAGGAATGTCCTCAGCTGTAATCGAAAGACGCACAAAGCTTTCATCCATATCTAATGCTTCTGCAAATAACCCCCCAAGTCCACGTGCACGTCTGTCAACCTGAAGTAGTAGCTGAGCTGAATTAACTGTTTGTGATAGGAAGATGACTTCAAGCTCGTCCAGCCGGCTACGATACGTGCTATTTGTTGGGGTAAATTCGAACTCCTGAACAAAAACATAAGGACTGCGAAGCTTCATTGATGCGTACTCGCAATCTACTTTTCTTAGGCGAAATCCTATTCGTTCAACCGCTTGTAATACTTGAGACGCTAAAGGGGAAGGATTCACCTCAATATAATCTTTGTCAGTTGGATCAACCGCATTTTTAATATCAAGTCCAGTTTGAATCCATACACGTGTTTTACCTAATGTAGCAGGAGTATCGAACGGTAATTGGAATGTAAAAGGTATTGATTTACGTTCATTTGCGCCTATTGTAAAAGGTTCATTAACTTTTACTTTATGAATAGCAGCGCTGTCCGTATATTTGTTGTCATTAACTTCCTTAATGTACGTTGTATACAGCGTTAAATAAATGGCATCGATGAACTGCTCTGTGCTACCTCCTGCAATTTCAATCGTCCCTCGAAGAGTTTCTCCAGCTGTGTAGGTTGATTTTTCAAGGCGAGTATCAACAGTGGCTGAACCAATGCCGATACTCGCAAGCACTTTATTAAAAAATGACATGCTTATTCCCTCCCAAATAATTTGTTAATACATACTACGATGTATAGGATAAAAGGTTTCATTTTTCATTTGGATAAAAGTTTTTTTCTGTCTTTTAACCTGAATAGCATCGTTTTTTAATTCCGGATGTGCAAGGAATAATACCGATTTTCGTAGTGTGAGAACTGTCACAATAACTAAAAGTATGCTACTAACGATAAGAATAAACGAAGCTGGTAAGAAATCAAATAAAACTCCATATAGAATTGTTCCAATCGGCATCATACTCATCGCCATCATTTCAAGTAAGCCGAAAACACGTGCTCGATATTCTTCAGCGACGGAAGTTTGAAAGATTACACCAATAGGAGTATTTGTCATGACAGTTAAAATACCGAAGATGCCCATAGCTACTGTATAGTAAACAAAGTTTGTTGAATATTGAAACGATAGTAAAAGAGGTATAGCAAATATACCAATACATAGTGACATCATAAACACGGCACGCTTCGAAACGAGTAAAGGGAACAGGAAGGATTTTCGAGAGGCTAAATATATGGATGCCACTAACATCCCTATAGCCCCAGCTGCTTCCGTTATTCCGATATGTTCTGGGTTCATCTTTAGTTTTTCTAGAAAAATAAAATCACCGCCAACATTTAAACAAGTGAAAAATAAATTTAACCATAGGGCAGTCAACATGATTGCTTTAATTACTGGCTGAGAATTTACATATTGGACGCCTTGTTTTAAACTATCCAACATATTTTCTTTAACCATCTGTACGTTTTCACGCTTAAATAAGTTAAAGTCCATCGTTGATTCGAAAATAAACGTAATAAGCATCGATACAATATTAATGATTAGGAATGTCTCCATTGATACGAACCCAAATAGCATACCCCCAAGGATAGGTCCACCGATACCAGAAACGGAATAAGAGAGCTGATTAAACGACATGGCTTTTTGTAATCGTTCCTCATCCACTAAATTTGCAATGGATGCTGAAAATGCCACGCTTGAAAATGAGCTAAAGGTTGTGTAAAACACTGTCGTCATATAAATAGCACCGAGCGATAAACCATTAAAAATGGAATAGACAAGTAAAAGGGATAATGTGATAACAATGCCGAGTTGCCCTCCAAGTACTAGCCATTTTCTTGGCATCCGATCACCGAGTACACCGACGATCGGTGAAATTATCGTTCGAGGTAAAACACTTAAAATTAAATTGACAGCAAAGCTTAATGAAGAACCAGTTAGCGATAAAATAAACATACTCATTCCGAATGCATAAACATTAGCCCCTAATGAAGAGAACATTTTACTTACTAAAAACGTGTATAAATGATACGTCGCTTTTTTATATTTAATCGTCGTATTCATACGAGTACACCCCTTTGTTTAATTTAGTTAAACTTATAATATGAGATTTTTTTATAAAACGCAAGACAAAAGTTTAATTTTATTTAACTTTGTTGATTATTCTTCTTTTTTTATATATTATTTAGTTTAATTAGATTGAATTTCTTAATTTAAGGAAGATTTGATGTACAATATGAATAGAGGTGACATTTATGAACGAGCTAGGTGCAACAATAAAAAAATTACGTAAGGAAAGAAAAATGACGTTAGTTGATGTAGCAGGAGATCGGTTAACGAAAGGAATGCTAAGTTTAATTGAGAATGGTAAAGCACAGCCCTCTATGGAAAGCTTGCGTTTTATTGCTAAGCAGCTTGGCGTAGAGGTAACGTTATTATTAAATGACCGTTCCATTGAGGAATTACGACAGCTTCTATTAGAAATAGAAGAGGACTTAAAGGCTGCAGAGGAAGTGTTTGGTTCTGAAAACTATAATACGGCTAAACAAGCTATTGCGAACAAAATTGAACCACATCTTTCAAAGCTTGTTGGTAAATACTTTGAAGAAATACGCCTACTAAGTATTTACGCCACAATTCAATTACAGCTTGGTAAAAATAAGGATACATCTATTTTCAATAAAATAATTCAACAATATAAAGCCATTCATGCTTTTTCTTATGCGATTAAGTGCTACAGTGTACTATGCTGGGATGCATTTAACCGAAGAGATTATGAGGGTGCTGTCGAATATATGGAGCAATGTGAACGTGAGATGAGAACTCATGAATTTTTAATTGATGATCTAGTTAAGCTCGATGTTTATTATAATTTAGCGGTAACTTATGCAGCGGTAAATAATTATGAACAAACGGCTCTTTATACAGATAAAGCAATTGATATTGCTAAAAAGAAAAAGATATTTTATCGAATTGATGATTTCTATCGCTTTAATTTTATTCGAGAGGTTGAAAAGGGTGACCGTGAAAAAAGCCTGTATTATTTAGAAAAGGTGCAGTTGTTAACGGAATTTTCAGATGACTTATCGATGCGTGTCGGTGCTAAGTTTATGGAAGCTCATTATTATAATTTTGTTGAAAAAAATTATAAATTTACGTTAGAAATACTGCAGAATTTTAAAGAAAGTATTGATCCTGATTTGATGAGGGGGATGCTATTGTCACCAATTTTCTTTGTAGAAAAGGCATATGCTTTATGGAGTTTGGATAAATTTGAGGAGGCGATAGAAGCCCTAAAGGAATTAAAGGTTCCGGTTTATCATAATCATCCGATTGATATTATGTTCTTATTTACGGGCTTTGCAGTACGAGCATTATGCTATTATCGGTTAGGTGATTTTGAGGAGGCAAAGCAGGACATTTTATATGCAGCGGATGGAGTCAAGAATTTTTATCATTCGATTTATTCTACTTTCATTAACGATGCATATGAGACAATTATGCAATAAAAAAGTGCGCGGTGAGCGCACTTTTTATTTTACCGAGCCACTAACAAAAGTAGCATCCTTGTAATACATATTTTTTACTAATACATTCGGCCCTAAGCATTTAACAGCGGGACAATGACAGTTTAAGCTTTTCGCCAAATCTGTTTCTAGCCATTTGTCAAAAATGGATGGAAGCGTATCTTGATTAATATTTCCTAATGCTGGTGCATCACCGAAATCAGTCACAATGACTTCTCCTGTGAAAATATTAATATTTAAACGGGACCGGCCATCAGGATCATTACGTAACGTTACGTTTGGCGCAGTACGAAGGCGGTGTAAGAGCCCTAAATCCTCTTCATTTGAGCTACATGGATAAAACGGTAGTGTACCAAAAAGCATCCATGTATTTTTATCACGAATATCTAGTAAATGATGAATGGCATCACGAGTTTCCCTCAGGGATAGCGATGTTAAAGCGCTAGCGAAATCAGATGGGTACATTGGATGTATCTCATGTCGGGCACATTTCATCTCATGCACTATTTGGTGATGAATACTTTCTAAATATGGCAGTGTCTTTTTATTCAGCATTGTTTCAGCTGAAACCATAACACCTTGGTCTGCAAGCATACGCGAATTGTCTATCATCCGCTGGAAAAGTGCCGCACGTTGGTCAAAAGTAGGCTTTCTCTCCATCATAGCAAAGCCAGTTTCTACAAATTCCTCAATCGTACCCCAGTTATGTGATATATGTAACACATCTAAATACGGTGCGATTTCTAAATAACGATCGCCATCGATTGTTAAGTTAGAGTTCATTTGTGTTCGAACTCCTCGTTCATGTGCATATTTTAACAGCGGAACAACATAGTTTTGTACCGATTTTTTGCTCATCATCGGCTCGCCACCGGTAATACTTAGCGTTTTTAAATGAGGGGTTTCATCTAATCGTTTTAGGATTAAATCGAGAGGCAGCGCTTCTGGATCCTTCGTTTGTAGTGTATAGCCCACTGCACAATGAGCACAGCGCATATTACAAAGTGTAGTTGTTGTAAATTCAATATTAGATAGGGTTAATCCACCATGCTGCTCCACATCTAGATAGGCTTCCCAAGGATCGTAACTCTGTGTGATTTTTTGTAAAGTTGTCATGACTGACCTTCCTTTCCAAGAATGTCAGTTACCGATCACTATAGGGCAACTGATATTCAATAACGAATATTAAAAGATAAAATAATCTTCATATCCACTAGTAGAGTATTTTCTCATAAATTCTTATTTTCGCAAACAACATTTACTAAGAATAGCATAAAAAGATCGGGGAGTAGGGGGAATTGTACAATAATGCACGAAAAACGGCTACCGTTGTGATAGCCGTTCAAATTATTCTCCATTTACTTCATCTAGAGAATTTGTAATTGTACTATTATTTTCGCTATAAAATTTATCTCCAATAGGATTTTCTATTATTGTTTCCTGTAATAAGATTTTTGAATAGTTAACAGCTTGAATATTTAAAGCGAATTTATCATTTCGGATAATGCAATTATTCGCGATGGTTGTAGAATTATTTTGAACATAAATATCAGATTCGCTTCCTTTTGTTAGCTGAGTGGAGAATAATTCCACATTTGATTTTAAATCGATCCAAATTTGTGGATATAAATGGTTAGAGATAAAAGATTCCTTTATATAGGCTTCACTATTGTTTTCGATAATAAAACCATTCCGAGCACCATCTAAAAGCTCGCTCCCTTTAAAAATTAGTGAGCTATCATTTATTGCGATTTGAGGCATTTTATGATGTGAAATTTGACTATTATATACATGAAGTGATGAATTTCGGCTTGCCTTAATTCCATTGGACGTACCATTATAGATTTTACAATTTTTTAAATGAGCTTCTGTTCCATTGGTAATTTCAATTTGTATTCCAGAGCTATCATGTATTGTACTATGATTAATATAAAGCTTGGAATGATCAATAATATAAAAGCTCTTTCCAGTATGCAAATCACAATGATTGATTGTTATAATTGCCCCAGCTTTACCTGCAATATGTGGCATATCATTTGCCCAAAGTGTACAATATTCCACTAAAATCTCAGCATTAGAGGTAGCTAAAATTCCATTACCTTGATTTTGTGAAATTTCGCTTTCCAGAAGGGTTAGCTCACCGTCCATAACAGTTATGGCAGAATTAACATGATTCAAAATTTTTGTTTGCACAGCTGTACAGCTTCCGAGAGATTTTATTAAAATACCGACTTGCTTACCCTCTTTAATTTCGCAGTCCTTTAATGAAGCGATTGAATTTTCAGTCACAAGTAGCTGAGATAAAATATTCGCTGCAAATACAGTCTCTGTGAATGTAGCAATCGATTTTTCACGTAATTGTACACCGATTCCTTCACAGCTATGAATTTGTGTATCAACTGTATTTATACGAGATGCTGTAGTTAATTGGATATTGGCTAGTTGATGATAGGCTATTATACAATGCTGGAGATCTGCTGTTGCATGTTCTTGTAGCATGATGCCCGATTCTTTTCCGTAATGAATTGTACAATTGGAGGCGATACATTCGCTATCCTGAAGCCAAATTTGTGGTAGTGGATGGTGCTGCAAAAAGGTGCCTCTTAGTGTAATTTGCGAGGAGTTTGTTACATATAAGCCGTTTCCTTGCCCATGTTCGATTGTACTACCTATATCATGAAAGGTGGAGCGTGTTTGAACAATAACCTGAGTACCTAATTGATGATGCAATCGATTATTGTTTGATTTGACTGTGGCGTTTTCCTTCATCCAAAATCCATGGTCTGCATTTGAAAATTCACTATTTTCTACGACAATGGTGGATGCTTCTAATAAAATATGTGCTTTCCCGTTATGTCCAAAGGTACAGTTGGAAATCGATGCCTCGCTTCTATTAAATAAAGCAATTCCGATATCCTTTGCTTTGGTGACTAGGCATTCTTCCAACTCCAATTGACCTTGATTAACCGAAAGAATGGCGCTCGTGTTATCTCCTTTAAACGTACAGTTTTTAAAAATTGAATGGCCCTCTATATATATTTGAGCAGTCGGACAAAAGTATACATTTTCAAATGTTACCTTTACTGAGTTAGGTATAATGATGATCCCTTCAATTATTACCTTCTCTTGTTCTTTTCCTACTACTAATACATCCTCGTAAAATTGAATAGATTCTTTATAGTGTCCAGGTGCTACTTGGATTTCATCCCCTGAATCTGCTTTTTGAATCGCTTTTTCAATTGTTTTGACTGGTGAAAAAATAGAGGTGGAAACCTTTATAATTGCCATTTTAACCCTCCCAAATCTATTTCAAGTATTAACATTATATTTTCACAAAACATCTTAAATTTAATCAATAAAACCGAAAATAATTTGAAATATAGTTCATAAATGGAAAAAATGATTCGTTAGTAATAGTTTGTACTGATTGAATCTGTTTCAACATATAAACATTAGAAATAAGAATTTTAGTTAGAATTGATTCGATAATAGTATTTAAGTGAGCCAAATTCATAATTCATATTTCTATCATCAATTACGAACATTATAAAGAAAGAAAACATCTTTACTCGCATCGTTACGCTATAGGCAGACACGTTCCGTTTCACTAAAATGTTCGTGAATCTTCTTAGAAAACCATTTATGAAATTGCCTCAAGTGAAAAATAATAGTAATAAATGAGATTTACATTTTTGTATTGAAAGATAATCTTCATCACAAAGGTAAGAAGACATATGTTTTTCTAATATGCGAAAAGGGTGCGAGATAT
Source organism: Lysinibacillus sp. 54212 (assembly GCF_036662795.1). NCBI lineage: Bacteria > Bacillati > Bacillota > Bacilli > Caryophanales > Bacillaceae > Lysinibacillus > Lysinibacillus sp. 54212. The sequence goes on from NZ_JBAFWZ010000001.1 coordinate 197,698, forward strand.
TACTTGGCACTAAAAATAGAAGGGGGAGTATTAGATGTCACATCTTCGGCTACATCAAATACAGCAAAGTCTAAATGCGAAATTTTATGACCGTGAAGAAGAAATTGAAGCGCTTTTAACCGCTCTTCTTTCGAGACAACATATTTTATTTATTGGTCCAGCGGGAACAGGGAAAAGTGCACTATCAGCGATGCTTGGTGAAATTGTTGAAGGAAGCCGATTTTTTCAACATCTCCTAACTTCATTTAGTACACCGGAAGAATTGTTTGGCGTGTTGTCGTTAAAAGATTTAGAGCAAGGGGTATACAAAAGAAATATTGAAGGTATGCTTCCCCAAGCACATTTTGCTTTTATAGATGAAATTTTTAAAGCTAACTCAGCTATATTAAACGCGCTACTAACCCTAATTAATGAGCGTGTTTTTACGAATAATGGTGTTGCGATACCGTCACCTTTAATGACGATTGTAGGTTCCTCTAATGAATATATTGAAGGAGATGAAGGACTAGAAGCACTTTTTGATCGTTTTTTATTACGTTATGAGGTAGATTACATTCGAGAGGATAATTTATTTATTGCTATGCTGAAAAATGAGCAGCAAACGGAGGTACCCCGACTATCGTTAGAGGAACTTTATGAGCATCAGGAGCTTGTTGACACAGTAAAAATACCAAATGATGTTTATACCTCGCTTTCAAATATCCGAAAAAAATTACGGGATGAGGGTATACGCCCATCCGATCGTCGGTTTAAGCAATCTCTATCATTATTACGAGCAAAGGCTTATTTAGATGGGCGTTTTCAGGTGAATCGGTCCGACCTCGTATTGTTATCAAATGTATTATGGGAAAGAGCAGAGCAAAGAGATGCCACAACGGAAATAGTAACAGGGGTAGCCCATGATACAGTAGATACATTTATTCAACAAATTCGACCGGCATTTGAATCCATTGTGCTTAATGTTCAAAATGAATTAATTCAAAAAACACCTAGTTCAAGAGCCAAATTAAGTGAATTATTACTACAGGGGAAATCGTTATATTTAGAAGTGCAGGAAAAGCATCGTCAAGCTCCTAATAGGGAAGAATTGCTTCTTTTAAAAAACGATATGCATAAACGGTTAATGAAAATTACGTCAGATGTTATTGGATTTTAACTTTAAACAGGATAATCGAAAGTAGGGAATGCCCTTGGACAAAAAATATCACGTTTCCGTTTTGAATATTCAAAAGAGTGATTTTGAAAGATTTAATGATATTTTCAAGCTTTCGGCTTTACTTCAGAGCGTTTGTCTCAATGGAGAAAAAGTGTATTCCGGATTCACCAATGTTGTTGGAGATGTTTGGTACGTCTTTTTTGCTGTTCGACCAGCCCTTTGTTCTAGTAAGAAAAGTCAAGCTCCTGTACAAAATAATCTATTAGTCAAAGTGATGGAGAGTGATAGCTACAAAAGTTGGCATCGTTTAACAGCTGGCGATGATTTGTTATCAGTTATAACAGCTATTACTTTTAGCGAACAGCTCATACAATGGCTCGAGCAAAATTCAACGATTCAACAAGCACAACAAATAGTTAACAGTACGCAAAGTAAAATTGATGCTGCTAGCAATACTCTACAGCAGCTTCGAAAGAAAAAAATTAGTTTAAATGCAACAATAGAAGAGAAAAGGCAGTACCATCAAAATAAACATGAACAATTTGAAATGCTAACGTCGGCACAACAAGCAAGAAAGCAAGCAAAGTTTGAAATTCAGCTAGAGATTGAAAGGCTTTCAAAAGATAAGCTAGAAAGCATGATAAATAAAAGTAGAACGAATGCAAAAGAAATAAAAAAATCCGTTATGTCGCTTAGTTCTCCAGATGGGAAACAGTTAGCGAATGTACCTATTTCAGATCAACTGCTACTCTCAGATCAGCTTCAATCCAATGTTAAATTAAAAAGAATTGCGGAGCTCACTGGTCGGTTCAAAAGTATTGCAAAGAAAAAGCAACGTCAAATAGAAAAAATAACGATGAATCGTAAAGATATGACACTTGGACAAGAAATAACAAGATTATTGCCAATAGAGCAGGCGAATTTATTATTGCCGAATTTTAAGAAAGACTTTTTACGAAGGTTCTCAGAGCACCAAACGCTAGTTTTTGATATAAAGGGAAAAGATCGACGTGGAAAGGGACCGATTATTATTTGTATGGATGAGAGCAGCTCCATGACAACTCTTAAAGAGCAGAGTAAAGCTTTTTGTCTTGCTCTTCTTTCAATAGCTCATAAACAGAAACGTGACTTTGCAATTATTCCGTTTGCTAGTGATATCGGTGACACGTTAATTTTTTCTAAAGGGCGCGCTACAACAGATGAAATACTCTCCTTTACTGAAGAATTTTTAGGTGGAGGAACAAATTTTGAAAAGCCTTTACTCGCATCATTAAATATACTGTCAAGAAGTGAATTTAATTTAGCAGATATATTATTTGTAACAGACGGTACTAGTTTTCTTTCTAGCGCATTTATAGATCAATTTAATTCGATAAAAAAGCAACGTAAATTTTTATGCACAGCCATTGTTCTAACAAATTTATTTAATGCAGTTGACTTAGCACTGGTCAATAGGTTTTGTGATGAGGTCATAGAGGTTAATGATTTATTCGATGCAGAAGATGTTTTTTCAATAACCTAATAGTTCCTTCTAGCGAAAATTGTTATTGTTTCATACAATGGCAATAGAGTTTCGTTAGGAGGTTTTTTTTTGATACAGGAATTACAGCAAATACTCGCCATGAATGAGGGGGAGCGTCATACATATGTTGGACAGCATGAGGTACCTTTATTACAAAGGATGTTGCAACATATTGGGGATCCTAATAGCAAGCTGCGAGATCAATTAAATTATCGTGTATTTATAGAGCTACTAGCTTCAAACACCTTTTCACAGGAGGGCTTAAAAACGGTGAGCGAAGCACTAATTAGCGATGATCTATTATTTTTAAATATTAGTGGTGGGCAAACAGATTCAGTATTTACTCGTACATTTACAACACTTTGGCTAACAGGAATTCTTCATGTGGATGCAAGGTTACGATTTATTGAAGAAGATAAATTAACAGAAATATTTACTAGGAGCAGTCGATATTTTTTACAGGAAAATGATGTGCGAGGTTTTGTTGATGAGGCAAGAGGATGGGCACATAGTATGGCTCATGGTGCAGATTTAATGGAAGCCATCATTCGTCATCCAAAGTTTGATTTTCGTTTTGCACCATTCATCCTGCAAGGCCTAAAAGAGGCGTTTTGGAAGGGGAGCGTTTATATCGATGATGAGGAAGAACGTTTTGCTAAAATCATTGATGCATTAATCTCGGTAGAATTTAATGAAGAAGTACTAATTGAATGGGTAGAGCAAACATTTGATAAACTAGAAGCCTACCTGTATCAAGAGGGCTATACACCTGCCTGGTTCAAAGCGCGTACAAATACATTACATTTTATGAAAACACTCTATTTCACAGTCAAGTTCAGAAATAAATATGACAAACTTCGTGGCGTAACATCGATCTTTATTCAAAAATGGATGAAGATGTAGTCTGACTAGAAAAAAACGATAAAAAAGTTTGGTAAATTAGTTTATCGTGAATTATTCTCCCGCAATTGCAGTAGACTATGAACGGTAAAAATTCTTATCTTAGAAGAATCACGCATTTCCGATAAGTCATAATTAAAACTTATGGCAAAAGATAATATTAATGTAATTTACTTATGTTAATAAATGAGCTATCATAGTGGATGGAGAAAAGAAGCTTTTACATAGCCTTTTCAATATGAAAATTAGGGGGATTTACTAATGGCACAAGAGAACTTACACAATAGCCGTTCGTCTTTCGAAGTAAATGGTAAGACATATAACTATTACCGTTTATCTGCAATCGAAGAAGCTGGTATTGCAAACGTATCACGCCTTCCTTACTCAATCAAAGTATTATTAGAATCTGTTTTACGTCAATACGATGCATACGTAATCAAAGATGAGCACGTAAACGAATTAGCAAAATGGGGCGCTGGCGCTGATGCAGAAGCAGAAGTACCATTCAAACCTTCTCGCGTAGTTTTACAAGACTTTACTGGTGTACCAGTAGTAGTAGACTTAGCTTCTTTACGTTCAGCAATGAAAGAAATGGGTGGTAACCCTGATAAAATCAACCCTGCAATCCCTGTTGATCTTGTAATTGACCACTCAGTACAAGTTGACAAATACGGTAATGCAGCAGCATTAAACGCTAACATGGACCTTGAGTTCGAGCGTAACGCTGAGCGTTATAACTTCTTAAAATGGGCTCAAACTGCTTATGATAACTTCCGCGCTGTACCACCAGCAACTGGTATCGTACACCAAGTTAACTTAGAGTACTTAGCTCCAATCGTACACGTTAAAGAAAATGCAGATGGCACTTTCGAAACATTCCCAGATTCAGTAGTAGGTACTGACTCACATACAACAATGATCAACGGTATCGGTGTTCTTGGATGGGGTGTTGGTGGTATTGAAGCTGAAGCAGGTATGCTTGGTCAACCTTCTTACTTCCCGATTCCAGAAGTTATCGGTGTTAAATTAGTAGGCGAATTACCAAACGGTACTACAGCTACTGACTTAGCTTTAAAAGTAACTCAAGTTTTACGTCAACGCGGCGTAGTAGGTAAATTCGTTGAGTTCTTCGGTCCTGGTGTAACAAAATTACCATTAGCTGACCGTGCTACAATCTCTAATATGGCTCCAGAATACGGTGCTACTTGTGGTTTCTTCGCAATCGACGACGAATCATTAAGCTACATGCGTTTAACTGGTCGTGACGAAGAGCATATCGCTGTTGTAGAAAACTACTTAAAAGCGAACGACATGTTCTTTGACCCAACTTTAGAGCCAGTTTACACTGACGTTTTAGAAATTAACTTAGCGGACATCGAAGCAAACCTATCAGGTCCAAAACGTCCACAAGATTTAATTCCTTTAACTCAAATGCGTAATGTTTACCGTGATTCTGTAGTAGCTCCACAAGGTACTCAAGGTTTCGGTTTAACTGAAGCAGAATTCGACAAAACGTCTACGGCTAACTTTGCTGAAGGTGCTGTTGAAATTCCAGCAGGTGCGGTTGCAATCGCTGCAATCACATCTTGTACAAACACATCTAACCCATACGTGCTTTTAGCAGCTGGTTTAGTAGCTAAAAAAGCAGTAGAGCGCGGCATCAAGCCAGCTAAATGGGTTAAAACTTCTTTAGCACCAGGTTCTAAAGTAGTAACTGGTTACTTAGAAGATTCTGGCTTACAACAATACTTCGATGCAATCGGCTTCAACACAGTTGGTTACGGTTGTACAACATGTATCGGTAACTCAGGTCCATTACTTCCAGAAATCGAAGAAGCGATCAAATCTAACGACTTATTCGTAACTTCTGTTCTATCTGGTAACCGTAACTTCGAAGGCCGTGTTCACCCACTAGTAAAAGCTAACTTCTTAGCTTCACCACCACTAGTAGTTGCATACGCTTTAGCTGGTACTGTAGATATCGACTTACAAAAAGACGCAATCGCAGTTGACAAAGACGGTAACGATGTATTCTTCGCTGACATCTGGCCATCAACTGAAGAAGTAAACGAAGTATTAAACAAAGTAGTAACACGTGAGCTATTCCAAAAAGAATACGAAACAGTGTTCACTGCTAACGAAAAATGGAATGCAATCGAGACTTCAACTGAATCTCTATACACATTCGATGATAAATCAACTTACATCCAAAACCCTCCATTCTTCACGGGTCTTTCTAAAGAGCCAGAAGCAATTAAAGGTCTTGATGGATTACGCGTAATGGCGAAGTTTGGTGACTCAATTACAACTGACCATATTTCTCCAGCTGGTTCAATCGGTAAAGATACACCAGCAGGTAAATATTTAATCGAAAACGGTGTAGCAATCCGTGACTTCAACTCTTACGGTTCACGTCGTGGTAACCACGAAGTAATGATGCGCGGTACATTCGCTAACATCCGTATCCGTAACCAAGTTGCTCCAGGAACAGAGGGTGGATTCACTACTTACTGGCCAACTGGTGAAGTTATGTACATCTATGATGCATGTATGAAGTACCAAGAGCAAGGCACTGGCTTAGTAGTACTTGCTGGTAACGACTACGGTATGGGTTCTTCTCGTGACTGGGCTGCTAAAGGTACATTCTTACTAGGCGTTAAGACTGTAATTGCTCAAAGCTACGAGCGTATCCACCGTTCTAACCTTGTAATGATGGGCGTTCTACCATTACAATATTTAAACGGCGATTCTGCTGATTCATTAGGTTTAACTGGTGAAGAAACAATCTCTGTTAACATCACTGACGATGTAAAACCACGTGACATCTTAACTGTTACTGCTACATCTCCAGACGGAACTGTTAAAACATTCGATGCTTTAGCTCGTTTCGACTCAGAAGTAGAAGTTGACTACTACCGTCACGGTGGTATCCTACAAATGGTATTACGCGCGAAAGCAGCTGAATAATTCATTTGTATCAGTCCGTAGGCATTTAGCTTACGGACTTTTTTTTGTGTTTACAATACTTTTACACTAATTTCAGAAAATTTAAACATTTGAATCTCTTAATCATGTAAAATAGTATTGTAAGATATTTCACAATATTATAGAGGATGGGAGATAATTTAAATGAAAGCACATCGTAAAAAATTGTATAGTGCATCAGCCTTCGCATTAATCGTTTCGTCTATTGTAGTTCCAGCAGCGGTTGCAGCAGAGCCTTTTAAAGATGTCTCAAAAAAGAACGTACATTATGAAGCAATTTTAAGCTTATATCAAAGCAAAATGATTAGCGGCTTTAAGGATGGTACGTTTAAACCGAATCAACAAGTAACACGTGGACAAGCAGCAAAAATGATTGCTACCGCATTCGAGTTTGATCTTGAAAATGTTAAAGAATCAGGTTTTACAGATATTACAGAAAAAGCTTATTTTTATAAAGAAATTAACGCTTTAGCAGAACTTGATATCATCAGCGGATACGAAGATGGTACCTTTAAACCAAATGAGCCTATTACTAGAGAACATCTTGCAAAAATTCTATCGTTAGCAATCGGACTTCAAACCTCAGATGAAACTCCATTTACAGATGTAGATCACAATAATATTTTTTCTCCATATATTGCAGCGCTATATAAACATGGCATTACAAAAGGAGCAACCCCTACAACCTATAAGCCACAAAGTTTAGTATCGAGAGGCGAATTAGCATCATTTATTTATCGCTCATTAGATGTTGTCGATTATTTATTCGATTATGAGCTCTCGGTATTACATGTCAATGATACGCATGGTCGTGTGGAAAGCTTCCCAAAACTTGTGACTGCCGTAGAAAATGCGCGTAAATCAACTAGCAATTCTATACTATTACACGCTGGTGATGTCTTTAGTGGAACACTATATTTTAATGAATTTTTAGGACAAGCCGATGTAAAATTATTGAATTTAATGAATTTTGATGCGATGACTTTAGGAAATCATGAATTTGATTTAGGTGTTACTGAAGGAGGGCATGGGGCATTAGTTGATTTTATAAAAGCAGCACAATTCCCAATCGTTTCAGCAAACGTCAACTTTTCAAATGATAGTAAATTTAATGGATTATTTACAGACGCAATATCGAATAAAGCGAAAGATGGGCATATTTATAGCGGTATTGTGAAGGAAGTAAACGGTGAAAAGATAGGTATTTTCGGCTTAACAACCGAGGAAACAAAAGATATTGCTTTTGCAGATAAAGTGACTTTTGAAAACTATATTGAAGAAGCTAATAAAGCAGTGGAAGCACTTGAAGCACAAGGGGTAAACAAAATCATTGCTGTAACGCATATTGGCTACGATGATAATCCAGCAGTCGATAATGACTTATTACTAGCGCAAAATGTAGAAGGTTTAGATATCATTGTTGGTGGTCATAGTCATACACAGCTAAGCGAGCCAATCATTGTCGACAAAAATACCGTTGGAGAAGCAAAGGAGACAACACTCATCGTACAGGCATATCAATATGCGGATTATCTCGGTACATTAGATGTTTTCTTTAATGAAGACGGAGTTATTACAAAATATAATGGTGAATTAATTAAAGTTGCAGATCAAGTAGCAAATGAAGAGGCCCTAAAATTATTAGCACCATTTAAGGAAAAGGTAGATGAAATACAAGGGAAAGAAATTGGGGTGTCAATTTCAGAGCCATTAGTCAACCCTCGTATAAGTGATGAAGGAAATGAGAAAGGCATCTCCGTACGCAATAGCGAAACAGCACTCGGCAATTTAATAACAGATGGAATGAAGGCGAAAGCGCAGAAATTTACGTCGAAAAATGTCATAATGGCTCTACAAAACGGTGGCGGAATTCGAGCAGCGATACCGGCTGGTAATGTGACGGTCGGCCAGGTTATTACTGTACTACCATTCGGAAACACTTTGGCGTTAATGGATGTAACTGGAGCAGAGATCAAAGAAGCATTTGAAATTTCTGTTAAAAATGCACCGGAAGAAAATGGTGGATTCTTACATGTTTCAGGAGCTAAAGTTGTATTTGATTCTTCGAAAGATATAGGTTCACGCGTTGTATCTGTAGAGTATTTAAATGAAGCAGGTCGATATGAAGCGCTGAACGATAATACTACGTATACTATTGCTACAAATGCCTTCACTGCAAAAGGTGGGGATGGTTATAAAGTATTTGCAAAAGCATATGAAGAAGGGCGAGTGACAGATTTAGGTCTTTCAGATTGGGAAAACTTTGCGGAGCATCTAAAAACTTTACAGTCTATTCCAACGAATACAGAAGGTCGAATTACTGATAAAGAGGCTAAATAATATTGATAGTTAAACATTCCTCTCCTATTTTAATACATGGATTCTGAATCAATCCATTAATTTTAGAAAAAACTACTTCAAATGGAGTAGTTTTTTTATAAAAATTTATTTATTTTACTATGAAATTAATAAGAATAAAGTTATATACCTATATCTTAATTCATATATATGTAAGAAAAACATATTTAAATTACTATTTATTTTATAATTTCACTCCGTACAAAAAATACCTTTTCGAACAAAATAATCGCATAAAGCAGAAAAATAAGTGGAAAATAAAGAAAAAATAGAATATATTGTAATTATAATTGAGTGAGTATTCATTCAATTATAGTTCAAAATAAGGGGGGTATTATATGGGGATATGGAATCTGTTAGTAACTGAACTAAAGTTATTAACGCAAAAAAAGGGTGTCTTATTAACAATTGCTGGCGTATTACTCATTCCGATTGTCTATGTAGCTGTGCTATTATCAGCTACTTGGGGACCGTATGACAATTTGGATAATCTACCAGTTGCTTTTGTAAATAAAGACTCCGGTGCTGTTTCAAATGGCGAGCCAATTCATGTAGGGGATGATTTAGTCGAAACGTTAAAGGAAAGTAATACACTCGGCTGGCATTTCGTATCTGAAGATGAAGCCAAAAAAGGTCTCGACTTACAAAAGTATTATATGATAGTAGAAATTCCAGAAGATTTTTCTAGAAAAGTTACAACGGTGTTAGAAGAGAATCCTGAGTCGCCAGAGCTGCGCTATATCCAGAATGAAGGCCTAAACTTTATGGCAGCGCAAGTAACGAAAAGCGCTACAGAGAGATTACGCGAACAATTAGGTGACAAGATCACTGAAACGTATACGCGTACATTATTCTCAAGATTTGGCGATATTTCAAATGGGTTTTCAACAGGAGCTGATGGTTCTAAGCAACTATATGATGGAACAACTACATTAGCCGAAGGTACAAATGAATTATTAACTTCATTAACTGGAAAAAGTGGGGATGTAAAAAAATTAGCAGCCGGTGCTCAAACAGCAGAAAACGGTGCGGGACAATTACTCACTTCTATTCGTGGAGGGAATGGGGATATTCAGAAACTTGCGAATGGCGCAAAACAACTTGCAGACGGAACAACTTCGCTACAAAGTGGATCTAGTCAAGTATTATCAGGATTAAAATCTGTTCAAAATGGATCTGATCAAATACTAACAGGTTTAAAATCTGCAGAAGGTGGAGCGAACCAAGTATTAACAGGTATAAAGGATGCAAAGAATGGTGCTTCTCAATTAACGGCTGGTTTAGAATCTAAGCTTGTTCCTGGAGCAACTCAAGTTGCAGAGGGAGTGAACCAAGTTGAAGGGGCTGTAGCACAATTAGCACCCGGTGCAAATCAGTTAGCCTCTGGTCTAGAACAATTAGCGGCACAAGTTCCTGGATTAGCTCAATCTGATCAATTTAAGCAATTACTTGCTGGAAGTAAGCAAATCTCAGCAGGTTTAACAGGGCTAAATTCGACATTACCAACGTTAAGTGCAGGAGCAGATCAAGTTTCCACAGGGTTATCGCAGCAAGTTTTACCTGGAGTAAAGTCTCTGGATGCAGGCTTAAGTCAACTTTCTGCTGGTCAATCACAAGTAGCAGGTGGTTTAACTCATTTAGTAGATGGCCAATCAACTGCAAAAGCTGGTGTTGATCAATTAGTAGCTGGTCAATCGCAGGTAGTTGGAGGTATTAGTAAGTTACAAAGTGGTGCATCACAAGTTGCAGAAGGAAACCGTTCTTTAACATTCTCTTGGACTAAAATTGACAATGCAGTATCAAGTTTAAAGACTGGCCTAACACAAATTAGTGATGGAAATCAAACCGTTGCAACTGGTTGGGATACAATGACAACCGGTGTAACGAAATTAAACAACGGGGCAGAACAGCTGAAATCTGGTAGCGAACAGCTAGCAACTGGACTTTCAGATGGTGCAACCCAAGTTAACGGTATTAAAGTATCAGATGCTAATATTGCTATGTTTGCCTCACCTGTTCAATTAAAAGGGGAAAAAGTTAATAGCTATTCATTTTACCGTGATTCAACAGCACCTTATGTATTGTCTCTAGCCCTTTTTGTTGGTATGTTAATCCTTTCTTTCTTTGTTGACTTTAAAAAGCCTGCAGTTTTACCGGGCTCAGTAGTTAGTTGGTTTATGAGTAAGTGGATGCAGTTAGCGCTATTTGCAGTTATTCAAGCTTTAATTGTATCGCTATTTACACTTGTAGTAATTCGATTAGATGTAAGCAATATTCCGCTATTTATCGTATTTAGTATTTTAGTAAGTGTTGCATTTATGTCGATTATTTTCTTCCTAGTGTCCTTAGGTGGCCATATTGGTCGCTTTATCGGATTAGCATTTATTGTACTACAATTATCGACGACTGGATCTAACTTACCAATCCCAATGTTACCAGAGAATTTACAAAATTTAAGTAAGTTTTTACCGTTAACATATTCTAATGCAGGATTTAAGTCCGTTATTTCATTGGGGGATATTTCAAGCTTTACTTCCAATGTAAATGTTTTATTAATTTATCTAATTGCAACTACAATTTTAGCGTTAATCGTTTTCTTTGTAAGTTTCAATTCTATGAAAAACTCGTTTACAGAGACAGAAATAAGCTCTTAACCTAATGAAGCTACCTTTACTTATCACTGATATAGTAGAGGTAGCTTTATTCGTAGTCAAACTAGTGAAAAAATATATAATATAAGGTAATATAAAGATAAAATGGGAAAAGGAGTTTGATCGATGGCGCGATATATACTATTAGCGAAGCTACGGAGTGGTCAGCACTATTTGTTAACTTTTAACCGCGACGATATTTTAGATTGTTTAAATCAATTTCCTACAGATAGAGGCTTAGAAGTACTTGTAGAATGGCCACTCGAAAATAAAAAGGAATTAAATTTTTTTTTAGAAATGCTAACAAAAAATGTATGCTATTATTATCTGAAAGATTTAGTAACAGAAGAAAGAAAATTTGTAAACGTTGATCCGTCCTATTAAATGTTTACTAGATAGCTATTCTTTCGTGTTATTTGGAAATGCTATTTAAAAAGATTCCTTTTTCAAATCCACCTTTTAATTTTCTTTTTTCCAGACGAATCGCCTCAAATTCTTCTGCTGATACATCATGTAGTTTTAGTGCAGCATAAATTAGTTCTACCATATCAGCAAGTTCTTCAATGGCTGCCTCCTTTGTTTCTGCATCATTATATTCATCAAGCTCCTCGTACATTTTATTCGTGATTTCATGTTGATGTTCGAGTGGAGAAAGTAGTTTTAAAGAATAGCTGCCACCTTCCTTTGTAACAATGGAAGGGATTTTATCTCGAACCAATTTGTTTAATATAAGCATAATACAACCTCCCTATTAACTATTATTCTATCAAGAAAAAAATAACGAAAAAAGACGCCGGTTAGACGTCTTATTGCTTACCACTCAACATTAGCAATCATACCATGCTCATCATCAATATCTAGAACAATACGTGCCGCAATCGAATCACGATGAAGCTGTTCGTCTATAAACAATCGAAGAGCTGTAATAAAATTCACAGTATTATACTGTTCCACAGTGCCATTTATAAACGCTTCAGCAGCATAACCTGTTGCATCGTCAAACAAAAGTTCAACCTCGATATCAGCAGGGGATACACCCTTAAAGCGAGCATGAAATAAACATACGGCATTAATTAAATCTTGCTCAAATAGAGTTAGTTTTTCCATTGAGGAGCCTCTTTTTCTTTTTTACGCGTTACAGCTTGGTAAATTTTAATACATAGGAATACGATCAGTAAAATGGCACCTGCATTCACTAAAAAGCCTAAAATAGAGCCAAGTACACCTAAATCACTAAATAGACTACCAAAAAGTAAACCAGCTAACCCCCCGATAAATAAACCTTTCATTAAACCGCCTGCTGTAAATCCACCTTTTGACGATTTTGTAGCGTCCGTTTTATTTGAATTATTCGTAGAGTTATTTGTTGCTGTGTTATTTTTATTCTCATTTTCTTTATTTTGAATATTAGAATTTGAATCGTTTTTGTTGTTGCTATAGCCCTTTTTACCAGATTTATACGATTTTGCTTCTACCTGAGTATCCCCAGCGAAAAATAAAGTGCTACCTACACTTGAAAATACAAGCGTAAAAGCGAATAATACTGCTACTAATTTTTTCATGTTCTTTCCTCCGAAATTTATTTTACGAATATAGTATAACAAAAATAATGTAGTTTAGCATTTCTTTGCTCCACCTATTTGAATTATATATCCTAGTTTCTACGAAAAAACTTGTGCATTTTTATACAAGAATGTATGATAAATATTAAATTTGTTGGGTATTCAGAATTCACATAATAATGTGAGTTATAGAGTGTCCATCCTAGGAGGAGTATTCTTGAGTAAAATTCGAATCGGTATTGTTGGCTATGGAAATTTAGGGAGAGGGGTAGAAGCTGCCCTTACTCAAAATCCAGATATGGAGCTAGTAGGTGTATTTACACGACGTGATCCATCTTCAGTTAAGATAACTACGGAAAACGTAAATGTATATAAACTGGATGAAGCGCCAAAGTATAAGGATGAAATTGATGTCATGATTTTATGTGGTGGCTCTGCAACTGATTTACCAGAGCAAGTACCACATTTTGCGCAATGGTTTAATACGATAGATAGCTTTGATACACATGCAAATATTCCAGCATTCTATGATGCAGTTGATGCAGTGGCTCAAAAAAGTGACAAGGTGGCCGTGATTTCAGTTGGTTGGGATCCAGGTTTATTTTCATTAAATCGTCTATTAGGAGAAGCCGTTTTACCAGTAGGGAATACATATACGTTCTGGGGCGATGGTTTAAGTCAGGGACATTCTGATGCGGTACGTCGTATTGAAGGTGTTAAGAACGCAGTCCAATATACTTTACCAATTCGCGAGGCTGTAGACCGTGTCCGTAGCGGCGAAAATCCAGAGCTTACTACTCGAGAAAAGCATGCACGTGAATGCTTCGTAGTACTTGAAGAAGGGGCCGATGCAGAGAAAATTGAAAACGAAATCAAAACGATGCCAAACTACTTTGCAGATTACGATACAACGGTTAACTTTATTTCAGAGGATGAGTTAAAAGCAAACCATTCGGGTATGCCACATGGAGGGTTTGTCATTCGCTCAGGGAAATCTGGTGTAGAGGATAATCAAATACTAGAATTCTCTTTAAAATTAGAGAGTAATCCAATGTTTACATCAAGTGTACTAGTAGCTTACGCACGTGCGGCATATAAAATGGGTCAAGGGGGCGATAAAGGGGCTAAAACAGTCTACGATATTCCGTTCGGTTTATTATCACCAAAATCACCTGCAGATTTACGTAAAGAATTACTATAGAATGAAAGGCAAAATCGTATTATGCGATTTTGCTTTTTTTAGTATAAGAAAGTGCAAATATTTGGTGTTTGAGCAGTGTCTAGCTCCAGCGTCCAACTCCTAGAGGTCACTTTGAAAGTCTCTACACGTGACAAGCATGCTATAAGCTTGTCGAGGCTAAACAGGGTGCTTCCGCTTTTTTATCTAAGATTTTCTTTTCAAAATATTGAAAATATGATAATGTGATTGTTACGATAATTCTGTAGATTATAAGAATAAGAAGCTTTAGGAAAGGGGTATTTCACTTGGAAGCTGCAAAAACACAATATAATGGCATAATGCTTCTTACATCATACGTACAACGATTATATGTAGCCGAGTCCATTACAATGAGGTTGAATAAGAGAGAAGCTGCAACTTTAACGGAAGTGAAGAATATATTTGATAGCATTAATGCGATCGTACCGGTTTTTGAACAGACAAAGAAATTAACTGACGGTCAACTTCAAAGCCTACTAGCACTAACGGCAAGAGTAAAGCAATTAATGAATAGTTATTTTAGTCCTCTTAACACAGCGTTTTCTTATAAGTTAGCAATTGTTGGTTCTAGTCTTTATGGTGAGCAGCAGATGAATAACGGAGTCATTCGCTTGGGAGAACTATTTAATGAAAATATTAATAGGGATTTTTTTATGCGAGTAAAAATGTACGAGGATCGAACGAAAATGATTGATTTTATTGTGCATCTTTATTCCGAAGGTAAAAACCCGGAGGATAGTATTCTATCTATTATCGAACAATGGTACGAAGGCATCGTAAGACAGCAAAAGCATATTTTACAGGATATTGATAAAATTGCCCCCATGTTGAGTGACAGTTAGGTTAGGAGAGTAAAATACATGAGTATAAGCAGTGTAAAAGCAACTAGAATGACAGAGGAAAACAGAGATTTACAAAATCAAGCACGTATTTTAGTTAAGTGTCCGGATAAACCAGGGATTGTTTCGGTATTGTCTACTTATTTACATAAGCATAATGCAAATATTATTGAATCGAGTCAATATTCCACAGATCCAGAAAATGGTATGTTTTTTATCCGTATCGAATTTTATTGTGATAGATTAGAGGCTAAGAAGTCCGAAATGGAACGAGAGTTTACAGAAATTGCAGCCTTACATAGGATGGATTATAGCTTCCATTATCGTACAAATCGGCAACGCTCGGCAATTTATGTTTCAAAAGAAACTCATTGCTTAATGGAGCTTTTATGGGAATGGCAAAATGGTGATTTAGAAACAGATATTGCATTAGTTATTAGTAATTCAGAAGCAGCGCGTGAAGTTGTAGAGCCTCTTGGAATCCCTTTTTATTATATTCCGGCAAATAAAGATATTCGTGCAGAGGTAGAGCGAGAACAAATCCGTTTAATGGCAGAATATGATGTGGATTTATTGATTTTAGCTCGCTATATGCAAATATTAACACCAAATTTCGTTAGCCATTTCGAAAACAAAATAATCAATATTCACCATTCATTTTTACCTGCTTTTATCGGGGCTGATCCATACTCAAGAGCATATAAGCGTGGTGTGAAATTAATTGGTGCAACAAGTCATTACGTAACAAATGATTTAGATGAAGGGCCAATTATCGAGCAGGATGTCGAACGAGTAGATCATCGTGATGATATTCCTACACTTAAAAAAATCGGCCGTAAAATTGAAAGAAGAGTACTAGCAAAGGCCGTAAAATGGCATCTAGAAAATAGAATACTTGTAGAAGGAAATAAAACCATCGTTTTCCATTAAAAAAATCGGTGCCATTGTAGCAAAATGCTAAATGGCACCGATTTATTTTAAACAGAAATAAATGTTTGATAAATTAATACTCCTAGAGAAATTGAGCAAACAACCCCAAATGTAGATAATAAAAAATGTGATATTTTCAAACAAAATCACTCCTTTCATTAGCATTTATTATAAAATATGTATGACAAACTGTATGTGATAAACTTCACAGTTATTACGAAAAATTTTGAATAATTAAAAAATATTAACTGTGATTTTGTTGGGATTTAAATTGAAGTTTTCCAGGAGTATAAAGCGTATGTAAAAATTGCTGTAAAGGTCCTGAATACGAACCGAATAAGAGTCAAAAAAAACGCCCTACGAAAGTAAGGCGAAAATAATTAATAGAATACTTTATCTGTATTATATTTTGCTCTCAGTGTATTAATTGCGTATGTTTCGTAAATTTCACGCTCCATAGGATCCTCAATTTCATACACTTCAATTTTAAAAATTTCATCACGATGATTTTTCATCGGCGACACATTATCCTCAAAATGCTTTTTAATTCTTTGTCGAACTTTGCGAGCTTTTCCTACAAACAATAGCTCATTTGCCTCGTTATAAAAGAAGAAAATGCCACCTTTTTCACGCGTGATTTTATGGAAATCGATAAAGCCATGATAAGGTGTAATAGGTACATCTCCTGGCTTCAATATTTGCTCTCGTTGGCGAATAACGAGATCCGGCTTTGGTAATTCAATTTTAATCAAACGATTCACGTCCTTTACATGTTAAAAATATATTTTAGCATAATTAGCGAACAATGACTATAAGTATCATACTTGACTGAATTTCTGCTTTTTATAAAAGGGAAATGACTATTTTTGTCGAATAACTAATAATTATAACTTAAAGCTCTATTACATATTATCCGACACTTCATGTTTAGTGGTCATAACTTCACTCGCACCAAAAACATATTAATACAAAACCCTTCACGAACATATTTATAATGACATAGTTATTATAAATTAAAGTATTTGCGAACAAGGAAGCAAAGCCAGCTGCATTTAGATTCCTGCTGTAAATTTAATAACATGCCATGGATAATTGCTTTTCTGGGAACCGCACTGTTTAGTTGTTCGTTTAATATTGAAAGGGAATCAAGAATAATTTCATCTTCCATATTTTTGTATACTCTTTGTAATTCGTTAATTATATCTTCTTTTACTACTTCGACTACATGATAGGCACTTTGTTTAAACATTTCTTCTGTAATGAAAAATTTATTACAATGCTGTGCAATACAATCTGTTTTTTCAACAAGACTTTCACATAATTCTTTAAGATTTAAAGGTTGAGTCGTTTTCATAATTAAATGTGAGTACGATCCTATAAAACCTTTTATAATGTATGATAAATCATATTGATGCTGATCAATTCTTTCACCATAAAGCTCTAATATAATGTTTTGCAAGGTTTTTGTAATAAAGGTTTCATAAAATGTCATTTTATTTATTAACGCCTCATCTATTGAATGAAGCTGCTCTTTAATAAATACTTCTGTAAAATTTGCATTTTTTTTCATCATTTCAAATGTTGTTAAATAGAAGTGGAATAGCTTATCATTTGGATTCGAAAACGCATTGACTATTCGGTCAATTTCAATCGTAAAACTCTTCATGAAATAGTCAATTATTGACATAATAAGTTCATCTTTTGATTTAAATGACAAATAAAAGGCACCTTTAGAAATTCCACATTGTTCAGTGATTTGTTGAACAGACGTTGATTCTATACCTTTTGTTGCAAATAGTTCAATTGCTGTTTCCATTATTAATTGTTTTTTTGACATAACGATAAACCGCCTTCCTTAATTGACAACTGACCAAGTAGTCATTATTATAGGATGTGGAGTTTAGAGAGTCAAGAAAGGTAAGGTGTCCAAGTGAAAGGATTAGTTAATTTCGTCCTGAAAAATAAACTTGCTGTATGGCTATTAACCATTATTATTACAGTTTCAGGTATTTATTCAGGGACACGAATGAAAATGGAGTCAATTCCGGATATTTCTATCCCATATTTAATCGTCATGGGTGTTTATCCTGGGGCTACTCCTGAACAAGTAATGGATGAACTGTCCATTCCATTTGAAAAGGCAGTTGAGAGCCTTGAAGATGTAAAGGCTGTATATTCAACTTCTTCGCCAAACGTTTCCCAAGTACAGGTGGAATATGAGTTTGGTGTTGACATGGATGAAAAAAAACGTCAGTTAGAATCCGCATTAGATGGCATCACATTACCTGAAGATGCACAAAAACCAACGATTATGGCGATTAGCATGAACATGATGCCAGTTGTTGCGTTATCTGTCAGCAGCTCGGCAGAAGATATTGTTGAACTAACATCAACAGTTGAGGATATTTTATTACCTAAAATAGAAAAAATTGATGGTGTAGCCTCGGCTACTATTACAGGTCAGCATATTGAACAAGTGTCATTTACATATGACACAAAGAAAATGGAAGCTTTAGGCTTAACAGAAGAAGCTGTTAGACAAATGATTCAAGCAAGTGATATGGCATTATCACTCGGTTTATACGATTTTGCTGTCGGTGAACAAGTCGTTTCAGTAGACGGAAAAGTAAAGTCAGTCGAGGAATTTAAGGAATTATTAATTCCTGTAACACCTTCTGAAACAAATCCTTCTCCATTCGTTCGTTTAGGCGATATTGCTGAAATTGAAGTAGAGGGTAAGGTTCAATCTGTTTCTCGTACAAATGGTGAAGATGCAATTGCTATCCAAATCGTAAAAGGGCAAGAAGCAAATACTGTAACAGTGGTTGATGCTGTTAAAGATTTAATTCAAGATGAAGAAAAACGTATCGATGGATTACAAGTTGATATTTCGCTTGACCAAGGTGAACCAATTAAGGATTCAGTATTTACAATGGTTGAAAAAGCTGTATTTGGTGGATTAATTGCCGTGTTAATCATTTTACTATTCCTACGAGATTTCAAATCGACAATCATTTCAATTATTTCGATTCCAGTTTCGATTTTCCTAGCCTTGTTGCTATTAAATTGGATGGATATTACGTTAAATATTATGACACTAGGTGCTATAACCGTTGCGATTGGTCGAGTAATTGATGACTCAATAGTAGTAGTAGAGAATATTTACCGTCGTATGCATTTAAAAGACGAAAAATTATCTGGTCGCGCTCTAATCCGTGAAGCAACAATTGAAATGTTTAAACCGATTATGTCTTCTACGTTAGTAACGGTAGCTGTATTTGCTCCATTAATTTTTGTTGGTGGTATGGTTGGTGAATTATTCATGCCATTCGCATTAACGATGACATTTGCACTTGGAGCCTCTTTAATCGTTGCGGTTACGATTGTTCCGGCACTTTCACATTTCTTATTCCGTAAAAAGTTATATACTGAAAAAACGGATAGTAACCATAAAGAAGTTGGGAAGCTTGCAACATGGTATAAAGGAATACTAGAAAAAGCGCTAAACCATAAAGTGATTACATCCGTACTTGCAATCATTTTACTTGTTGGTTCACTTGCGCTTACACCTTTAATTGGATTCTCTTTCATGGGTTCTCAAGAAGAAAAAGTGATGTATTTAACATATACACCAGCCACAGGAGAACTAATGGATGAAACAGCGAAAAATATTGATGAAGTTGAAAAAGAATTATTAAAACGAGATGATATTGATATTTTACAAGTATCAATCAATGATCCTGATAATGTTGATCCAGCTGCGATGATGATGGGTGGAGGCGGAGGCGGTGCATTAATGTACCTAATCTTTGATCCAGAAATGAAAGACTTCCCAGAAGCTCGTGAAGAAGTAGAGGAATATGTATTCAACATCGGTCAATCGGGCGAATGGAAATCTCAAAACTTCTCAATGAATATGTCTTCAAACGAGGTTAGCTATACCCTATATAGTGAAGATTTAGAAGATTTATCGACTGCTGTGAAGCAAGTTGAAGGCGTTTTAAAGGATGTTAAAGGACTAGAGGATGTAACATCTGACTTTGAAGATGCATATGTTGAACATGTGTTAAAAGTTGATCAGCAAAATGTATTACAATATGGCTTAACAACAGGTCAAATTGTAATGGCATTATCAGAATCTGCAGCGAAAGAAGTATTAACGACAGTCAAACATGATGGCAATGATATTGAAGTAGTTGTTAAGCGTGAAGCAAAAGCTGCAGCAACTTCGATTGAGGATGTTTTAGCGACAGAAATCAATACTGCGCTTGGTACGACAATGACCATTGGTGACCTCGTTGAAGTTGAAGAAGGAGAAGCATTAAATTCACTTTCTAGATCAAAGGGCGAATACTTCACTACTGTATCAGCTACAATTACTGATGCTGATATTTCTAAAGCAACTGCTGCCGCTGACAAGAAAATTAATAACCTTGAATTACCTAAAGGGGTAACAACAGGTGTTGCTGGTGTAGCAGCAGATATGGCTGAAACATTCACTCAATTAGGAATTGCGATGCTTGCTGCAATTGCTATCGTTTACTTCATCCTAGTTGTAACATTTGGCGAAGGTCTTGCACCATTTGCTATTCTATTCTCATTACCATTTACAGTTATCGGCTCGTGGGTAGGATTATGGGCTACCGGTCAAACAATTTCTGTATCCGTAATGATGGGGTTATTAATGTTGATAGGAATTGTTGTAACAAATGCCATTGTACTTGTAGACCGAATAATTCATATGGAACGTGATGGATTATCAATGCGCGAGGCAATTCTTGAAGCGGGTGGAACTCGTCTTCGTCCAATCTTAATGACGGCAATTGCGACTATCGGTGCTATGCTACCAATGGCATTTGGTGGAGCTGGTGGTGGTCTGATTTCAACAGATCTTGCAATAACAGTTATTGGTGGATTATTATCGTCAACGCTTTTAACACTAATTATCGTACCGATTGTTTATGAAGTACTATCAAAAATGTTAAAGAAAAATCGTAAAGATGTAGAAGAAAATTAATAACAATAAAGCTAGCTAAATTAGGATACATTCCAGTTTAGCTAGCTTTTGCTTTCAAAAAGAAAGCAAAATATTACTAAAGGATTTTTTATAATTATTGTCGAATATTTTTAAAAAGGAAGGAGGGAATTGAATGAAGTTCACAGCATTTTATCAATACCTAGATGACAAACAATTAATTCAATCTAGTCGGTGTGTTGTGAAGGCAGATCTAAACACAACAATGTCTGATGAAGAAAAAAGCAATATCTTAATATCTATACTTAAAGAAATGACTGGTCATGAAGTACAGGTTATTGAAAGAGCACTAAGATATCGATAATATACTTAAAAAACACTCTCTTTTGGGGAGTGTTTTTTCTTTAAAGCAAAATTACTGTTGTCGGTTGATTATTAATCAGTTGTTATAGAGTTGTTTTTTGTATGAATTATTGTTTAAGCTTTAATTGAATCTTTCATTTGCTATATTTGCATTCAAACTTTAAAGGATATATTATTTCTCATTCTTAATATTATAGATTTTATTTTCCGCATTTTAGTTTAGTAAGGGTAGCACTGTTTACAATGGGCTAGTTACTGATATACCAGTAACTATTTTGAGTATATTATCATTATTCGGTAATATCTTATACTCTATCACTAATGACATTTCCTAAAGCACACAAGCCCTAAAATAGAAAAAGCTAAAGGAGTGAAATAAATGATTAAAGTAGCATATGATGCAGGACACTTTTACAATACACCTGGTAAGCGCACACCGGATGGAGAGCGTGAATGGACTTTTAACGATAAAGTCGCGAGTGCATTTGCAAATGAATTAGCTCTTTATAAGGGTGTAATGACAAAGCGGTTTGATGATCCAACAGGGATAACAGACATACCATTAAAAGAGCGTACAGACGGCGCTAATGGATGGGGAGCAGACTATTATTTCTCTTTTCATAAAAATGCTAATACTGCACAGTGGGGGAATTGGACTGGTGTTGAAACTTGGATTTACAGCAATGCTTCAGCTAAATCAATAGCACTTGCTAACGCAATTCATCCGACTGTAGTTGCAGCCTATGGGTTGCGAGATCGTGGTATTAAGAAGGGTGATTTGCACATCCTCCGAGAAACTAAAATGCCAGCAATACTTATTGAAGGTCCATTTATGGATTCAATTATCGATATTAATAAGTTACGTGATATAACAGTACTCGAAAAGGCAGGGAAATTAGTTGCCAGAGCACTCGCTCGTTACTTAGGACTCAAAAGAATTATATCAGAGGAAGATGAGGAGGAAACACTAGTGACACAGCCAATTTATGAAAAGGATGCTAAACCATCTGAATGGGCAGCGTCAGCGGTAGAATGGGCGAAAGAAAACGGCATATCAGATGGCACATATTTAAAACGCCCAGCGACACGAGAAGAAGTAATTACAATGTTATATAATATGCAAACAAAATTAAAATAAGTTAGGAGCCTTTATCGTGGTAGTAGCATTTTTGGTGAATTGTGGATGTAAAATACGAAATACTAAATCTCAAAAAAATTAAAAATTGCCTTCCACAGAATTGTGGAGGGCCTGTTAAACGTACCTCATTTGTACCCAAAATCATAATACTAAATAACGTTCCTAAAAAAATATAAGAACTATATCCTTCAGATTTCCTCACATGCACTCCCTCAATCAAGTATTTTCTACAAAATACAAAACCCATTACAAACACCGTCTTATCAAGGTATGATAGACGATGAGGTGATTTTATGTTTATTAGTGAAAAAAGAATTGAAATCCGTTATGCCGAAACAGATCAGATGGGCGTGGTGTATCATGCGAATTATATCGTTTGGTGTGAGATTGGACGAACACAGCTAGTAAGCGATCTTGGTTTCAATTATGCGGGACTTGAAGAGGATGGCTATGTTTCGCCTGTACTTGATCTATCTATTCAATATAAAAAGGCCATGCGATACGGACAAACTGCAACAGTGCGCACATGGATTGAATCGCACGGTAAGCTTCGTACAACTTACGGCTACGAAATACTGCATGAAGATGGCTCGATCGCAGCAACGGCAACTTCTGTACATACTCTAATCAAAAAAGAAAACTTCCGTCCTGTTTCGCTTTCAAAAATTGACTCTGCATGGGATGAAAAATATAAAGAAGAGGCTCGAATTAAAGAGCAATAAATTTTGGTTTCAGTAGGAAGTGTATTTGTCTATCCTTTTACCAGAAATTGAAACTTCTCCCTCGTTTTATCGTATAATTACGTAGAGGTGATACGATGATTCATGTAAAAGGAAAATATACGGATGCAAATATTTATACAAATACGCCACTTCCAACAGCAATTGAGCAAATTCAGGAGCTAACGGATCAACCATTTATGGCTGGAACAAAAATACGTATTATGCCAGATTATCATGCTGGCAAAGGCTGTGTAATTGGAACAACGATTAAATTAAAAAATCATGTTGTGCCAAATCTTGTAGGGGTAGATGTAGGCTGTGGTGTATTTGTGGCAGAAATTGATCAGGAAAGGATTGATTTTGCAAAGCTAGATTCAACAATTCGAGAGTTTATTCCGAGCGGAGCAAACATTCATAGCGATATATCTCCGTCTCGAAATTTCCAAGAATTTGATAGCTCACAGTTTATTGCAGCAGGTCTTAAAAATGAATATACAAATCTATCGCTAGGGACACTCGGTGGTGGTAACCATTTTATTGAGCTTGCTAAAGACGAAAATGAAAAACACTATTTACTCATTCATACAGGCTCTCGTTACGTAGGGGCGAAAGTTGCAAATTGGCATCAAAAGAGAGCATTCGAATTGCTTCGTCGAGATGATTTAGCGGTTATCATTGAAGAGTTAAAGGAACAAGGTCGTGAACAGGAAATCCAAAAAATGATTCAAGAGTATAAACAGCAAAATCCTGTTATCCCAAAGGAGCTCGCGTACTTAAAGGATGAGCCATTCCACGATTATCTGCACGATATGAAAATTGCCCAAAAATTTGCACGGATGAATCGTTGGGTTATTGCTGAAACGATAGCACAGCATATGGGCTGGTCATATAGTGATACATTTGATACGATTCATAACTATATCGAAATAGAAACGATGACACTTCGCAAAGGGGCAGTACGTGCGAATAAAGATGAAAAACTCGTGATTCCATTGAATATGCGCGATGGATCTCTTATTTGTGTCGGAAAAGGGAATAAGGATTGGAATTATTCTGCTCCACATGGCGCTGGTCGACTTTATTCACGAAGAGCGGCAAAGCAAGCCTTAACAATGGAAGATTTTAAGGATACAATGCAAGGGATATGGACTACTTCAGTGAGTGAGGAAACACTTGACGAAGCACCTATGGCATATAAGCCAATGTCTGAAATTACATCAGTTATTAATGAAACCGTAGATATTATTAAGCTTGTAAAGCCTGTGTACAATTTCAAGGCGAGTGAGGAAAAAAAGCCTTATGAGCGAAGAAAATAGTCCGTCTCTAAAAATATCGTAAAGACAAATCTTTTCTATTAATTAGATGAGATTTGTCTTTTTGTCTTTTTGTTTTTTATTAGCTAGTAATTCCCCTCGGTATGAGTGATTTGCGCTACCAACGAACGTGTCTTCTTGTTATAATAAAGTTTGTGACTATTTTTGAATGAAGAGATAGAAAGGGTGTTAACATGGGGGCAATAACGACTGAAAAAGTGCGATGTCATATCGTGTTAACCAATACAGCACGTGAAGCGATTAAGGAGCATGTTCCAGATGAGCAAGCCTTTTTTAATCTTCAACGAGCTTTCATTGTATACGTCGAAAAACTCGCGATTGAACAAACGCAGCTTTCGATTACTCTTTATTTTGACCCGGATAAAAACAAAGCACTGACTAAGAAATTTCCTAATCGCGTCGTCATTATGGACTGTTTATTTGACCTGAAGAGTGGGCTAGTAGCTAAAAGCTTTCGAACGAGGGGAAAAGGGACACCAGTTATAACAAACCGTCGTGAAAAGATGTTAATTCATTTTGTCCCAACTCGAATAAACGGTCATACGTATCCTGAACCGTTTATCACGACCCTTGCCAATTTACCAGTTGCCCAGGAACGCTTTGATTATGTAAATAAACGAATATCAAGTTGGGAAGGGTACTTAAAGGTTCTAGACAAAAATGCAGCCATTGAAGATATAGACGCAAGCTTTTCTTCTGCACGATTTAATGCAGCAAATACGCATGTTGTCATGCAGCTCGGTGGCTTAGATGCTAAACAGTGGAAAGCATTAAAAGGATTAAGTGCAAGAGTACGAGGCTTTAAACACGATTTAGGAGAGGTTGTGAAGGTTAACCGCGGCGACCGAACTGCTGAAATCGAATTACATCCTGAAATGGCAAGGCTTGCACATAAACATGAATTAACCTTTCAAAATGAGCAAATAGAATTTACTAATGCCGCAACGAAATCACAATTGAAAAGGTTGTTGAAAGGCTTTGAGCGGCTAAAGGAAGGATTGGCGGCTAACGCTAATCTTGAAAATATACTATTTGAAGATAAACCAGTTATCGCAGCAAGGCGCAAAGATGTAGAAATAGAATTTCATAATCAATTAAATGAATTTCAGCGTGATGCCGTTAAAGGTGCGATGAGTGCAGAGGATTTATACGTTATTCAAGGTCCACCAGGTACGGGTAAAACAACGGTTATTTCAGAAATCTGTTATCAAAACGCCAAGGCCGGCTTAAAAACACTCGTTGCTTCTCAATCGAATTTAGCTGTAGATAATGCATTAAGTCGATTATTATCAAATAAAGATATTCGCATTCTTAGATATGGCCGGACAGAAAGTATTGAAGAAGAAGGTAAAAAATTCATCGAGGAAAATGTTTCAGCGTATTGGAAAAAGCAAACATACGAAGCCATTACGGATGAAAATGATCATCATACTTTAAAGGAAGCGCAGTTACAAGCAGAAATTACATTAGGTCAGCAAACGATTCAAAATCTAGAAGAAAAAAAACAAACGCTGCTTGAGCAAATTGAGCAAAAAAAACAGGCAGAGAAGCAGCTTATTCCGTTAAACGAGGAAATCACTCTTTTAAAAAAGAAGCTTGTTACCTTTAAAAAAGAGCGTGACGAGATTGAAAGAACGATTGACAAGCTTCAACCTACAAAAGCTGACTACCAGGCTAAAATCGACAAGCTTGAGCAAACCTTAGCTGAGTTCGATCAAGAGGAAGTGCTACAAAAAAATATAGAAGATAAAAAACAACTACTTGAACAAGTTACAAAGGAATTAGAAATTGCAAAGTTAATACAAGAGCAGCAGCAAATTCGTACAGAGCTTAATGAAAAAGAGCAAAAAATGGATGCACTTTCTGGTGGCGCAGCACAAATTGAAGCTAAGGCTACAGAAATAGCGGCTTTAAAAAAGGTTTACGAAGTAGAAGCTTATATGGAGCAGCATCAAATCCGCAGAAGTTATGTCCTTGACCGTATTTTAATGTCACTTGACAAATGTCAAATGCAGCTAGAGGAATATCAAGGAATTAAAGAGATTGCGGCTCGTATCGAAAAAGCGATTGTCTATAGTGAAACAGCACTTGGAATCACAGTCCAGCAGCTACCACTTCCAACAAACCATAGCTATTCGATAAGAGAAGTAGATGACTTTTTATCAAAGCTAAGTCATGCATTTGTTCAGAAAAAAATAAATAGATCAAATGGTACCCGCTCTATACAGGGCTTATATTTACGCAAGGGGTTTATAGAACAACTGCAGATTCAATATAAAAAGCTAATCAATGATACTGTAATTCTTTTCGGTAAAATGAAGGAAGAACTGATCGAATCCTTTAAACAGCAGCAAGGAAATACTAACGAAGTCATACAAAGCCTACAAGAAACTGTACAAAAGCTTAAAGGGCGTATGACAGCAACATCGCTGCATCTTGAATCACTCCCTAGTATAGAAGCACGGCCAATTGCTGAATTACAGCAAATACTTCAGACGACCGAAAGTGATTTAAAACAAGAGACAAATGCAATAGCAAATATCTCTGAAATTATAAATCAGCTTTCAGAGCAGCAACAGCAGCTAAAAGTAGTTGAGCAGGAAATGAGCAACGGTGAAAAGCTATTAACCGAGAAAACACTTGAACTAAAAACAATTAATTCAACTGGACTTCAACTCGAAAAAGAAAAGCAAGAGCTAGAAAATCTAATAAAACAAAATCCTGAAGCGGAGCTAGTGAAAACAGAGCAGCAGGTCATTGAAGAGACAGACAAAATTGCTAACCTAAGCACGAAGATTACCATGCTTCCAATAACTCAAAGCTTACAAAAGCAGTGGCAAGGTTTATTAGAAAATGCCAATGATCATGACTTAGATGAAATTCGTAAATTATATGTAAAGCATGCAAACGTCATTGGAACAACATGCGTGGCCTCAGCAAACAAAGAATTTATGGACAACTATCCGACATTTGATGTTGTCATTATTGATGAGGTTTCAAAGGCAACGCCACCTGAGCTTCTGCTACCAATGCTAAAGGGAGCTAAGATAATACTAGTAGGAGACCACCATCAATTGCCACCGTTAGTAGGGGATGAAACCTTTAACGAAACACTTGAGCAGGTTATAAAAGATAGTGATACATTCGAGGAAAAGCGTGAACTTGAAAAGCTATTAGAGGAATCGCTATTTGAACGGTTATATAAAAATCTGCCTCCGTCAAACAAGAAAATGCTAGCAATTCAATATAGAATGCATGAAAACATTATGAAAACGATTGCACCTTTTTACAAAAATGAAAACGAAGAATTGCAATGTGGCATACAGGATTCAGATGCAATGCGTGACCATCAGCTTGAAGCTACTCAATTTACGCGAAATAACCATCTGCTCTGGGTCGATGTACCGAATAAGCAGGGCTATTTTGAGGAACGAATGAAGGAAGGCTCTAGTTTATTTAATGAAGCAGAGTTAAACATCATCAAAGAAACGTTACTAGAAATTAATGAGGCAACAGCATTAGCTAAGGAACAGGGACGATTACCATCCGACTCATTAAAATCAGTAGGTGTCATTAGCTTTTATGCTGAACAAGTAAAGCGTATTAATCGCCTAATCGACCAAGAAGTATCGCTACCACATTTACACATCCGAACAGGCTCTGTCGATAAGTTTCAAGGGATGGAGATGGATGTAATTCTCGTAAGTATGGTTCGTAACAATGGGAATCCGCATGGTGATATTGGGTTTGCAAAGGATTATCGCCGTTTAAATGTTGCGCTATCTCGTGCCAAGGAGCTATTAATGCTTGTAGGAAGTACAGAGATGTTTACGAAACGACCAAAACAGCAGAAAACACGCGATATGTATTCTCATGTTCTTGCCACAGTTAAGGATCAAAACGGCTATCGATTAGTGACTACGTAAAGAGGTGACATTTTGAAGCTACAAGTTTTACAAAAGCAGCTTGCCAGTGAGCTACAGCAAAATAACCAGATTAAGATCATCCATGAAATGAGCTTTTGTATACCCGTTCATTCCATGAATGTTACGTATCATCCTGTGTTAAAAAAGCCAATGGACATTTTAATGAAAATGATGCTATTGTCATTTAAACAAGGAGACTTTCGAAATGGTGAGGCGTTAGCAGACGTGCTACTCGTTGAACCGCTTTTCATAAATGATCTTCTCCAAAAAATGCAGAAAACGGGGCTCCTTAGAATGGAAGCTGCAATTAAATTAACAGAAAAAGGCGAACAACAGCTTGAAGAGGGCATCTATGAGGAGGAGCTCGATGAACAATCGCACATTTTGCAATTTAGCCCGATACACAATCATTTTCTAACTGGCGATATCGAAAGTGTATTGGATTTTGATGATTTTCCCGAGGTACTTCCTTATGCACAAGACCTATCGCTACCTGAATTAGAAGATCAAGAAATCATCGAGCTTCTACAGCAGGAAATACTAGATGAAGAAATACCAACATATATTACTTCCATAATATCGACTGAGGAGCTACAAATAAATGATGTTCCTTGTCCCGCATTTATTTTATATGAGGCATCCTCCGACACATTATTCGCCCGTGTGTACAATACATTAACAAATCAGTGGGACGAAAGCCTTGCTACATTTCTACATGAGAAGGAACGTTCGAGCTGGCGTGAAAAATATTTGTAATCACAGAAAACCTGTCAACAATTGGCAGGTTTTTTCTTGTTCCTTAAAAGGTATAAGAATCTTCATAATTTCTATAAAAATATTAAGAAATTCTTAAGGGGGTTTTTGGAACTTACAATTTAAAAAAAGCGTATAATAAAGGTTAGGGAAAAGGAGATGAGGTTGTGAAGAAGAGAATTGGATTTATTATTCTCATTTTATGTTTACTCACTTTTAGTTATCAGACAAAAGAAGCCTATGCGAAGGCAGAGCTAGAGGTAGATGCTGAAATTGGAATTAACAACAAAATAAAACAAGAGAAAGGTGTTCCATTAAAGGTTACCATTACGAATAATGGCGATGATTTTTCAGGGGATTTCGTTATTGATGCGGAAGTCAGCTATTCTATCGGATCAGCCCTAGTTTATCCTTTAGATATTGCTGCTGGTGAAACAAAAACCTTTAATATTTTTTTAGAGGGTTACTCAGATAATTTAATGTACTCAAATACGAATACACGTCAAGATTACTTCCACTTTTATGAGGGTGGGATAGAACAAGGAAAAAAGATAAAGTATAAAGGTGACCATTATTTAACACCTAGTGTACTTGAGTATGATGCAAAATTTATTTATGCCATTACAAATAATGAGGATCGTTTAGCAGGTATTAAGAAAATCTCTCAATTTGCAACAATGCCCGTTCAAACATACTTTATTAATCAAACAGAAGGTATGGTTCTTCCTGAAGATGCAAATGAGCTTGAAATGATTGATGTAATTGCATTTGATGAAGTGTCCATTAGCGATTTAACTGAAGAACAACAGCAGGCCCTGTATTCCTGGGTTCAGCAGGGGGGTACTGTAGTTTTTGGTGCAAATGACCTTGGAGATAGGGCAACTGGAATATTTGCTAAGCAATTACCTCTTATTTTTAATGGAGAAACTGAAGTAATTGCGAAAGGGAGCCTAGAGAAATTAACAGGGAACGGTGTTTTCACTGAAGATATTTCGGTGAGACAAGCGTCTTTAAAACAGGGTAGTGCGATTGTTTCAAGTGTCGACAATAAAATATTAGCAGCCTCAACGTCGATTGGACAAGGAAAGCTCATTCAAACAGCTTTTTCCTTAGGCGATGAGCCATTAGCTTCGATGGCAGGCTATAGCAAACTATTAACAAATATTTTATCTCTACACACGAATAACACAAATTATGTTTACAAACCTAGCTACGGATTTGGAGAAAACTGGGCGTATTCAAATGAGCTATTCCCGTCCTTTAAATTTTCTACTGGGTGGGTAATTGCTCTGATTATTATATATATCATTATTATTGGACCAATCCTATATATCGTCTTAAAACGAAGGGATAAACGCGAAAAAATGTGGCTTTATATTCCGGTCATTTCAGTACTAGTTTCCATTGCCTTTTTCGGGTTCGGTGCAAAAGACAGAATACTAAAACCTCAAATTCAGCAAATGGCACTGTTCGAGGTTCAGAACGACGGTACTTTAATTGGTACGTATACAAACGCCCTTTTAACGAATAAAAGTGGAGATTTTATATTCCAGACAGATAACAATACGAGTGCCATTGCATCAAACGGCTATAATCCTTTATCAAATTCTAGAGAATTACACAATTCCTCCTACATTAAAAAAACAGCAGAAGGTAGTGAACTTACATTAAATGATGTAGATTATTGGTCTGTCCAATCCATTGTTGGTAAAACTACAATCACGGATGGTGGCAAGCTAGATATTCAATTAGAAGTAAAACAAGGAAAGTTAACAGGAACTGTAAAAAACTCCTTACCGGTTAATTTAAAGGATGTTACGGTGTTAACAGGTACAAAAAAAATCGTACTAGGAGATCTGGATATTGGGGATACACTAAACGTTTCTGAGGAAGTAACGAACCAAACGTTACCAGCAGCAATCCAGAGCTACGGCGGCAACTACTATAATCCAACTATCAATCAAGATTTATTCCAATCAAAGCTAGAAGCAATACAGGCCACGGCTATTGACTCAACGATTACTTCAAAGCAGCCAATCATTACAGCTTGGTCAGACAGTTCTCTTGTACCTGTTGAATTTAAAGGGAACGCCGATATGTCGACCCTTTCTTATTTTGTACAACCTTTTACTCCGAAAATATTTCTGGACGGTGAGGTAAAGTTTACAAAGGACGACTTTAATGCAGAAGTAGAGCCAGTAGATTCAAATAACTATTCACACCTTGATTATGATAATCCAAATAATGTTTATATAAGTGAGGGTGAACATAAGTTACTTTATCGAATAGCTTCAAATATGAAATTAAACGAATTTACATGGAATGAGCTTGTAACAACGTATGATAGTAACGTAATGACATTAGAAATATTGAATCAAAAGACATCACAATATGAGGCGATAGGCGATAGTCCACACGCAATAACGTCTAATATCTCAGATTATATTTTGGAGGACGAAGGTATCATCTTTAAAGCGACAAAAGTGGGAATAGATAATGGTGAGAGCGTTAAACTCCCAACATTTATATTGAAGGGAGTGGCGAAATAATGATTGATATTCAAGGATTAACAAAAAAATATGGCTCGTTTACGGCACTAGACGATTTAGATTTAAAAATTGAAGAGGGTGTTGTATTTGGATTTGTTGGATCAAACGGTGCTGGTAAATCCACAACATTTTCAATTCTATCAACACTTTTAGCTCCAACGAGTGGCAACGCATTTGTTAATGGAGTCAGCGTTATTGATGACCCTGTTGCAGTGCGTCAGCAGCTTGGCTATATGCCTGACTTTTTCGGTGTATATGATCAATTAAAGGCAGACGAATATTTAGATTTTTACGGAGCTAGCTATGGTCTATCCGCTGCAGAACGGGAAGTCTTAATTCCTGAATTATTAGAACTTGTGAATTTAACAGATAAGCGCTACGAATATGTAGATTTGTTATCTCGCGGGATGAAACAGCGCCTTTGTTTAGCTCGTGCGCTCATCCATGATCCCAAGGTGCTTATTTTAGATGAACCTGCTTCTGGTTTAGACCCGCGGGCACGTACAGAAATGCGAGATATATTAAAGCATTTAAAATCCATGGGAAAAACAATTTTAATTTCCTCACATATTCTACCGGAGCTTGCTGAAATGTGTGATGAAATTGGTGTACTCGACAACGGGAAACTAATTGCACAAGGTAATGTTGCAGCCATTCAGGCACAGCTTCAGGGGGATAAGGAGCTTATTGTGAAGGTACTAGGGAATATTGAAAAGGCAGTAGCCTTCTTTGAAGAGGATCCTAATATTACGTCAATTGAAACAATTCCTGACAAGGAGACAATCACTTTCCTTTACCGCGGTACAATAGAGCAGCAAGTTCAAATGCTAAAAAGAGCGCTGCTTTCAGATATTCTCATTTATAGTGTCAATGAAATTGAGAAAGATTTAGAGGATATCTTTATGTCAATTACGAAAGGAGCGGATGGACAATGATGCAAAAATTGTATAATCCCGTTCTAATGAAGGAATTAAAGCTCCGATTCCGCTTCTTTAAAAGTATTACAGGAATCATGTTTTATTTAGGTGCTATGTGTGTGTTTGTTGTCGGATTCTTTATGATTACGACACAATTTACTGGCACGGGCTATTTTAGACCAGACCAAAGCTATTACCTTTTTATCATGCTTTCTGTTTTACAAATGGCACTCGTAATGTTTATAACACCAGGATTAACTGCAGGAGCCATTAGTTCTGAGCGTGAAAAACAAACATTAAATATGCTCTTAATGACAACGCAAAGCTCATGGCAGATCATATTAGGTAAGCTCATGTCATCTATCGCGTTTTTAGGTCTACTGTTAGTTGCAGGATTACCATTATATAGTATTGTATTTTTATTCGGTGGTGTTTCGCCGTTACAATTAATCACTATCTTTTTCTTTTATTTCATTACGATGCTGGCAATCGGAAGTATCGGGATCTTCTTCTCGACCTATACAAAGAGAACCATTACTTCTATGATTGCGACATACGGCTCTATGGTGTTTTTAGGTGGCTTTACAGCA
Source organism: Lysinibacillus sp. 54212 (assembly GCF_036662795.1). Lineage (NCBI taxonomy): Bacteria > Bacillati > Bacillota > Bacilli > Caryophanales > Bacillaceae > Lysinibacillus > Lysinibacillus sp. 54212. Next base: position 231,087 of record NZ_JBAFWZ010000001.1, read on the forward strand.
TTTTTCTTCTTCGTAGGTGTGATTATTGACCAAACAGTTATAATGGGAACAACATCGTTATCACCGTTAACTTATTTTTGGGCAAGTATTAATCCTGGAGCGTTAGTCCTTTCAATCCTATCAGGCGATATGGTAGAAGGGCTGTATGATTTAGTAGGAATCGAGGTACCATTATGGATTCCGTACTTAATTTTCTATGTTGCCATTACAGTTATTACACTTTGGCTTTCTGTGCGAAAATTACGTGTGAATATGAAACGTGGTTAAAGGAGGCTCACTGAATGGACCGAAAAAAACGACTATGGCAAACAATCACTCAAGTTCGTTTGCATTTAACGTTCGAGACTCTATTTCGTAATATGCAAAAAGGATTGCTTTATGCGGTCCTTTCCTCATCCATTATTCTATTAGTATCGCGGCTGTTTGTTTTACCTTACTATGCAAACGTAGCCTTTGGTGCTGGAATCATTGCATTTATAGCCTTGCTTTCAAAAGCATTTATCGACCGAACAACAAAATTAGAGGCTCTACACAAGCTTGATGCCTACTATCCATATAATGAGCTCGTTACAGCATTAACGAATAGTAATGAAGAAAACCCTTTAGTACAATCGCTATTAAAGCGGGCTTTTGATGAAAAAGATCAAGCATTCAAAAACTTTAAAAAACGACAAAAAAGGCTGTTTTTACCTAAAACTTTAGCGGTCACAGTTGGTTTAGTAGCTTTCCTCTTAGTTTTAACGATATTCCCAGCTGCAACTCAGCAAGAGGCGAAGGTCGTAGAGGAAGAGCGGGCTATCACAAAGGAAATAGAGAAAAAAATAGATGATTTGGAAAAGAAGAAGCTTTCCGAGCAATCTAAGAAGGAATTACAGGAGCTGAAAAAAAAGCTAAAGGAAACAGAAGATGCTGAGCAGGCTTTACGTGAAATAGTGAAAAAACAAAAAGAGTTAAAGCTTGAGGAAAACAAGCTGCAGGAAAAGCAGGACATGGCTAACACAAATGGAGAAGGCCTTTCAGCTCAAGAATCAAAGCGATTAGCCGAGCTTAAAGAAATGAATAAGGAGCTAGCAAAGTCAGCAAGCACAGCTCAAGGTTCATTAAGTAAGCTAGGTAAGCCAGTTGATTTGAGTCTTCAAAATACAATTGCCAATGCACTTAATAATCAACAGTCTAGTGCTGCATCAAGTCAAAATCAATCGTCTAATGGACAAAACAGTAATCAAACAGGACAGGGGCAGGCTGGACAAAATAACGGCTCCTCCCAAGGAAACAATCAAAGCGGATCTGGAAGTGGTAGTCAGGGTAATAGCCAAGGTAATAATAATGGATCCAATGGGCAAGGAAACGGTAGTGGCTCTGGCAATGGTCAGGGAAGTGGCTTGGGGAATGGTGCTGGACAGGGGCAGGGTCAAGGATCTGGTACTGGAAAAGGTCAAGCTGGCGGTCAAGGGGGCAGTGGCGCTGGTACAGGTGCTGGTAACCGAAATTTATTAGCCATCCCGTCGCGTCTTGGTGGATCAAGTAGCACAACCGTAGATGGTGGTAAGCTAGGGGAAGGAAAACCTATCGAGGAAAAAGGTCCAGTCCCTACAACAAAAGGAGAAATACGACCCTATCAAGAGGTTGTCGGTAGCTATCGGGATAGCTATATGAGATCTACAGACCGTTTACAGCTACCAACCGATTTACAGCAAATGGTTCAATCCTACTTTACGTCGATTGAATCTAATAATTAGGAGGGTTCCAATGGCATTTAGTGAGCAGCAATATAAAGAAATGAGCGAAAGCTTTCAAAAAGTAAGGCAAGAAATACAGCAATTTATCGTTGGTCAGGAGGAGGCTGTAGAATTTACACTATACGCCATTTTAGCTGATGGCCATGTGTTACTTGAAGGGTTACCTGGTCTCGGAAAAACGATGCTCGTTCGTACCATTTCAGATGTGTTGGATTTAAGCTTTTCTAGGATCCAATTTACGCCAGATTTAATGCCGGCAGATATTACAGGAACAAGCATGATTGAGCGTCTTGAAAATGGAAAACAACAATTCACCTTCCAAAAAGGGCCAGTTTTCAGTCAAATGGTGTTAGCGGATGAAATTAACCGTGCTACCCCGAAAACACAAAGTGCCCTGCTAGAGGCGATGGGTGAAAAAACGGTTACGATATTAGGGGATACGAAGCAGATGGAAAGGCCCTTTTTCGTATTGGCTACACAAAACCCGATTGAAATGGAGGGGACATATCCACTCCCTGAAGCTCAGCTTGACCGTTTCCTATGTAAAGTCTTACTACCTTATCCTAGTAAGCAAGAGCTACTGACAATCATGAAGCGAACAACAGGGGCTGAGCCAATTAACTTATCGAAGGTGATGAACACAGACGAGCTATGTATTGCACAGCAAATGGCGAAGGAAGTAATAATAGCGGATGATTTACTTGGTTATGCCATTCAAATTGTTACAGCTACAAATCCCTTTAGCGAAGATGCTCTGGAAGAAATCAAACAATATGTTCAATACGGTAGCGGACCTCGTGGTGTACAAAGTGTCATCAAGCTCGCGAAAGCTAGAGCATTAGTACAGGGTCGCTTCCACGTATCGATTGCAGATATTAAAGCTGTAGCTAGGCCTGCTCTTCGACATCGGATGCTACTAAATTATGAGGGAGAGGCTGCAGGGAAAGTGCCGGATGATATGATTAATATTATTTTAGAAAAAGTACAGCAAGGAGTAGCACTATGACGAAGCCGGCACTGCTTCTGCAAGATGATTGGCAAATCAAGCTACGTCGATTTTCACTCTCATCTCGCTCAAAACTAAGAGGGCAGCATAAAGGCTCACATCGTTCACAGCGCTTTGGTACAACGATGGATTTTAGCGATTTTAGAGAATATCATCCTGGAGACGATGTGCGACAAGTAGACTGGAATGTTTTTGCGAGGACGGATAAATATTTTATTAAACGCTTTTTAGATGAGCAGGAAATGCGCGTCCATGTGTTACTTGATGCTTCAAAATCGATGGCACAACCTGAAAAATGGCGCTTTGCATGTCAGCTTTCTCTTGCATTAGGCCTAACTGTTCTACAAAATGACGATCGATTTTCCTTTTCAGTAGTAGCTGGGGATAAAACACCACCATTTCGAAAAAAAGGAGCTATTTATCGACAAGCATTAACACAGCATATTTCAACATTGCCAATTCCATCTTTAAAGGATTCCTTTGCGAAGTATGCGCTACAGGCATTACCTAAAGGACAAACAATGCTAGTCATAATTACAGATGGACTGGAGCAAATGTCAGAGTGGGAGATGGTCATTAGTAAATTACCACGCTTCGCTAAAGATATTCGTATCATTACAATCGGAACGGAACAGGAAATGAATCCTAGCTTTTCAGGTGATATCGAGCTTCAGGATATCGAAAGAGATAACAAATTAAATGTTTCAATGACTAGCAGAGTAATTGAGCAATATATGGAAAAAAAGCAAGCTCATGAAAAAGCATTTGAATCTCTTTGTTCTAAATATGGAATTGCTACGATGCAATTAGTAGTAGACGAAGGATTTCAGCATGCCTTTTTTAATAAGCTAAGAAAGGCGAACTGGATACAGTGAGGTGAGCATATTGGGATTTGGTAGCTTAAACTTTTTATGGACACTCATTGTGCCATTAATCGTACTACTCTATTACTTTTTCAGAAAGAAATATAAACAAGAAACGGTATCTTCAACAATATTCTGGGAAGAAGCAATGCAAGAAACAAAGGTATCACCTTATCTAAAACAGCTGCAAAAAAATGCTTTACTATTTTTACAGCTTGCTGCACTACTCCTACTCGTTTTTGCTCTGATTAAGCCGTTTATACCTTCAACAACAGTTGCGGGATCACAAGTTATTCTGATTGTTGATACTTCAGCAACGATGTTAGCTGGAAAAGAGCAGCCGATTTTTGAAGAGCATATTAGGCAAATGAAAAAGCTTACGGAAGAGCTTCACAATAAACCTGTAACTCTTATTACGTCAGGAAATTCTCCAGAAGTACTCTTAAGGCAGGAATCAGATAAATCGGTCATACTTCAAACCTTAGATTCTTTATCTGTTACATACGAAGAGGAGCAACTGCCAAAAGCAATTAATGTAGCACAAGCACTTATTGGCAATGAGGCAACCTCTATTTATGTGTTTACAGATTCTATCGAGCGAAATATGCTTCCAGTGGAAAATAACTTAGTAGAATGGCATGTTATAGGGGCCGAAAATGCAAAGGATAATATTTCAATTACAAAGCTTGCTGCCACTTCAAATGAGCAGAATATTACAGCACTTGTGCAGCTTCAAAATGATACCGAGGAAAACGTAACATTTAACCTTAAGCTTACAAATGATAAAAAGGAACAACTTGCACAAGAAGAAGTGACAATTGAGCCCCATGAACAAGTTTCCAAGCTCTATGATCAAATACCTACTACATCAACCATATATGCTAGCATCGATGTAGAGGATGATTATAAAGTGGATAATGAAGCCTTGACGTTACTTCAACCCAATACAATGGAAGTGTTAATCGATCCAACAATGCACAGGCTTGTTCAAAAAGGGTTTATAGCCGTGTACGATGAGGTAACTTATTTTGACGAAGCATCAACAAAGAATGCAACAGAAAATGCATTCTTTGTTTCAAATGATGTTGAATTAATGAATAAAATAAAAACACCTATGTTTTTGATTGGTCGTAATGACAAGGAACCAAAAGAAATAAACGCCATGGCTGATAACACTAAGCATCCACTATTCAGCTTTAGTCCTTTAGAGGATGTATATATTAGCAAGCTTTATCCGCAGTTTGATGATTATGAAACAATCGCTACAGTGAATGAAGAGCCATTTATTCAGCTATCACCCTCTGGAGATATCATTTTATTAACTGATCTTGAGGGTACAGATTGGCCACTGCATCCTTCGTTTCCACTATTTTTATGGAGTACTATCCAGGAGTTAACTACAAGTGGACAAGCTCTTGGTACATTTACACCGCTAGAAGAAAGGGCTATTCCTTTAGTAGAAGGAGATTGGTCTATTTATCGGGCGGATGGAGAATATGTATCTTCATTCGAAAATGGAAAAAGGTTCAGGGCACCAGCAGAACCTGGTCTATATAGAGTGGTAGCGGAAGGTGAAGAAAAGCAATTTACCGTTGGGCTATCACAAGGAGAAAGGCTCATTAAAGAAGGAGCAAGCTTTACAATTGGTCAATTACAGGAAAAAAGTAAGAAAGAGCAACAGAAAATTTCAATTGTTCCGTATTTAATTATTTTAATATTAACAATAATCGTTATCGAGTGGGAGGTGCAAAGACGTCGTGGATTTACGAATTGAGTACCCTTTAGCTCTCATACTTTTTATCCCACTTTTCATCTATTTGTTTTGGACATGGAAGCGGCACCGGAAACAACTGAAAAAAGTTCATATGGCTGTGTTTGCAACGCGTATTTTAACGGTTTCCATATTAGTATTAGCGTTGGCAAATCCTTATCTTTTATTGCCGCTAGAAAAGGAGCAGGTTGTATTTTTAATCGACCGATCTGCATCCATTAAAGGTGAAGGGGATAGCGCAGTTAAGTTTATTAATGATAGCTTAGATTCTAAACAAGAGCATCAGGATGTCGGTATTTATTCTTTTGCGGAACGTTTGCAAACTGAAGTATTATTATCGAACAAGCTAGATAGTGTTCCTGAACTTAGTACTATAACCATGGATAGCCAAACAAATATAAGTAATGCATTGCAATTAGTTTCAGGCATTGCTGATCGACAAAAGGCAACGCGCATCGTACTTCTTTCTGATGGATTACAGACGAAGGGAAATGCACTAGATGAGGTAACGAAATTTTCCAATTCTAATGTAACTGTAGATGTTGTTCCATTAACAAAACCAGCTTTACAGGATGTCGTCATCGAAAGCTTTACCTCGCCACAAGTTGCTTTTGATGGGGAAGAGCAGCTATTAATTACAGAGATTTCCTCATCAACAAGAACAACTGCTAGCCTTACACTTTACGAAAACGATGTGGTCATTCATCAACAAGATGTAACTCTAGAAGAAGGTGATAATCGGTTCACATATTCACATATCGGTTCGGCACAAGGGTTAGTCAAATATGAGGCAATGATTGGCGTCGAAAATGATGCCGTATTAGAAAATAATAAACTAACAAGTGCAACAACTGTAAAAGCACCGCCGAGAGCGCTAATCGTTCATAACCACGAGAACGGTACGTCCATCCCGAGCATCTTAGGAGAAAATACAATAGCCTACGATGTGATGTCAGCAGCAGATTTGCCAAGCTCTTTATCTAGCTATTTAGCGTATAACGCCATCATTTTCGATAATGTTCCAGGTCATCTTGTTGGGGAAGCAAAAATGGACGTAATCGAGCAAGCTGTGAAGCATTTTGGAGTAGGCTTTATGATGGTCGGTGGTGAAAATAGCTTTGGTCTAGGTGGATACTTTAAAACGCCAATCGAAGCTTTACTACCCGTCGAAATGGAGGTTAAAGGGAAGCATGAACTCCCTACCCTTGGGCTCGTACTTGTAATTGACCGCTCAGGTAGTATGATGGGCAGTAAGATGGAGCTTGCAAAAGAGGCAGCCGCTCGCTCTATCGAATTATTGCGAGACAGTGATACGCTGGGTGTGATAGCTTTTGATTCAAAACCATGGGAAGTAATCAAAACAGCCATGTTAAAGGATAAGAAGGATGCGCTTGATAAAGTATCCTCAATTCCAGCGAATGGGGGGACAGAGATCTATTCTTCCCTTGAACTTGCCTATAAAAATTTGCAGGATTTACCCTTACAGCGAAAGCATATTATTCTTTTAACAGATGGGCAGTCCGCAACAAATTCATCCTATGAGGACTTACTATCCACTGGCTTAGATAAAAACGTTACGTTATCAACCGTAGCAATTGGGAGCGATGCCGACCGTACGTTATTAGAAAATTTAAGTTTGTTAGGAAATGGCCGTTTTTATGATGTAACTGATGCAACAATGATCCCCTCTATTCTATCTAGAGAAACAGCTATGATTTCACGGACATATATTGAGGACAATCCATTCTATCCAACCGTTTATAATGCTACTAATTGGAATACCTTATTCAACGAGGGTGTGCCGGAAATGAATGCTTATATCGGTACGACAGCAAAAGCAATGGCTAACGTTATTGCTGAGAGTGATAAAGAGGATCCTATTTTAGCCCAGTGGCAATACGGTTTGGGAACAACCATTGCCTTTACATCGGATTCATCTGGAGCTTGGGCTGGAGATTGGGCACGCTGGGAAAATTGGCGGAAATTGTGGCAAACAGCCATCGCTGAAATGCTACCAAGCTATCACGAAGTTGCTTATGATATAAAATCTCAAGGAAATGGTAGCTACATTATTACAGACTCTACTAATGAGGCAGCATTTCTAAATATTGCTGCAGTAAATGAACAAGGGGGAGAGCTACCAATAGAAATAGAAGTACTTTCCTCAAGTAAAGTACGAGTAACTGTTGATAGTGATCCAGGGCTTATTTTCTTTAGTGTTGCGAATAAAGAAGGGCAAATTTCCCAATCCGGTATACACGTACCTTACGGAGATGAGTATGCAGCACTCCCGTCGAATACTGCAATGCTCAAAAAAATCGCAGAACTTGGAAACGGGAAATTATTAGAAGATCCGGAAGAAGCTTTTCGTGAATTTAAGCAACAGGGGGTCGAAAGCAAGTCTATTTCCCACTGGCTCTTATTAGCAGCGATGTTACTATTCTTTATGGATATTACACTTCGACGCTTCGGATGGTCGTTCGTGTTAGCTTTAAAGGGAAAATCTAAGCCAACAAAAGAATACCCAATTGAAACGAATGTAGGAAAAGTATTACAAAAAATGAAAAAGAAATAATAGAAAGAGTCACATCGATAGGTATTTTGTCTGATGTGACTTTTTCTGTATTTTTTTGCGAATTCGCAACATTTTTACTATATTATTCGCAAAAATCTTCTAAAAAATAGAATTAAAACTACAAAGTTGATTAAAATGATAGAGTGATTTTAATACATAGAATTACTATTTTTACTAAAGTAATTTAAAAACAAAAGGGGAGTAAAAATGTTTAATTTCACATCAATTCGCAAAAAAATCTTGTTTAGTTTTAGCATCGTTGTATTCATTATGATCTTAAATAGTAGCTATAACATTTATACGACGAACAAAAATAATACACTTACAGATGAAATGGTCAACGAACAAATTAACCTGTTAATTACAGATTATGAACTATCAAATTCAATTGCTCTTCGAATTGCAGCTGTACGTGGCTATGTACTTTCAGGTGAGCAAAGATATAAAGATATTTATATGGAAAATGTTGAACGTGCATTAGAGAACGAAAAAATTCTGTTATCATTAACAAAATCTGAGGAGTTCGAGCATTATGCTTCAATGGCAAAGGAATGGAATAGCTTTATCAAAAAAGAAGTATTTGATGTATATGATGCAGGTAATGCCGAGCTAGCGGTAAAAAACCTTACTACTATGAATGAAACGGCAACTGAAATACGTGAAGGGTACGAAAGCTTAGCTGCAAATCGTAAAGCCTTTATTACAGAAACAGGGAACGATTTGCTAGAACAGGGAAAACTGTCTCTCATTCTCGGGTCTATAGTTGGCATTGCTATTGTAGTATTAGCCATTATAATTGCGATAGCTAGCGCACGCTCCATTTCTAATCCTATTAGAATCGTTACGAATAGAATGCAGCAAATTGCAGCTGGGGATTTAAGCGGGAAAGCTATCGAATCTTCTGCAAAGGACGAAACAGGGCAATTAACAGCTGCTACTAATGAAATGGTAGAGCAAATGAATGATCTATTAAAGCATATTCAAGCCATAGCTGAGGATATCGCCTCTCATAGTGAAGAATTAACGCAATCCTCCCATGAAGTCAGTACGGGTGCAGAGCAAGTAGCGTATACGATGACAGAAATTGCAAATGGCTCTGAAATTCAAGCAAATAATGCAAGTACAGTAGCGTCAACAATGAATGATTTTACTACACAAGTAACGGATGTTAATAACCGTAGTATTGAAGTCACACAATTCTCTACAAACGTATTACAATTATCGCATGAAGGTCGAGAGCTCATGTCATCTTCTACACAGCAAATGGCTACAATTAACACAATTGTTAAAGATGCCGTTGTAAAAGTAGAAACATTATCTAATCAAACCCAAGAAATTTCTAAGCTTGTTTCTGTTATACATGACATTGCTGACCAAACAAATTTACTAGCATTAAACGCTGCAATTGAGGCCGCTCGAGCAGGTGAGCATGGAAAAGGCTTCGCTGTCGTTGCGGACGAAGTAAGAAAATTAGCCGAAGGAGTATCCCACTCTGTAGTTGATATTACGAATATCGTGAATTTAATTCAACAGGATTCAAGAATGGTAACAGCATCGCTAGAGATGGGTTATTCGGAAGTAGAGAAGGGTTCAAAACAAATTTCATCTACGAACGAGACGTTTTCAAATATTTCAAGATCAATTGATGCCATGTCTGAGCATATTTCGGATATGTCAGAAAAGCTAGAAGTTGTAGTACAAAACACTGCTACGATTAATAAATCTGTAGATGAAATTGCCGCGGTTTCGGAGCAATCAGCAGCTGGTGTACAACAAACGACCGCAACAGTAGAAGAAGCAGTAAGTTCGATGGAAGAAATTACAACAAGTGCCTCTAATCTATCTCAAATGGCAGATAGCCTACAAGAACGAGTAAATAAATTTAACTTAGTATAGTGCATGAGGGCTATTACGGTTCAGTATCGTAATAGCCCTTTTTATTATCTATATTTTGGAACTAATTCCTTATCGTTTCGTTTTATATGTGAGTGGAATTTTAAAGGAGGTTATTATGGAAGCTGATGTTACGATAATGCTTGCTTTTGGTGCGGGGCTCTTAACATTTCTATCCCCATGTGTATTTCCACTGTATCCTGTATTTCTGTCATACATAACAGGTATTAGTATTAACGAATTACAGAGTGGCGAAATACGAGGAAAGTGGAAACAGGTTCTACATACGATTTCTTTTTTACTAGGTTTTTCAATTATATATTTAATCTTAGGGTTTGCTACTTCAGAAAGTGCCCAATACTTGAAAGTTTGGTATTTCGAGTATGGTGATTTAGTTCGCCAAATCGGTGCCATTCTAATGATTTTATTTGGTTTAGTAACAATAGGTCTGTTACAGCCTAAGTTTTTAATGAAGGAACGAAAACTAAACATTCAAAATCGACCTGCAGGCTACTTTGGCTCTATGCTCATTGGCTTAGCCTTTGCAGTGGGCTGGACCCCTTGTACTGGACCTATTTTGACTGCAACGCTAGGGCTAGTTGCTACCAATCCTTCACAAGGCCTATGGTATATGGCCGCTTACATTTTAGGCTTTAGTATTCCGTTTTTACTAATGGCATTTTTTGTTACAAAATTCTCTTGGTTAAAAAAATACAGTGCAACAATCATGAAGGTAGGAGGTGGAATTATGATTGTTATGGGACTTATCTTATTTTTTGATAAGTTTTCAATTATTAATTCGTTATTCCAGCCTTTTTTTGGCGACTTCCAAGGGTTTTAAATTGCCTTCCATTTAATTTTTTTTTTTGGAGTTGGACCTATTAACCGGTTCAGCTCCTTTTTTCGATAATCACACTAATTTATCAAAATATTTACATTTAATAATAGACATGCTTTATAATTTTCATAAATAGAATGTAATATAAAGGGAGTGAGAACACTTGGAAATTTTCATTTATTTACTCGTTAGCTATTTAATCGGAAACTTTATGACAGCCTCCTTTGTTGGAAAACTATATGGTGTTTCGCTTCAAGATGAAAATAGCGGGAATTTAGGAGCACGAAATGCTGGCCGCACATTAGGCAAGCTTGCATTTATGTTGACATTACTAGGAGATGCATTCAAGGGAGCGTTAGTAGTTATCATAGGAAATTCACTAGATTTCTCATCGTTTCTCATTACTTTAGGTATATTATTTGTTATTTTAGGACATTTATATCCATTTTGGCTGCGGTTTAAAGGCGGAATGGGGATTGCTACGATGATTGGCTCTTTTTTAGCTTTTTCTCCAACGTTCATGCTTGCTATGATTGCAGGAACTGCGCTGTTTCTTATTTTTACTAGAAGCTTAACGCTTAGTATGATAGGTGGTTTCATGGCCTATAGTTTTGCTATTTTATTTAGTGGCAATTTTCACTGGAGCCTGTTGATTGGCGTGTTAGTTTTATTAACTTATGAGCATCGTGATAATCTGATGAAAAGAGTGAGATAATATGTATTGGTGTAAAATTGCTACAACCGATCATGAATTTAATGAGATTGCTGCACTTACTTACGAAACTTTCGTAGAGGAAATACCTCAGCATAAACCAAATAAGGAAAAACGACTGGTCGACCGATTCCATCATGAAAATACATATGTTGTCGTATATAAACATAGTGAGCTTGTAGGAATGGTTACTTTTCGAGATCAACGACCATTTTCATTAGATGAAAAAATTGGAGAAATAGAACAGTTTATATCGCCTGAGCAATGTGAAAAACTTTGTGAATTGCGATTACTAGCTGTAAAAAAAGAGCACCGAAACGGGCGAGTCTTGATGCGGTTAATGAAGGCGCTCTATGCTTATTTTTTTCATGAAAACTATTCAGCCTGTGTGATTTCCGGTACAACAAGGCAGGAAAAGCTATATAAACAAATTGGTTTTACACAATTTGCAACAGCCTTTGGGACCGAAGAGGCAAAATACTTGCCAATGGTCTTAACGAAGGAGAAAATTCATTCCTTCAAAAAGCGACTTCTGGATGAGCGTTATACGTTTTATCCTGGACCCGTTTTACAGCAAGGACCACTTGGATTGACGAATTTATCTCATCGTTCACCCGAATTCAGTGATTTATACGATACAATGATTCATCAGCTTTTACTGTTGAGTGGAGCAAGGAATGTCACAACCCTCGTCGGATCAGGTACATTAGCAAATGAAGCTATGCTTGGTCAGTTAAAGTCTGATTTTAATAATGACGTAGGTATAATTATTTCGAACGGTGAGTTTGGCGAACGTTTAGCTTCTCAAGCACAAGCATGGCAGCTGCAATTTCAAAAGATTTCATACGCTTGGGGTGAGCCATTCCAACTTAAAAACATAAAGAGCCTTTTAGAAGACGGTCAATATAAATGGTTGCTATTCGTACATGGAGAAACATCTACTGGTACGATAAATCCGATAAATGAATTAGCAAAATATTGTAGAGAAAACTATGTAAAACTTTGCGCCGATTGTATTAGCTCATTTGGCTCTAAGCCTTTTTCTATGGATGAACTCTATTTAGCAACAGCTGTCAGTGGCAAAGCAATAGGAGCATTAAGCGGATTATCTTTCGTTTTTTCCAATGAAACGTTCCTTTATAGTAATGCACCGCGCTATTTAAATTTACCTTATTACAATAAAGGTGAAATTCCTTTTACAATACCTGCTTATTTAGTGCAAAATGTGGCACGAGCACTTCTAGCTTACCCACAGCGCTATCAAGAGCTAGAAAATCGAATGAATCAACTATTATCGTCAGATTTATTCCATCGGCACGGTATTAAGACGAGCCATTACCCGATGATTGCAACACTTCAGTGTAATCCGAAGTTTAGTAGGGATGCTAAGCTTAATGGATTGTTTCTCCATGATGAAAGCAATTATTTAAAAAGGAACATGTATACACAAATTAGCGTTATTGGACCTGATTTTACGGAAGCCTTTAAAAAGCTTCAGCAATACTACGATCAATATTTAAAAGTACTACAAAAATCTGAACAGTACTTAGGATAATTTAGTAAGGGTGATCAATGATGAAGGATACAAGTTTAATATTAGAAGGTGGAACATTCCGAACCCTATTTACAGCAGGTGTGCTCGATGCGTTTATCGATGAAAAAATAACTATGCCGTATGTAGTTGCAATATCTGCAGGGGCCATTAATGCTTGCTCTTACATTTCCGAGCAAAAGGAACGTACACTGCGTGTTATTAGAAATTACCGTCATGATAAGCGATATATGGGCATCGGCAATTTCCTAAAGGAAAAAAGCTATTTCGGATTAGATTTTGCCTATAATGTTCTACCAAATAAGCTAGAGATCTTTGATTGGGACAAATATCAGGCTTATAATGGTAAGATTGAATTTGGTGTTACAAATGCAGTTACTGGGGATGTAGAATACCTAGATGCCCTTCATATGGATAAGGAATGTATGCTGCTTCGGGCAACTTGTGCAATACCGATCTTATTTCCAGAAATAAAGATTAATGACACTCCGTATTACGACGGGGGTTTAGCAGACCCCATTCCAGTGCAAAGGGCGGAGCAAAGCGGTTTTGAAAAGCATGTCTTTATTCTTACACGTCCTCAAGGATATCGTAAAAAAATGGACCGAAAAAGCAAATGGGTAATGAAGCTATTATCTCGTAAATATCCAGCACTTTCTAATCTTATGGCAACTCGTGTAGAGCGTTATAATAGAACACTCTCTTATGTTGAGGGGCTAGAAAAAGAGGGACGTGCATTTATATTCCGACCAGATTATTCTCTTAATAGCTTTGAAAAGAATATCGGCAGAATGAATGAAACATACCAAATGGGCTATGACCAAACAATGAAGCAATTAGATGCTTTTACGAAGTTTATTCAAACATAGAAGGGAACACTGTATCGAAAGCAAAGCTCAAAAAGAAAAGATGGTGAACATGAGGCAAAAACCGATTTATGTAGAAATTGAAATGAACAGCCATATAGATACATTATGGCGCTATACGCAGCAGCCTGAACTTCATGAACAATGGGATTTACGCTTTTCCTCAATTACTTACAACGAAAAACTTCCTCATGATGAAGCACAAACGTTTACATATACGACAGAAATAATGCCAGGAATTTCTGTAAGTGGCTGGGGCGTAAGTAAAGGAACACACGAAAAGTCTAACGGTGTCAGAACATCTTCTCTCCATTTTGGTACAGAGCAACGACTATCACCAATAGCGGAAGGAAAGGGATATTGGCAATATATTCCGAATAGAAAAGCTGTAACCTTTTTAACACAGTATGATTATCAGGTACGATTCGGTTTTTTAGGAAAAGCCTTTGACATACTATTTCGTCCATTAATGGGCTGGGCGACCTCGTTAAGCTTTGATGTACTAAAGCGATGGATAGAGGATGGAGAACGACCAGCCACACAATACCGCCGATTTTTTTCGTTTTATTCTATATGCTTTTTATTTTTCTTTATTTGGTTGTATCAGGGGCTTGTACCAAAAATTTTATATATTCATCCACTTGAAATTCAACTATTGATGCAATTAACTGGGAAAACGGAAAATATAGCCGAACTGGCAGTTTACGGAATTGGAGCCGCTGAAATCGCTTATGCCATTTTATGGTTAACTCCTGTTAAAAAAAACTATTATTAGGATTACAAATTATACTATTTCCCGTTCTTACTATTGCTACTGTATTTGCAGACGCCTCTACAAGTACAGGACCGTTTAATGTTATTTCATTGAACATGTCTCTATGGGTTTTATCTATTATTGGTTTCTTACTTTGTACTAATTTACCTACCGCAAAAAGCTGTAACCGTAAAAGGGGGAGAAAAAGATGAACATTTATTCAACACTTTTAGGAGAAAATTTTTCTAGGCTACACCCTAAGCTACAACAACGTTATATGCTATCATTTGACAAGCCATTTGAGGCAAGTGGGACAATGCGAGCAATAAAGTCAGGAACGAAACTACTCTTTCCCTTTTATAAACTGGTGACGAAAACGAATTTTTTATTTCCAGAATTCGGACGGGATATCCCGTTTCAAATTAAAAATACAGCTTATTATAATTCAGCAGGGGAAAGAGCTTTTCATTTTCCTCATATTACTCGTTACTTTAATGCAAAAATGACCATCGATCAGGATAAGAAAATCGTCAAAGACTATTTAGGGGATCCTTCATTTTTTTATTCTGATTTACGTTTTGATGTAACAAAAAACGGGCATTTACTAGTTCGTTCTGGAAAGCAAAAGCTAGTTTTCGGATCCTTGGAGCTACCGTTTCCACAAAAATTAGAGGGAAGAGTGATAGTGGAAGAAGGCTATGATGACAGAAGAGAAGTATTTACAATTCATGTATCGATTTACAATGACATTTTAGGGAGGATTATGATGTATGCTGGAGAATTTACTGAAGGTACTTCGTAGTCCTCTCATTCTACTCGGTCTTGTATTATTTATTATTTCACTATTTTTTGGTACTCAACCCTCCTATTTATACTATTTAACCGTTGCTCAGCTAATTTATACTCCCATCATGGTGGAGCATATTGTGAAATTACATAACTGGGAGAAGCTAATCATTGCCACGGGGATGCTTTCAGTTTCTATACTGACTGTTGAAGTAACACCTGAATTAGCGAATATTGCAGCAGGAATGTATGTATTAGCAACGTTTGTCATTGCCAAAAAGGGAATAGAACGATTTTTACACAGAGGCTTTACGAATAAGGCTGAAATTGTTATAGATATTGGTGTTATATACATTGCTATTGGTGGGCTTTGGTTTTTGGCCTATATAGCTGGAATCGATACAGGCTTTCCACCCATTATTAATTGGTTAACCTCTATTCATTTTCATTATTCAGCATTTCTACTTTGTATTTCTCTCGGATTAATCGGTCGTTTAACCCAAGGAAGGCTCTACAATTTTATCGCTGTTATATTTGTAACTGGACCGATGCTTGTTGCGTTAGGCATTACATTCTCGAGAATCCTCGAAATCGTTTCTGTGATTCTTTATATACTTGCTATTTATGCATTATTTTTTATGCTATTTCGTATTAGAATGCCATTTCTGCAAGCGCTTAGTATCCGATTAACAATTGCTTCATTATGTTTTACGATTTTGTGGTCTCTATTATATGCTTACGGAAATTTAACAGAAAAAACGATTGTTACGATTCCAGATATGCTTCATTTTCATGGATTCTATAATTGTGTTATTTTCGGCCTTTTCACTATTGTTGGATGGTCTATTAAAGTTCCGGAAACAAAACAGCCGCCCTATTCTTTCCCAGTAAGTGGGATTCGTGGGAAACTAAATGAAGTAGGGGAGGGCTTTCCTGGATTAGTAGATAGCTTAGCAGATTTTGTGGATTGTTCGACACTTCCGAGGAGTATTACGCATTTTTATGAGCATACAAACCAGTATCGCTTATTTGCCTCAGTTACTTGGAAGCCTTGGTTTAAACCATTTGCATTTATCTATCAAGGAATTAGTAAAAAGATAGGTCAATTAAATTTACCGTATTCTTCTCATAGAGTGGAGATGACTGGCACGATTCATTCTGTAGATAATTCATTAGATGGTCGAGAAAAACCTCGCGTTTGGAAGCGACAGATTGAGGATGAGACTGTATTTGTAGCCATTTACTCGAAGCATACATCTAACGATAAAACGTATATGAATATCGCTTTACCATTACCTTTTTCTACAATGGTCGGTATATTAGAGCTCTCTGAACAGCACGGAGAACTACATATAAAGAGCAACGGGACCGGGGATAGTGGTACCTACTTAGCAATAGGCAATTATGTAATGAAGCTACCTCTTCACGAATATTTTATCATTACTGAAGAAGCAGGCGATTTAATAGCAACACATATTATGACTATATTCGGTTTACATTTTTTACATATCGACTATAAAATCGTATTGAAATTGCAGAAAGAATAGCAGGAACTAGAATGAAATTAATAGAGTTGGTCAAGTTAAACGAGTGCAATTTGGATGAAGTCGGCTGCTATTGACTTCGGAGCAAACCGAAATCAGCCCGGGATAGAAAAGATTGAATAATAGTTATTAGAATGTGGGGGAAATATGGAATCCAAGCTAATTATTATACGAGGTAACTCTGGGAGTGGAAAAACAACGATTGCAAAAAGTCTTCAAAATTATTTGGGACGAGGAACATTATTGGTTTCTCAAGATGTTATTCGGCGTGAAATGTTGAAAGTTCAAGATAGAGATGGAAATCTATCTATTGATTTGATTCGTCAAATCGCGGAATATGGTAAAGAAAAATGTGAATTTATTATCGTGGAAGGAATCTTATGCAAAAGTCGTTACGGTGATATGCTGAATGATTTAATCCAGTTCTATAATCATAAGGCCTATACATATTATTTTGATTTATCTTTTGAGGAAACAGTAGCACGTCATAACTCTAGAGAGAAAAAGAAGGCATTCGGAGAGGAGTCTTTACGTGCCTGGTGGAATCCAAATGATTATCTCGATTTGGATGGAGAAATGAGATTGACCCATGATATGTCACAAGATTATGTGTTGAAACTGATTTTAAATCAACTGCAAGCGTAATTTAAGTTTGTAATATCAATATATTTCTTCAGCAATTAGCCCAGATTGTCCAACAACCATAGGTAGATAATCATCAACTCTTTTTATAAAACCGAAACATAAATCTACTGAAAAAGAATCCATTTTGATTATTCTTTTTTTCAAAATAGATTCTTTTTATTTGCCGTAAAATACAGATTTTCTATCAATCTTTATTTAAAGCCAACATCAAATAAGGTCCTGGCTCATCATTTTATAGTTCTTCTAGTTCCTGCATTTTTTCATAAATTCTTCGTTTTCGATAGAGCATCATTCCGGCTTCGGCTACATCGTGAATCATTGATCTATTCGCATATGCTCCGAAAAGAATGCCTGCGATTGGCACCAATTGAAATAGCTTTTTCCAGCCGAATTGATCTCGGTACGTGAAAAATACCTCCTGCCACCCTTGTAGCTGGGAAATCATGTTTTCAGATGCCTGATTGTTCTCGTGCATTGTTGAAAGCTCCTTTAAAATCGCTTCTTTACCTACAATATCTGCTGAGGAAAATTGTAAGCATTTTACGATAAACACACGCTCTAATTTATCATTAGGGTCATACCCATGAAGTATGGCGATTTCCTGAAGCGTTTTTAGTGCCATTCCAAGTACTACCGGAATATCAATTGCTAAAGTAAATATGCCACCAATGCCTGTTGAAGCACCTTGAACCGTTGCTAGCTTTACACGATTTTGCTGAAGCGCTTCACTTAAGGAGATCATTGATTCAATTGGTAAATTAGCAATATCCTTAATGGACTCGATGTTTTGAACCTTACTTTCTTTTTTGACCTTTTCAATCATTCCTCGTTCACTTATTAAATAACGTCCACCTGTTTGAATATAATTACCTAGCTCTGCTACTAACTCAGCAATTTTATTTTGAATAAATGCAGGCGTCACCTTGTCCAAAATTTTGAAAGGAATTCGACCAATTTTTTCCCAAAACCATAATCCTTTTTGATCCTTCTCCCATTTTTCAATTGTTAATAAATGCTGCGCCAATTGTTCTTTCGTATCCATTTAACTCTCCTTAGATTATGAATTCATTGGTATTATTACGTATTATTGCATCAAAAAGTTTCAATAATTTAATTCGTCCTTAAATTTTGCAAGTATATTATGGCGAAAGAAAAGCACACTATTCACGTTAAATAAAATTTTCTGGAGGTAATAGAATGTCTAATCAACACCAGCCAAATCCTGATGATCGATCAAATAATGTCGAACGCTTAAACAGCATGGTACAAGACACAATAGATAATTTAAATAAGTCACAGGAAACACTAAAAAATGCAGGAAGGGAAGAACGTCAAAGAATTGAAGAAAAAAATAAGCGACGTGAACAGTCCATATCCGCAATGAGAGCCGAAATAGAAGATGAAGCAGCTTCTAGAGAACGAGGTTACCATTAAGATTACCGTAATCCCTAATTCAAACATTGAGTTAGGGCTTTTCTTCTCCTTTTAACGTTCGCCCAAAGTGAAGCCACTTTTATTATAAGGAGAATTTATGATACCATCTGTATGCAAGGCAAATAGATTATCTAGTATTAAGAGGTATGAAAGGTATGAAATCATTCATCATAAATTTAATTGAAATGAATATAGTGCTTGGAGCTAGCTTTAGCTTTTTGTTGATGGTTATACTTGCATTTATACCTGCAATGCCTATACCATTAGTTGCAAGTATCATTGGGAATATTTTCTCGATACCGGTCGCATTAACAATCAATTTAGGTGGAAATGTACTCGGGTCTTGTCTTATGTTTTTATTAAGTAGAACTAGTTTTAAGAAATTTGCGGAACAAAAAATGAACAAATGGAAATCGGTTACAGGTTTCTTTCTTCTACTTGAAAGAAATGGTTTTTTAGCAGTGTTAATCGCTCGGTTGATTCCGATTATGCCCTCAGCAGCGATTAATTTAATTGTGGGTATTTCTAACATCTCAATGACCTCGTTCATATTAGCAACAATTATAGGCAAGTTTCCAACAATGCTTGCTGCAACAATTGCAGGTAGTCAGTTTAATGAACATCCAGCCATTTCGATTTTACTTTTTTCGCTCTATTTTTGTGTTCTTATAATAATAGGCTATAAACTAAAGAAACATTGGACATACAAAAACGAATAAAGATAACAATAAATAAAAAGGGGTATAGTCTTGCTAAAGAAATTATTAATAATCGAAGATGAAGTAATTATGTTAGATTTATTTAAGATACATTTAAAAAATCAATATGATTTAACTTTAGTAGAAGACGGAGCAAGGGCATTAGAAGTTATTCAAAACAATACATTTGATTGTATCATTTTAGATATAATGCTTCCTTATATTGATGGCTGGTCGATATGTAAAATTATTCGAGAACAATCAATAACCCCCATATTAATGTTAACAGCACGCTCTGAAATAGAAGATCGTGTAAGGGGACTAGAATTAGGAGCAGATGATTATTTAACGAAGCCTTTTGATTTTGAAGAATTAAAAGCAAGGATTTCTGCTTTATTACGAAGAAGCGAATACCAAGATCAAAATCTCCAAAATAATATCTTATCATTTAATAATGGTTTACTTCGAATACATAAAGATAGTCGAAAAGTTTATTTTGATAATAACAGAATTGATTTAACCTCTAAAGAATTTCAATTATTATGTGTGATGGGCGAATCCCCATCCCGCGTTTTTACTAGAGATGAATTACTAGACTTCATAGGTGACTTACACGATTCAAGCAAGTTGCGATCGGTCGATTCACATATTAAAAATATTCGAATAAAATTTAGACAAGTCCAGACCGGTGTAAAAATCATTAAAACTGTTTGGGGTCTAGGCTATCAAATTATCCTTCCTGGAGTAGAGTAATGAAAAAAAATAGCATTGTATTTAAACTAGGAACTATCATTTTCATTTTATTTCTTTCAATACTAATTCCATTTGCATTTTTTATTGATCGAATATTTTTAAATGTTTATTCGATCTATTTAAATGAAAACATTAAAGAAACTGCTGATCGAATTGTAAATGCCGCTTCAACCTCCAATGAATCCATGGCTACTTATTTAGAAAATCTAGATAATATTACGGATCATGAATTAATATATTTTAATAATGCAGGAACAATTTCAACTGAGGGCTTTAAGAAGTTTGAGAAGGGCGATACTCTTCCTAGCGAATGGCAGACAAAACTGAAACAAGGATTATACATAGATAATGAATGGTTAGATGAAAGTACAAATGAAAAATTTTATTATATTATTCAACCTTTCATAAAGGATGAACAGTTTCAAGGCGGTGTAGTTGTTGTAGCTTCAATTACTGAGCTACATAGTAAAATGCACGGTGTCCGAAATTGGATTATTATCGCTTTTATCGCTGCGATCATTTTAGCATTGGGTTATACGCTCTTTTTATCATGGCGCTTATCCAGACCATTAATTCGAATGGAGCATGCTACTAGAGAGATTGCAAAAGGGAACTTACAAACCCGTATTGAAGTAACTTCTAATGATGAAATTGGTTCCTTGGCAAGAGCTATTAATGACTTGAGTATTGAATTAAACAACTATCGGAGTAATAGAAGTGAGCTGCTAGCAAATATTTCCCATGAATTACGCACACCTATTTCGTATTTAAAGGGGTATGCACAAATAATTAAAGATGAACAATATGCAAGTAAAGATGAATTGCAAAATTACGCCGCCATTATAGAAGGCGAGTCGAATAGACTAGCTAAGCTTATCCAAGAGCTGTTTGAATTATCTAAAATGGAAGAAGGTAACATTCAATTATATGTTCAATTAATTGATGTAGAAGATTTAGTCCAATCTGTCGTTCAAAAAGTACAATTAAAAGCTAACGAAAAAGGATTACACTTATATTCAATAGTCGACGAAAGAATTCCAGATATCTATACAGACGGCTTGCGATTAGAGCAAATTTTGATTAACTTATTAGAGAATGCACTTAACTATACGGAGCAAGGAGAAGTATCAATAAAAGTTAAGGCAGATAAAAATCATATTTGTTTCATTATTAAAGATACTGGATCTGGTATTCCGGAAGAAGATATACTCTTTATTTTTGATCGCTTTCATCGAATAGAAAAGTCTCGAGTACGCCATATGGGAGGTACAGGTTTAGGACTAGCTATCGTAAGAGAACTTTCTAAGCATTTGCAAGGAGAGATTACCGTAAAAAGCTCACAAAATAATGGATCGAGCTTTATTGTTACACTTCCAATCATACTTACAATCGAAGATGAAAATATAAAGCGAAATGGCGACTAACAGTTAATTGTTTGTCGCTATTTTTTTCACCCCATAAGACGATATTCATATTTACTCCAAACTTTCTCCATACTTTCTCCATATTTAACAATTAATATAAAGGTGAAAATTGTATATTAGGAGAGAAGTATATGTGTGGTTTTATCGGATATATTAATGGACAAAATAAAATTAATCATCAACAAACAATTGAAGCTATGATGAATACAATTATTCACCGTGGTCCCGATAGTGGTGGTATTCATACTGATCATCATATTACACTCGGCTTTCGTCGACTTAGTATCATCGACTTATCTGAAACAAGCAACCAGCCATTATACAGTGAGGATGGTAATGTAGTTCTTGTATTTAATGGTGAAATATATAACTATCAATCACTATTTATAGATTTAAAGGAGAAGGGGTATCACTTCAAAACGAAATCAGATAGTGAAGTATTAATTTATGCTTACATAGAATATGGATTTGATTTTGTGAAAAAGCTTCGAGGTATGTTTGCTTTTTGTATTTGGGATAAAGCAAACAATCTTGTATATATTGCACGAGATGGTTTCGGAATTAAGCCGCTATACTACACAAATAACACTATAGATGGGACGTTCATTTTTGGCTCTGAGATCAAATCATTTTTACCTCACCCAGCTTTTATAAAAGAATTAAATAAGGACGCACTTCGACCTTACTTAACGTTCCAATACTCTACGATGAATGAAACTTTCTTTAAAGGGGTATACAAATTACCTCCCGCTCACTATATGGTTATTAAAGACGAAGCTATACAGTTAGTAAAATATTGGGATAAAAAATTCAATGCTAAAGAGAATAGCCTTGAACATAATGTAAAAGAAATTCAACAAACAATGCGTAATTCAGTAGACATGCATCAAATTAGTGACGTAAAAGTAGGATCATTTTTATCAGGTGGTATTGATTCAAGCTATATTACAGCACTTCTTCGCCCAAAAAAATCTTTTTCTGTAGGCTTTAAGGATTATGAAGAAATGTTCAATGAAACAAACCTCGCTATGGACTTATCTGAGCAGCTTGGCGTTCAAAACGAACGAAAATTTATCTGTGCAGAAGAAGTTTTTGAAGCATTACCAAACATTCAATATCATATGGATGAACCTCAATCCAACCCTTCTTCTGTTCCGCTATACTTCCTTAGTAAATTAGCAAGTCGTGACGTTACTGTTGTATTATCTGGAGAAGGAGCAGACGAAATTTTCGGTGGCTATTCTTGGTATCAAAAATCAGACCGTAGACAAAAGTACGAAAAAGTCCCTTTTACACTTCGTAAACTTATTGGCCGTATCGCAAAAGATTTACCAAAAAATACCTGTACAAATTTCCTTATAAAGGGTGGGCAAACTGTGGAAGAGCGTTTTATTGGGCATGCAATCGTATGGGATGAAGAAGATGCCCTACAAGTGCTTAAACCTGCTTACCGTCAAGGTCCATCTGTAAAAAATATCACCAAACACATTTATGATGAAATTCCTGGTGAAGATGATGTAACAAAAATGCAATACTTAGACTTGCATTTATGGATGCCTGGAGACATCTTATTAAAAGCTGACAAAATGAGTATGGCACACTCAATCGAGCTCCGAGTGCCTTTTTTAGATAAAGAAGTGATGGAGGTTGCTAAAAGTATTCCGACTAAATATCGTATAAATGGTACTCAAAAAAGTGACACAAAATATGCCCTACGACAAGCTGCGTTGAATGAACTCCCTGAAGATTGGGCAAAACGAACGAAACTTGGATTTCCGGTCCCTATTCGTCACTGGCTACGTCACGAAAAGTATTACAATTTTGTAAAAGAAACCTTTCAAAAAGAGTATGTTAATGAATTTTTTAATCAAGACGACCTTATATACTACTTAGATCTCCATTATCACAATAAAGCAAATAAGGCGCGTCATATTTGGACAGTTTATATCTTTTGTATTTGGTATGAGCAATTCTTTGCTGAAAATATTAACAAGGAATATAATTAATGGTAAATCACTTCCGTAAAGTGAGGCAAAGAAATGCTATTTTTAAACAGCAAAACCAATTATCCATTTTTTTATTTTCTTTTGGAACAAAACATTGTACTCGTGTATGAATTCAAAACCCAAAATTATATAACACAGCTAGACTTTATCAATTTAATCTCACTATATGAAATACATACTGAAGATGAGTTTGATCAGTTTAATCATGAAAATTATAATCCAATGGCTGGAGGGGTTTATTTAGAGCTAGAGGATACTAATCAAATGGTAGCTGAAATCAACAACAAAATTCAAAAACAACGTGCAAATTTCCAATCCCTTCAACAAGGACCGATTCACCTTGTGATGTCAGAATCAGCAGCAGGATCTTTACGCGTAGGGCTACCTAGACCTAAGACAGTTATTGGTATACCAGATTCCTTTGACAGTGGTCCGTTGTGGCAGCTCGATAAAAAAACAGGTTTAATGTTACGAAATGAATGGCTATATGACCATATCAATGACGAGCAAGAGGACGGAGAATATTTAAATCGTTTCAACAGAGCATTACGTCAAATGGAGGATATTTCAACAAACGTCCCAATCTTTATTTGGTATAGCGATAATGAGGATGAACAGGTAGGTTTTCGCTTTATTCTCTACTTATTAAAGGAAAAGGGAAATGATATTTTTCTAATGAATACTACGGAACTTTATAGGGAAGTAGGGCAGCCTATTTTCCATACAAGTCAAATGGATTCCGACAATCTAAGACTACTTTTTGAAAACAACTCCAGGTGCAAACCATTATCAGAAAAACAATTACTTCGATTTCATGCAGAATGGGAGGAGCTTGCCGAAACAGATGGACTCCTACGTATATGGGATGGCGGTAATATACAGCATGTATCAGAGAATTATTATGACTCATATATCATTGAATCAGTCAAAAAGCTCCATAAGAAACAAGGACAGCTAGATTGGATTAGGACTGCAAAGCTCCTTGAAGAACTGCTGCAAGATATGAAAATATCTAAAAATATTTTCTATTTAGAATACCGAATCAGGCATTTAATCAATAATGGACTTCTAGAGTTAAAAGGAATACCAAAATCAATGAGACACTATAGTATAAAGCTTCGGTGAATTGATTTAGTTATAGATGCCTCTAATACGCTGACTTTGGCGGTAATCCACTCAAATGATGATGTTACTGCGAGAAATATTTGAGTGAATTGTTGAAAAATTCACATTGCTGTGATACAATCTATCTAATTTAATAGTCTTATCAAGAGAAGCTGAGGGACTTGGCCCTTTGACGCTTCAGCAACCTCTAACCGTGTTAGAAAGGTGCTACTTCCAGCAAGGTATTTCCTTGAAAGATAAGAGCGAGTAACGTTAAACCTCTCATTCTTATACTGGAATGAGAGGTTTTTTAATGGTTAGCTTTGTATATTTGATAGACGAGAAATGGGGGATCAGCATTGCCAATCAATATTCCGAAGCAATTACCGGCTGGCGAGCATTTACGACAAGAGAAAATTTTCGTGATGGAGGAGGACCGCGCGAAAACACAGCAAATTCGTCCACTAAATATATTAGTGTGCAACTTAATGCCAGAAAAAGAGAAAACGGAGTTGCAATTATTACGGTTATTAGGAAATACACCACTGCAAGTCAATATTACTTTTTTAAATACAGCTACATATGAATCAAAAAATGTATCTAAATCTCATCTGGAGCTTTTCTATAAAACATTCGATGAAATAAAACATCGTCGCTTCGATGGCATGATTATTACTGGAGCACCCGTAGAGCGGATGGAGTTTGAAGAAGTATTATACTGGCAAGAAATCACAACGATTATGGATTGGGCTAAAGTAAACGTAACGTCTATTATGTATATTTGTTGGGGAGCTCAGGCAGCGTTATACCATCAGTTCAATATTGGTAAATACGAGCTACCGAAAAAATGCTCTGGTGTTTATTCTCACGTTATTACCGATTTAACTGTAGATTTAGTCCGAGGATTTAGTGATGAATACGTAGCTCCGCATTCTCGTCATACATCGGTTTCTATTGATGAGGTTCGTGCGCATCCAGACTTACACTTATTAAGCTATTCTGACGATGCAGGCGTGTTTATTGTTCAGTCGAAGGATAATAAGCATATTATGATTACCGGACATTTAGAATATGATGCTACTACGTTGCGTGATGAGTATGAGCGAGATATTGCAAAGACAGATAATGTGGAAATGCCTGTGAACTATTTCCCAAATAATGACCCAGCACAAGAGCCAAAAAACACATGGCGTGCTCATTCACACTTGCTGTTCTACAACTGGTTAAACTACTATGTATATCAAGAAACACCATATAAATGGGATTTTGTTGAAGAAAATATTGAATTTCATATTTAAGAAATACCGCATGGCAGAAAGATATGTCATGCGGTTTTAATCCTTTTTACAAGCAGTATAACGAAGGTTACTATTAAAATAACAAAGGATGATGTATATGTTTCCAATCTTAGAGACAGAAAGACTTTTGCTGAGAGAAATCACAGAGCACGACACACAAGTAATTTTTAACCTCTTTTCCAATGATGCTATTACACGATTTTATGGCCAGGATAATTTAACACTTATAGAGCAAGCCGAGCAATTTGTTCACTTTTTCGCTAAGAGCTACAAGGAGAAGCGCGGTATGAGATGGGGGATAGAATTAAAGGGACAAAAAGGCATAATCGGTACTATAGGCTATAATCATTATTCCCCGAAGCACAAAAGAGCTGAAATAGGCTATGAATTACATCCAGATTATTGGGGATACGGCTACGCTAAGGAGGCTGTATTAAAGGCTATCTCATATGGATTTAGCGAATTAGGCTTAACAAGAATAGGAGCTATTGTATTTCTTGAAAATGATAGCTCTAACCATTTATTAAAATCCATTGGTTTTCAACAAGAGGGTATATTAAAAGCATATATGTATCAGAACGGCCAAGCTTATGACACTTACATTTATTCATTGTTAAATGAGAATTAACGAAAGGAAAATCCAATGACCACTTCATTTTTAATTATTCTTCCTATTGTTTTTACGATTTTTATCGTTGCTTCCTGTTTTGCATTTTACAAGTTTCGTCATTTTTTCTCACGAGGTCAATAAAACAAGGTAGCACTCACATATTGTGGGGGCTACCTTGTTTTAAACTAATTTAGAGAGTAAATCTTGAGAAGGTGCAGCGTCTAGATCACCATTGTTTGCTGCCTTCCCCAATAATCTTAGGAAGGTCTGTTTCATCTCTGTATTTAACGCCTCTAAATCAAACACATCAAACTTGCATTTTGAGAGAGGTATCGTTTCGGATTCACTAAATCCATCCTTATAAAATAGATTCCAAGTAATGTACTCACCGTCATCATCAATTCCAATCGAGCACGTGAGCAAAAAGTTTTCAGCAGTTGCCTCTGCTACAACTTCCTCATAAAAATCCTCATCTTCTAATAGCGCATGTAAATTGTCAAAAGCTTTGGATGTTACAATCGTTATCATCACGTCAACTCCTCTGTTACCATACTTAATTATAAGCAGAGCTTTCCTTACCCGTCAAAGCAAAGAATAGCTTTTCATTAATTTTCAGCGCCCATTGAACAATCGGTCCGAGTCCAAAAGACATAATAACTGTACCAACCCCAATCGGACCACCTAGTAAGAAACCAATAATTGCTACGAGAACTTCCATTGTCGTTCGTGCCTGACCAACACTCCAGCCAAGCTTATGTGAAAGTAGTAGCATTAAAGCATCACGTGGTCCTACACCGAGGTTTGCCACAATATACATCCCACAGCCAAAACCTAGCAACAATAAGCCAATACAAAATGACAGTAATTGTGGGAGGAATCCCGTAAAAGGGGGTAAGATAGCATTAAAAATATCAATAAAAATGCCCGCTAAAAACATATCAAGAAATGTGCCGATTTTCGGTAATCGTTTCATGAATAAGGAGTCAATAGCTAAAATGATCAGTCCGATAATGATAGACCATGTGCCAATTGTTAAGCCAAACGTATCTGCAAGACCAATATGAAGTACATCCCAAGAGCCTACACCAATTGATTTCGCTTTAATTGTTAGTGTAATACCAAAGGATAAAATAACAATCCCTAATAAAAAAAATGTACTGCGCCAATAAATATGTCTTTCCATGCATGTATCCCTCTATCTCTGTTGTAGAAATAATTCTAAGCTGTCACAATTTATTATAGCTAAGGACAGAGCCAAACCGCATTTTTCTGCCAATTCCCAAAATAAAGACTTTATAAGCTACAAAGTCAAAAAATCCCCACTAGAATGAATTCTAGTAGGGGAGTTTAGCTAAAGTTTATATTGTTTTACTAAAATATCTAATTCTGTGGCCAATGAGGCGAGCTGTTCTGTTCCTCTTGACACTTCTTTGATTAATTCACTTGATTGGATAGCAGTTGCAGCTGTTTCTTGCACCCCTGCTGATGCTTGTTCGGTAATGACTGTTACTTCTTGAATAGAAGCATGGATTTCTTGACCTTCATCTGCCATTCCATGTACATTGAGCAACATATTTTCGACATGTGTAGCAACTCCCTGCATCGCTGTATTAATAGAGTTAAAGGTTGCTGTAGTTTGCTGTAATTGGCTAGATCCTTGTTGTACCTTCAAGAACCCCGCCTCAAGCGATAGATTAACATTTGAAGAATCCCGTTGAATCGTGCTAACAATCATTGTTATTTCATCTACGGATTTGGCAACTTGTTCAGCAAGTTTTCGAACTTCTTCTGCTACAACAGCGAACCCTTTTCCATGTTCACCTGCACGAGCAGCTTCAATCGATGCATTTAATGCTAACAGATTCGTTTGATCAGCAACATCTTTAATAATCGATACAAAGGATGAAATATCCTGAGCTTTAGCATCTAAATCTTTCATTTTCTCCATTGAGTTTTGTACAATTTCATAGATAGATTGCATTTGGTCATTAGAGTGAGTAATTAACAATCTTCCCTCATGTGATAGGGCAACAACTTCGGCTGTTCCTTGCTGTAATTCGGTTGCACTCTTACTTGTATCTTGAAGTTTTGCCGCATAGTCATTCATTATCGTTGATAACTCTGTTGTTGCTAGTATTTGTTTTTCTGTTCCTGTTGCCAGCTCTTCCATCGTATTTGCTATTTGTGTAGCACCTGAAGCAACTTCCTGTGATGCATAGGATAATTCTTCACTGAATGAGGAAACCTCTGTTGCAGATTCCGCTACTTCAGTGAATGTTTGATGTAGGTTCTTTTGGAAATGCTGCATATTTTCAATCAAGTCACCCACTTCATCCTTAGGCTTCTTAAGTTCCAATCGATTACGTAGATCACCTGTTGCTAAAATAGACATTTGTTGTGAAACAGCCTTAATTGGTTTGGAAATAGAACGACTAAATAGTAAAGAAATAATCACTACAACAATTATCGTAGCAAGTAGAACAGTAGTAGCGATTATAAGAGTTTGTCTTTTCGTAACGGCTATAACCGATATGTCTTGACTAGCTTGTATAATTCCGATAATTTTCGTGTTTGTCGGATCATACATCGGCATATACGTTTCAATTATTGAATCATTGTCCAAGCGAACCTTATCGCCTTTCTGAATTGAAGCCAGCAGTGTATCATTTTGTAGTATTTGACCGATATTCGTTTTTTCAGAAGAAACGACAACAGTTCTTTCTTCATTATATAAATCTATGCCAATATCCGGTAGTAAAGCTTGTAGTTCACCTAAAAAAGTATCATCTAAGCCCGTTTGTAGCGTTCCAATAATTTGACCATTCTGAACTAGAGGAACAAATGCACGAACCGATAGCCCACTACTACCAAACTCAAAGCCAGCACTCGTATTTCCTTTCAAAGTAGACTGAATTGCTGGTAAATCCGTTTTACTGTCACCATATGTATCCGGTTTATGGCTACGGAATATAACAATTCCATTAGGATCTCCGACTTCAAATACCGTCACACCATGCTCTGTTTGTAATCGCTGAAAAATAGGGATTAAAGCTTCTTCAATTTTATTACGATCACCAGAAGAGAATGCACTTAGTACGCCTTCATCTTCAGCATAGAGCTTTGAAAGGCTTAAAAGTTTGTCTGCGGTTGCTTCAAAATGAGTTTCTACTGTATGTTCGATTTCGATTTGCTGATTTTCACTCATATCATTCAAACTTTTTGTTGAGGTGAAAAATAATATCGTAACTGTTGTTATTAACGCAAGAATCGTTAACGATAAAAATACAGCTAATAGCTTTTTATTTAGTGTGTTAAATTGCATATGTTCTCCTTTCTACACATTCTATTCCAATATAACATAAAAATAGTTCGATTCGTCTATAGGTTTTGCGGGTTAAGGGTATAAAAGCACAAAAAAGCGTGGACTAGAAAGTAATATCTCTCTGGTTCACGCTATATTTTTGTCGTTGTTTATTTAGAAATGATGCACTCAAAACAAGTATGTCTGCTTTTCACACTGCCCGTTTATATTCATAAGTTAACTCATCTAACCTCTTATTTACTGTTACATATAAATCGTGCTCATTGAAAAACCACTCATCCGCTTTTTCTATATAAAAATGGATGCCTTCGATCACTGCTTCTACACCCATTTCATGTGGCATTTCACGATTCATCCCGATTGAAAAACCTTCATGGAAAGGGGAGGAGCCACCGTACCGTGCATAAAAACGAATATGGTCTCCTTGTTTAACTTCCATTTCGTCTTTAAACCAATGTAGTGCCTCATTTGTTACGATTATATTCATCCTGTTATCACCTCATGTATTATTATGCCATAACAATCTAATAAATATAAAAAAAGCCCTCTAATATAGAGAGCTTAAATCCACTTAACTTTTGGTTCAGTGCCTGCTTTAATACGTTTAATATTTTCTCGGTGGCGATAAAAAATAAAAGTAAATAGGAATGCTACTAAAATAAATAATGCCCAGTCTTCTTTAAAGAATCCATAAACTATACTATAAATTAGGGCTACTGATGCAGCAATCATCGATGTTAAACTTACAATCTTCGTAACTTTTAAAGAGAGAAAGAATGTAAAAAATAGTACAACAAAAAGTGGCCACGAATATCCTAATAACACACCTGCACTTGTTGCAACTGCTTTTCCTCCACGGAATCCTGCAAAAATCGGGAACATATGACCAACTACTGAAACGATCCCTAAAATTAGTGGATGAATTGTCGAATCTGCGAAAAACGGCATAAGTGGAAGTAATACGGCTGCTGTTCCTTTAAATACATCAATAATTGTTACAACAATACCTGCTTTTTTCCCTAAAATTCGGAATGTATTCGTCGCACCCAAATTTCCGCTACCATGTTGACGAATATCTGTCTTGTAAAACCATTTGCCAATCCATAAACCAGATGGAATAGACCCGATTACATAAGCACAAATAAGTATCAAAGTATTTGTCACAAGTTGTGCTCCTTTCAAAAATCAAAATTATTAGTTGGTACTAATAGGTTGTGATAACATTTTACACTTTTTTGATGTGGAAGGGAACAATTTGTACTACTTTTTATTTTTTTAGAAGGAATTCCTATCCATTTTCGTGAATACCAATAGAGCGTGAACTTTTAAACAACACATTTAAATGATACAATAAATGTCTAAAACCACTGTTAGACAATATTGACAGTGAATGCTACGATCAGTACGATGGAATAGCAACAGAACGTTTGTTTGTTTTTTGGAGGGGAATATATTTGGCAAAACAACAGCCTGGGATCGCATATAATGACGATGCCATTCAAGTATTAGAAGGATTAGAAGCAGTTCGAAAAAGACCTGGGATGTATATTGGTTCCACTGATGGTCGAGGCCTTCATCACTTAGTGTATGAGATTGTTGATAATGCAGTTGATGAAGCACTAGCCGGATTTGGTTCACATATTGTCGTAACAATTCATGAAGACCAAAGCTTAAGTGTACGTGATTTCGGACGTGGTATGCCTACAGGTATGCATAAAATGGGGAAGCCTACACCCGAAATTATCTTTACAGTCTTACATGCAGGTGGAAAATTTGGACAAGGTGGCTATAAAACAAGTGGAGGACTTCACGGTGTAGGTTCCTCCGTAGTGAATGCTCTGTCAACATATTTAGAGGTAACGATTCATCGCGATGGACAAATTCACCGTCAACGATTTGAACAAGGCGGAAAGCCAGTATCATCTCTTGAAATCATTGGCAAAACAAAGGAAACAGGAACACTTGTTCATTTCCTTCCCGATGCTTCAATCTTCTCTGTCACTAAATTTAATTATGATACGTTAGCTGAACGTTTACGAGAGTCTGCGTTTTTACTAAAAGGATTAAAAATCGAATTAATTGATAAGCGTGGCGAAGGTCAACATAATGTTTTCCATTATGAAAACGGCATTGAGGCATTTGTATCGTACTTAAACGAAGAAAAGGACGTACTGCATCCAGTAAAATACGTAGAAGGCACTCAACAAGAAATCGAAGTGGAATTTGCTTTCCAATTTAACGATGGCTATTCCGAGACAATCCTATCGTTCGTTAATAATGTTCGTACACGTGATGGTGGGACACATGAAACGGGTGCAAAAACAGCCTTGACACGCGTCTTTAATGATTATGCACGAAAAATTGGCCTCCTGAAGGAAAAGGATAAAAATTTAGAAGGTGCAGATATTCGCGAAGGCTTATCTGCCATTGTTTCAGTTCGTATCCCTGAGTACCTACTTCAGTTTGAAGGACAAACAAAAGGGAAGCTAGGAACAAGTGAAGCACGTTCTGCTGTAGATTTAGTTGTATCTGAGAAGCTCCTATATGTGCTCGAGGAAAATGCTGAGCTATCCGCTTCACTTGTTCGTAAAGCAATTCGTGCACAGCAGGTTCGTGAGGCAGCTCGAAAAGCGCGTGAAGATGCACGTAATGGGAAAAAGAATAAAAAGGCAAATACTCTTCTATCAGGTAAGCTAACACCCGCACAATCTAAAAATGCTTCAAGAAATGAACTTTATTTAGTAGAGGGTGACTCTGCAGGTGGTTCAGCTAAGCAAGGGCGTGATCGAAGCTTCCAGGCGATTCTACCACTGCGCGGAAAAGTTATTAATACAGAAAAAGCAAAGCTGCAGGATATTATGAAAAATGAAGAAATCGCTACAATCATTCATGCAATTGGAGCAGGTGTTGGAGCTGATTTTTCTGTTGAAGATTCCGCTTACGATAAAGTTGTCATAATGACCGATGCTGATACTGACGGTGCACATATTCAAGTACTCCTACTTACATTCTTCTATCGCTATATGCGTCCTTTAGTAGAGGCAGGAAAAGTTTATATTGCTCTTCCGCCTCTGTATAAAGTATCTAAAGGTAGCGGTAAAAAAGAAGTGCTCGAATATGCTTGGACAGAAAACGAATTACAAGCAGCAATCAAAAACATTGGCAAAGGCTATGTGATTCAACGCTATAAAGGTCTTGGTGAGATGAATGCGGATCAGCTATGGGATACAACGATGAATCCTGAGACGCGAACGCTAATCCGTGTCACGATTGAAGATGGAGCTCGTGCTGAACGACGAGTAACAACATTAATGGGCGATAAAGTAGAACCTCGTCGTAAATGGATAGAAGCCAATGTAAACTTCGGTATGGAGGATGAAGCCAATATTTTAGAAAATGAATTCATCCATCAAGAGGAGGAATAACAAATGACGAGTGAACGTTTTCAAGATTTACCATTAGAAGAAGTTATGGGTGACCGATTTGGTCGCTATTCAAAATATATTATTCAAGACCGCGCACTACCTGATGCACGAGACGGTTTAAAGCCAGTACAAAGACGTATATTATACGCGATGTTTTCAGATAACAATACACATGATAAACCATTTCGTAAATCTGCCAAAACAGTCGGAAATGTAATCGGTAACTATCATCCACATGGTGATTCATCCGTTTATGAAGCGATGGTTCGTATGAGTCAGGATTGGAAAGCGCGCCATATGCTAATCGAAATGCATGGTAATAACGGTTCTGTAGATGGCGATCCAGCTGCTGCGATGCGTTATACAGAAGCCAGATTATCGGCTATTGCTGCTGAAATGCTACGTGATATCGGAAAGCGTACCGTAGAATTTGTACCAAATTTTGACGATCAGGATGTTGAGCCAACTGTTTTACCTGCACGATTCCCTAATTTACTTGTGAATGGCTCTACCGGAATTTCTGCAGGCTATGCAACAGATATTCCGCCACATAACTTAACAGAATCTTTAGATGCCGTATTAATGAGATTGGACAAACCACAAGCATCAGTGGACGAGCTCATGACAGTATTAAAGGGCCCTGATTTCCCAACTGGAGGAATAATTCAGGGGGTAGACGGGATTAAAAAAGCTTATGAAACTGGTCGTGGGAAAATCATTGTTCGAGCAAAAGCTGAAATTGAAGCGATTAAAGGGAGTAAGGAGCAAATTGTTGTACACGAGCTTCCTTATGACGTAAATAAAGCGAACCTTATTAAAAAAATTGATGAGCAACGTGTTGATAGACGCTTAGAGGGAATTGCAGAAGTACGAGATGAATCTGATCGAACAGGGCTTCGTATTGTGATAGAAATGAAAAAAGATGTTCAGGCACATGGTATCTTAAATTATTTATATAAAACGACAGACCTGCAAGTAACGTATAACTTTAACATGATTGCCATTCATAATCGTCGCCCAACAATGATGACCCTACCTCTGCTTTTAGATGCGTATATTGCGCATCAAAAGGAAGTCGTCACAAAGCGTTCGGAATACGACTTAATGAAAGCAAAAGACCGCTTACATATTGTTGAAGGACTTATGAAGGCTTTATCCATTTTAGATGAAGTCATCGCAACAATTCGTGCTTCTCAGGATAAACGCGATGCAAAAAATAATTTAATTACGAAGTTTCAGTTTACAGAAGTCCAATCAGAAGCAATCGTTAGCTTACAACTATACCGTTTAACAAACACTGATATTACAGAGCTTCGAGCAGAGCAGGATGAACTATCGAAGCTAATTGAACAGCTAACAGCAATATTAAATGACGAGAAAAAGCTTGTGAAAGTGATAAAACAAGAACTATCGGATATCAAAAAACGCTTTAGCGAGCCACGTCGTTCGCAAATTCAAGCTGAAATTGAGGAAATCAAGCTAACATTAGATGTGCTTGTTCCGAGTGAGGAAGTCGTCGTGACCGTTACAAAGGATGGCTACGTGAAACGAACGAGCCTTCGTTCACATAGTGCATCTAACGGTAAAGATTTCGCTATGAAGGAATCGGATTACTTACTATATGAGGAAAACATAAATACACAGCACCATTTGTTAATATTTACGACTAAAGGGAACTATATTTATCAACCAGTGCATGAGTTACCAGATATTCGTTGGAAGGATCTCGGCCAGCATATATCAAGTATTGTACCACTCGATGCCGAAGAAGAAATTGTATCGGTTATCGGTATAGAAAAATTTGAACAAGATAATGTTTACGTCTTTACAGCGACAAAAGACGGACAAATTAAACGTTCAGCACTATCTGATTATGCTGTTACACGTTATTCGAAACCAATTAAGACAATGAATTTGAAGGGTGACGATGTAATGATTCTTGCTTCACTCGTCACACCTGAGCAAGAACTATTACTAACGACTAATACAAGCTATAGTATTCGTTTCCCAATGGAAGAACTTCCTGTTACTGGCGTTAAAACAGGTGGAGTTAAAGGCGTACAATTAAAAAATGACGAGTATTTGGCCTCTGCTAATGTGTTAAAGCCTGGAGCAGAGCAGGATATCGTTATCGTTACGCAGCGCGGCGCTGTCAAACGTATGAGCTTATCAGAAATTGACCTTGGCAATCGAGCAAAGCGCGGTGTAGTAACCTTAAAAGAATTAAAATCTAATCCTCATCGCGTATATGCAATAGTTGTCGTGACTGTTTCTGACACGGTCCTACTTGAGACAGAGAAGGGCGTACAGGAGGAAATTGCTGTCGTAAACCTATCTCGAGCAGATCGATACTCAAACGGCTCCCTACGCATTGATACCGCTTCTGACGGCGCACTTGCCCGTGTAACTAGAGTAAAAAAATAATCCACATTAAAGGTAATCTCGGAAGATGAGATTACCTTTTTTTCGATTACTAAATTATAGCTACCTAAAGTCGTATTGACTTCCTAACGTAATTTCGTTACACTGCAGTTATTTCGTATATCTAAATAAAGGACGGAATTTATGTGGCAGAATCGAAATGTTTGGATCATTTTAATAGGGGAATTTGTGGTGGGGCTCGGTTTATGGGCTGGTATAATTGGAAACCTTGCTTTTATGCAGGAAATCATTCCTTCAGACTTTAAAAAATCAATCCTACTTGCTATTGGTATGCTTGCTGGGGTAATCGTTGGCCCATTAGCAGGAAGGTTGATAGATAGCAGCAAAAAGAAAAATGTTCTAATCTGGGCAAGTATCGGAAGAATCATTAGTGTATGTATTATGTTTGTTGCACTAGCAACTGACTCTGTCATTTGGATGCTTTTATTTTTAATCAGCTTACAAATAGCAGCTTCTTTCTTTATGCCTGCATTACAAGCAGTAATTCCAATGATAGTGAAAGAAAAGGATTTAATGGAGTTAAATGGCTGGCATATGAATGTCCGTACCGTTTCAAGGATTGTCGGAACAGCGGTCGCTGGGCTGATGCTAACATATTTAGATGTAAAATGGCTTTATATTGCTTCCTTAATCATGTACATTATGATGTTATTCGTTGTACTTGTATTCAAGCTTGAAGAAACAATTGAACAACCAGCCGTTAGACAAAAAGGGCAGGGGAGCTTTAAGGAAGTCCTTCCTATGTTAAAGGAACAGCCAGTCGTGTTAATGACGCTTGTACTAATGATTATTCCAATCTTATTTTTAGGCTCGTTTAATCTAGTCATTATGAAATTAACTGAAATTCATCAATCCACTAGTTTATCTGGTTTGATTTATACAGCTGAAGGTATAGCCTTTATGCTTGGAGCCTACGCAGTGAAATACTTACAAGCGGCAGTAAAAACTGGAACTATGCTCTTTGCAATAGCGTTTATATTGGGGGCATTAGAATTATCGTTGTATTTTGCAGATGTAAAATTACTTGCTATATTAACCTTTGCAATCTTTGGCTTTTCTGTTGGATGTTTTTTCCCATTAACGATGACAATTTTTCAAAAGCAAGTACCAAAAGGCTTCCATGGCCGATTCTTCTCCTTTCGTAACATGTTAGA
This sequence comes from Lysinibacillus sp. 54212, assembly GCF_036662795.1. Taxonomy (NCBI): domain Bacteria; kingdom Bacillati; phylum Bacillota; class Bacilli; order Caryophanales; family Bacillaceae; genus Lysinibacillus; species Lysinibacillus sp. 54212. The sequence continues at coordinate 268,301 of NZ_JBAFWZ010000001.1, forward strand.
TCAAATGCTATTCCAAGTAATTTTATTATCTACCGGAGCGCTTTTAGATTTAATTGGTTTACAAGCAATGGGTATTGTTTTTGGTTTATTTAGCTTAAGCTTAACAGCATATTTCTATATTCTTATGAAGCGTAAAAATATTACAATGTCCATATAAAATAGGATGTACGAAGCGAAATTTAATCGTTTCGTACATCCTTTTTATATTTTTTAATTTCTTTATCCATCGATTCTCGCTTCGTTTTTGTTTTGCGCTCATGTGTAGAAAAGTCCGCTACACCGCGTTGTATTGTTACATCTTTTTGTTGATTTCGTAATAGTTTCATCCGCTTCTTTTTTGCATCAGAATTAGACATGGAATCACCTCAATATATACTGTACATGAAATTTTAGCAAAAGAGTAGGGGAGTCTAAAAGAAAAAGCCCCTGACCGAAGTCAGAAGCTTTTAACCCATTAGTGTGAAACGTCTTGTACAGAAATACCAGTTTGTGCTTTAACATCAACTTCACGGTAAACTGCTGGATTTTCTTCTTTAGATAGTAAGCTTCCAATCCAACCACCGATAAAGCCAAGTGGAACTGAAATTAACGCTGGGTTTGTTAAATCGATTAATGGATCACCAACGAAAATTGCCTTTCCTGCAACTGGGTTCCAAACGTTTGGAGAAACAGCTACTAGAACTAATGCAGAAATTAAACCAGTTAACATTGCAGTTACAGCACCAGTAGTGTTAAAGCGTTTCCAGTAGATTGTGTAAATAATTACTGGTAAGTTAGCAGATGCGGCAATACAAAATGCTAGCGATACTAGGAACGCAACGTTTAATGTTTGAGCACCTAATGCTAAAAGGATCGAAACAACAGAGATAATGATCGAACCGATACGAGCAGCCATAACTTGCTCTTTCTCTGAAACTTGTCCTTTTTTAATAATTTGACCATAAATATCATGTGATAGGGCAGATGCACCCGAAAGTACTAAACCTGCTACTACTGCTAAAATTGTCGCGAATGCTACAGCACATACGAACGAGAATAGAATGTCGCCACCAAGTGCCTCCGCTAAAAGTGGGGCAGCCATGTTACCTGCAGGGTTCGCAGCGATAATTTTTTCTTCTCCTACGAATGCAGCTGCACCGAAGCCTAAGAAGATTGTTAATACATAGAATAATCCTACAATCCAAGTAGCCCAAATTACAGAAGAACGTGCAGTTTTTGCGTCTTTTACTGTGAAGAAACGCATTAAGATATGCGGTAGACCCGCAGTACCAAGTACTAATGCAATTAGCATTGAAATTGTATCAATACCGTCTGTGTAACGTAAACCAGGATTTAAGTAAGCTTCTCCATTTTTAGTTACAGTGCTCATTTGCTCGAACATTGTTAAAATGTTGAAGTTGAATTTTGCTAATACTAAGAATGAGATAATAACAGTACCTAACATTAATAAACATGCTTTAATAATTTGAACCCATGATGTTGCTGTCATACCACCGAATAATACATACACTGTCATCATCACACCAACAAGTAGTACCGCTACCCAATATTCAATTCCTAAAAGTAATTGAATAAGTGCACCCGCACCAACTAATTGTGCGATCATATAGAATAAAACAATTGTAATTGTACTTAATGCTGCCGTACCACGAACCTTTGCTTTATCAAAACGTGCAGTAATCATGTCTGCTAAAGTGAATTTACCAAGGTTACGTAATGGCTCTGCTACGATGTAAAGAACCACTAGGTACGCTACTAAATAACCGATAGAGAAGAAGAATCCGTCGAAACCAAATAGGGCGATCGAACCTGCAATCCCTAAGAATGAAGCAGCTGATAAATAGTCACCTGCGATAGCTAGTCCATTTTGCCAACCTGTTAAACCGCCACCAGCAGTATAGAAGTCGCTTGCAGATGATGTACGTCTAGACGCCCACCACGTAATAACAAGTGTTAAACCAACGATTGCAACGAAGAAGAAAATGGCTGTAAAGCTTAAATCATTCATGCGTCACGCCCCCCTTCATATTCTTCAATTACTGCTTTTGCTTCACGGTCAAACGTGCTTGCTTTTGCTACATATAAGTGCGCTAATCCCCATGTCATAATAAATAATCCCGCTGCATAGAACCAAACTAACGTAATGTTACCAATAGCTTTTTGATGTAAAATATCCGTATAGGATGTTAACACCGGTAATAGCATATACGCTACTAGGAAAACTACTGTGAGTGTCCAAAGAAAAGCATTCTTTTTCTTCGTCAGTTTCTTGAACGACTCAAGTTGTGCAATTTTGTCATAATCAACAACTGGTTTGTGATTATTCCCCATCAAACATACCCCCTAAATTGTGTTAAAAATTACTGCTTTGTGTACGTAAAATTCTACTTGAGATATTTTACAATTTTCATTTTATTTGAGAGTTCACACAATTGCAATAGTTTTCAAAGAAATTATGTAAAAAAAATTTTGAGAAAAATAGTTTAAACGACAATTTTTATTACATGTTATAGAAAAATAACGAGCGAACCATTCATAGGGAACCGCTGAGAACGTTGATATACCAACCTCTATTGAACTATTGATTGATAATTTATTTACATGAGCGAGAGAATAATTGCTTTTAAATAGAGGAATAAATATAGGAGAAGATTTATAAAATTAAAACGATTTTTTAAAAAATAATATAGTCTTATAAGTAATTATTTATAAGAAAAATGAAAAAGCACCAGGATAATTCATCCTGATGCTAGTAAAAAAATTAGTGTGATATATCAGAAACTGACACACCTGTATTTGCTTTAACACGGATTTCTTTGTAAATTTCTTCCGCATCTTTTTTGTTTACTTTGCTGCTTCCAATAATAGAACCTACATAACCAGCTAGGAAACCTAATGGAATCGTAATAATCGCTGGTACTGAAAGTGGAACTAGTGGATCACCAACAAAGATCGCTTTTCCTTCTACTGGATTCCATACATTTGGACCTAAAGCACCAAGCACTAAACATGAAACTAAACCTGTAACAATTGCCCATACAACACCTGTTGAGTTGAACTTTTTCCAGTAAATTGTATAGAAAATTACCGGTAAGTTTGCAGATGCACCGATACAGAATGCAAATGATACTAAGAACGATACGTTTAAGCTTTGCGCGAATAACGCTAAAATAATAGAAATAATAGCAATTGAGATTGAACCGATACGTGCAGCTAATACTTGTTGCTTCTCAGTTAATTTACCATCATTTAAAATTTCACCATAAATATCATGCGAAATTGCCGAAGCGCCAGTTAATACTAAACCAGATACTACCGCTAGAATAGTAGCAAATGCAACAGCAGCGATGAATGAAAGTAATACGTCTCCACCTAGGAATTCAGCTAACAGTGGGGCAGCTGTGTTACCAGCAGCGCTTTCTTTAATAATTTCATCGATTCCTACAAAATGCATAGCGCCAAAACCTAAGAAAATAGTTAAAGAGAAGAAGATTGCAGTAATCCAAGTTGTCCAAGTAATTGATGCGCGAGCAGTTTTTGCATCTTTAACTGTAAAGAAGCGCATTAAAATATGTGGTAAACCAGATGTACCAAGTACAAGTGCCATCATCATTGAAACCGAGTCAAGCGTCGATGTATATTTGATTCCCGTATTTAAATATTCCTCACCATGATCCGTTGCAATAGTATCAAACATTTTCATTAGAGACCAATCAAATTTTGATAATACTAAAACGGCTAATAAGCCTGTACCGAATAATAAAAGACCTGCTTTAATAATTTGTACCCAAGATGTTGCTGTCATACCACCGAATAATACGTAAGTTGTCATCATTACACCTACGATTAATACAGCAAGCCAGTATTCAAGACCAAATAGAAGTTTAATAAGTGCACCAGCACCAACAAGCTGAGCAATCATATATAGAATTACAATAATAATTGTACCTGTTGCAGCTACACCGCGAACACGTTTTTCATTGAAACGAGCAGTTAACATATCAGCTAACGTATAGCGTCCTAAATTACGCATAGGTTCTGCGATTACATATAGAAGTACTAAGTTTGCTACTACATAACCTACAGAGAAGAAGAATCCATCAAATCCTGTTAGAGCAATTGCCCCGGATACTCCTAAAAATGCAGCTGCCGATAAATAATCCCCTGCAATTGCAAAACCATTTTGCCAGCCCTTTAATCCACCGCCAGCAGTATAGAAATCACTAGCACTTGAAGTTCTTTTTGCTGCAATATAAGTAATAACTAGAGTTAAAGCAACGATTCCAAAGAAGAAACCACCTGTTGTCCAATTCATTATTTCCCACCATCTCTTTCATATTCAGCTAAAACATCCTCTACACCTTTATCAAATGAAGGTGCTTTAATTGTGTACACAATCGCTAATATTACTGTCATTAAAAATAATGCCGCTGAGTACACCCATACACCCGTAATATTACCAAACCATTTCTGTTGTAATACAGATTGGAAAGCTAGGATCGGTAATAAGATGTAAAATGTCAAGAATGCAATAGCAGTACCGAATAGGAACGTTTGCTTTTTCTTAACAAACTTGTTGAACGACTCCATTTGGTCGATCTTTGCATAATCAATATTTTTTTGATTACTGTTGTTTGAAGTTTTTACTTCCGCCACTATAATTCCCCCTAATGAATTATTATTCTGTTTTAAACGGTTTATTTCTGTTTGCCTCCCGTTATAAGTCCTTATTGTAGGAGAGAAATCTTTATAATGCAATACTAAATTTTCAGAATTAAAGTACAGAATATTAAATTCAGATAAATCTAATTGTATAGAATTATCAAGTACTAAGTAGAAAATACGAGTACAAAACAGAATCGTCACACCAAAAGGAATAATATTATCGATATAATTAATCAGAAAAAAATAAACGCAAAACAGAATAAAATTGCACGATGTAGAAATTAATGTTTCGTTAGTCTAAAATAACATTTACACAGAAAAAGAGGTCTAACAACTAATTTGTTATATAACAATTTCAGTTTTTGTACTTTTTTGATATTGAAATGAAATAAAAAATAATTTTCTTGACAATCTATTTTTATCTAAAACGAACATAAATCAACTAAAAAATGGAATGAACTCCTCTAGTTAATAATTGAAAGATACTAATTTAACTGAAAATTGATATGAGAAAAGACGGAGAGTAATCAACGCGAGCACCTAGTAATCGTGATTCCTTGCGAGAGTATTACATTCTTCTGTATATTTTATAAGTATCGAATAATGAACAATAGAAAAGAGGGCTTTGCATTGAAATATCTTATATTTGATTTTGATGGTACACTAGCTGATTCGACCCAACTATTTATGAAAGCATGGAATACATTCTCAGACAAATATCAATACACTCCCGTGAACTCAGAAGATTTATTGCTATCGAGAAATTTAACAATCCAGCAGCGAGCAAAGAAGTATCATTTTCCGATGCATAAGCTTCCCGTAATCCTACCTAAGATGTATCGTTTCTTTAAAGATCACGTCCATGAAGTGAAGCTATTCAATGGTATAAAGGAAATGTTGGATACCCTTGCAGACAACGGTTTCACCATTATTATTCTTTCATCCAATGCTAAAGAAAATATAGAATTGCTCCTGCAGCAAGAACAAGTAACTAGTGTTTCGCAAATTCTCACTTCTAGTAAATTATTCGGTAAGGATACAGTACTCAAAAAATATATGAAAAAACAGCAAGTTCTACCTGAAGAAATCCTCTATATTGGAGATGAGGTAAGAGATTTACTCTCATGTAATAAAGTTGGAGTACCATTTATGTGGGTGAGTTGGGGACTAGATGGGTTAGATTTAATTCAAAAAGAAAACCCTAAATATATCGCACATACACCAATAGAAATAATAAATACAATATTAAAACCAGTGTAAATTGAAAGTCTGATAGAGAGTACGGTTCAATCAAGTGAAAAAATCCAGCAGTTTAGTATACTGATAGCAGAATTATTGCAAGACAGCCAGCTAGAAAATCAAGTATTTAACGCTTTATATGAACATATTCATGCAAATGCTGCCAACAGTCAGGAGTTACTGTCCATGATTGATGAAGTTTCAAGTTCAATGGAGAGGTTAAACGTCTTATTAGCAAACGTATCTAACAGTACACAGAAGCTGGAAAATATATTTTAAACTGTAACTAAAAATTAAAAGCATGTTTTGAAAAAATGATTTCAAAACATGCTTTTTTTTAATTCCTAAATCTAAAATTGAATTAAATCAGGAAGCTTTCTTATAGGTATAGAATAAATAGAAGTGGGCAAATTTATAAGAGAATTTAAGTTAGGATAATTTTTATTCTATTCGATCTGAGGGATTCATTTGTGAGACATTTTCTAAAGTGGGTAAATAAAAATGAAAAACGTAATAATGAAAAGCAAACGGTAGAACATCAAAATGAATTTAAAATCGCACTCAGTACAGATTTAGATGAAAATCTGAGAAGTTTACAAGAAATGTTGGGTAATCCCAGTGATTTAATTATCCGTGAAGTTAATATTGGTAAAAATAACCTCAAAGGTGTCATTTGTTATTTAAATGGTTTGACCGACAATAACCTTGTTAATAATAACATCCTAAAAAGAATACAAGAGAACAGCAAACAAGTTAGTTCAGATATGCTAGAGCAAATTTATCAAGACGTTATTGCTATAACTGATATTAAAAAGGTTCGAACATTAGATAAAGTTTCTTATGCTATTTTATCTGGAAGTACAGTGCTTTATGTAGATGGTAGCGATACAGTATTGATTATGGGGACTGAAGGTGCAGAGAAACGTTCAATTGAAGAGCCACAGACTGAATCAGTAGTTCGTGGTCCACGATCCGGTTTTGTGGAGTGCATACAAACGAATATTACTTTAATTCGTCGGGAATTAAAGGACCCGAATTTAAGAGTTGAGACATATGAAGTAGGAAGACGCTCAAAACAAAAGCTCGTAGTTTGTTATGTAGCTGGAATTGTCAATCCTGAAATTGTAGACGAAATTAATCGTAGGTTACAAACAATAGATATCGATTTTTCAGCTGGTTCTGGCTTCGTGGAGCAATGGATTGAAGACAGTTTCCTTTCGCCATTTCCGCAATTATTGGATACGGAAAGACCGGATCGATTCGTTTATTCTATTTTACAAGGGAAGGTAGGAATCTTTGTAGAGGGTAGCCCTTTTGCATTGGTTGCACCGGTCGTATTTAATGATGCACTAGAAAGTCTGGAAGATTATACTCAACGTTGGGTAATTGGCACGTTCTTACGATTAATCCGATACTTATCAGTTTTTATCGCTGTTTTCCTTCCAGCTATTTATGTAGCTTTAGTGTCCTATCATCCTGGCTTAATACCGGCACAGCTCGCTTTTTCTATCGCAGGAACGAGAGAAAATATGCCTTTTCCAGCTATTGTAGAAGCGCTGTTAATGGGCGTCACATTTGAAATTCTTCAAGAGGCTGGAATAAGACTTCCAAAACTGATCGGTCAAACGATTGGGATCGTTGGAGGGATTGTCATTGGAGAGGCAGCGGTTAGTGCAGGAATTGTAAGTCCGGTAATGGTTGTTGTAACAGCTCTTACTGCCGTTGCTTCCTTTACCATTCCTAATTACAGTGTTGCCATAGGACTTAGAGCCTTACGTCTAGCCTTTATAATTATTGCAGGAGTATTGGGGATTTACGGCATCATTTTAGGATATATCATGCTCAATATTCACATGGTCAATCTCAAAAGTATGGGTGTTCCTTATTCAGCTCAATTTTCTCCTAAGTTTCCTAGTGACTTTAAAAATTTGTTTATTCGTCCACCTATTATCGCCTTAAAAGAGCGACCTTCTTATATTCAAGCAGTAGATAAACAAAAGTTAAACGATGGAGGTCAAAAGGAGCCATGACATCTTTTAATAGTGTAGATGAACATATAAGTGAATATGAATTAATGCTTTTGGTAACAACAAATACTCTAGGCGTATTAATATTGTCTCTACCTAGGCTAATTGCTAATAAAACGATTTCTTCCGATGGATGGATTGGCATTGTTATAGGTGGGGGGCTGGCTTGTTTATTTAGTTGGATGATCGCGAAATTAGTATGTAAATTTCCACGACAGTCTTTTTTTTCTTTTTCAGCTCAATTGCTCTCAAAGCCAGTTGCTATCATTCTTACGTTTTTATTCATTATTCAATATATACTAACATCTAGTTATCATGCCAGGGTCCTTTCAGAGCTTTCTCGACAATATTTATTTGATAGAACACCCATTGAGGTGCTATGTTTAGCCTTTTTGCTTGTTGTTGTATACGCTGTTTCTGAATCTCGGGTAGGCATTTTTCGTGTTAATGTCTTATTTTTACCTATTATCATAGGGATTACAGTGATGGTTCTGATTTTTTCTTTAGGATCTGCTGAAGCGCAAAATATATTTCCGGTCTTTCAGACAGATATTCAAGGGTATTTCCATGCCACTTCTATTAGTTTTCAAGCATTCATCGGACTTGGGATTGTTCTTTTTTATATATCGCTTGTCGAGAAGCCAAAAAATGCACCAAAAATAACAGCATTAGGTGTTTTTTGGGCAATGCTTCTTTATCTAGTGACCTATATTGTTTGTATTGGTGTTTTTGGTAATATTACCACTTCAAACATCATGTATCCTACATTAGAAGTAGCAAAATCCATACAATTTCCCGGAGGCTTGTTCGAACGTTTTGATTCAGTGTTATTTTCGGTTTGGGTAATGACTGTATTTATTACATGTCTAATCGCATTCGATATTGCGGTCATGTTGTTTCAACTGATTTTTTCCAAGATGAAAAAAATCAATATTGTACTCCTGCTTTCTCCCATTATTTATTTCTTAAGTATGATACCTGAAGATTACATTGAATTAATGGAAATTACTTCTTTTTTCAATTACTTTATTCCAACGTATTTGTTTATCGTGTTCGTTTTATTGGCCGTTGCGTATAAAAAGAAGGGTATGAAACATATTGGCTAGATTTGTACTAATCACGATTCACCTCATTGCATTATTATTTCTTACTGGCTGCTGGGACCGAATAGAAATTGAACAGAGAGCATTTGCTGTTGGAATCGCGATTGATTTTAACAAGAATCAGGATGCTCCACACAATCCGATTCAAATAACACAGCAGGTGATCGTACCTTCTGTATTTAATTCTGCTCAAGACAGTGGTGGTGACGGTCAAGCCTTTCGAAACCTAACAAAAAGCGGAGAAACAATTTTTGAAGCTAATCGGAATACGACCAATCTTGCTAGTCGTACAATTAGTGCAACACATTTAGAAGTAGTACTTTTTTCAGAAGAAGTTGTAAAGGAACCAAACCTATTTGCTAATTTAATGGACGTGTTTTTACGTGAAATGGAGATGCACAGAACGATAAATGTCGCCATTGTAAACGGGGATGCACATGAGCTGTTTAATGTAGAACCCGAACACGAAAAGCTTCCAGCAATATATATTCATGGGCTATTAGAAAATGAAGAAAGTATCAATGTTATAAAACCGATTACATTCGGTGATATTCAAGAGAATTTATTATCCAAAACGAGCTTTATTATTCCTCAAATTAGTAAATTTAATTCCAAAAGCGTGGAATATGAGGGAATTGCTGTTTTTCATGGTACGAGGAATAAGGTTGTAGCTACTTTTCATAGAGGGGAAGAAAAAGGAGTAATATTTATGAGAGGTGAAGTGCAATCAGGCAGTATCGTTACGAATGTAGAAGGGAATAAGATAGCCAATGAAATACTTGATATGAAGAGAGATATTGCTCTAACGAATAAAGATAAAAACAATTTATCATTTGACGTAAATCTTACAGTAAGGTCTAGTATTGCAGAAGTATTAGGGGTAGAACATTTACTAAGTGAAAAGAATTATGCACAAATCAAAAAAGCGCTGGAGGATGAGATTAATAAAGTCTCACAAAATTCAATTAATGCACTACAAACTGAAATCAATGCAGATGTTCTGGGACTTAATCAACATTTATATAAATATCATTATCAGCTTTGGGATTCGATTAAAGATAATTGGGAGGATGGGGAAAACTATTTTTCTAAAAGCAAAATTAACGTAAACGTCAATGTCATCATTGATCAGTCTGGCAATATTAACAAAGCACAATAAAAGGGAGGGATAGTATGTGGAATATAGTTGCTGATCGCTTTCCAGGCATACTCACGATTATTTGTACCATACTTGCATATGCTATCCCTTTTTCTATATATAAAATTAATCAAAAACTACATAAAGATAATAATCCACCGTGGAAAAATGAAAAGAAATAGGGGATTCAAAACAACCGTCATATAAGTAAATAATTATTTACAAATACATAATCTATCGTTAATATATAAGTGGATTCTTATATAAGGGGTGATAACTATGCAAATCGAACTGATGGAAAAGCAGTTAAAAGCATTAGGGGATCAAAATCGGCTGAAATTGCTTTCCTGTTTAAAAAAAGGGGAAGTGTGTGTATGTGAATTTGTGGAGGTGTTGAATATTTCGCAGCCTGCTGTTAGTCAGCACTTACGAAAATTAAAGGATGCGGGCATCATTGCAGAAAGAAAAGTTGGCACATGGAAGCATTATCGGTTAACTGAAAATCAATCACCCATTGTTCAGTGTGTGATTGATGAGTTGAAAGCTGTTTCTATTTGTACATGTAAAGTTACGGAGGATAGTTCATGTTCGTCTTAGCAAGTTTAATCTTTATTGTTACATTAATTTTTGTTATTTGGCAGCCTAAAGGACTTAATATTGGCTGGTCTGCCTGTGTGGGTGCGCTAATTGCACTCGCTGTAGGTGTGGTAGATTTTAACGATGTACTCGATGTTGTCGATATTACATGGAATGCCACATTAAGCTTTATAGCGATTATTATCATCTCGCTTATTTTAGATGAGATTGGTTTATTTGAATGGGCGGCTTTACATATGGCTCGCGCGGCAAAAGGGCACGGCATCAAAATGTTTGTCTATGTAAGCTTACTTGGTGCAATCGTTGCAGCACTTTTTGCCAACGATGGCGCGGCATTAATTTTAACACCGATCGTTCTTGCCATGGTTCGTAATCTCCAATTTAAAGAAAAGATGATTTTCCCGTTTATTATGGCAAGTGGTTTTATTGCTGATACTACATCTTTACCGTTTGTCGTCAGTAATTTAGTGAATATCGTATCTGCAGACTTTTTTGGAATTGGTTTCGTTGAATATGCAGTACGCATGTTTTTACCAAACATTTTCTCATTAATTGCAACAATTACGGTACTGCTATTGTATTTCAATAAATCGATACCACGTACTTATAATTTAACGATGTTAAAGAAACCTGAAGAAGCTATTAAAGATAAAAAAATGTTTCGCTTATCGTGGTACGTGCTAACGATACTTGTCATTGGTTACTTCTCAAGTGAATGGACAGCAGTTCCTGTATCTTTCATCGCAGGGCTTGTCGCTATTTTCTTCTTACTGATGGCTAGGAGAAGTCAGGTTGTCAATACAACAACGGTCATAAAAGGCGCACCGTGGAATATTGTGTTCTTCTCCATTGGTATGTATGTAGTCGTTTATGGGTTAGGGAATGCAGGGTTCACAGAAGCACTCGCTAGTGTTATTGAATATACAGCTGAGCAAGGGCTGTTTATCGGTACGATTGCAATGGGCTTTATCGCTGCCTTTTTATCTTCTATGATGAACAATATGCCGACAGTTATGGTCAATGCGCTCGCAATTGCTGAAACGAATACGACGGGTGTACTTCGAGAAGCACTAATCTATGCCAATGTTATTGGTTCTGACTTAGGACCAAAAATCACTCCAATTGGTTCTCTAGCCACACTTGTATGGCTGCATGTATTAAGTCAAAAAGGTGTGAAAATATCATGGGGCACTTACTTTAAAACAGGGATTGTGCTGACGATTCCAATATTATTTGTTACATTAGTAGGCTTATATATTACACTGCTAATCGTTTAAAAGGAGCTAAACAGTTATGTCTAAAAAACTGATTTATTTTTTATGTACAGGGAACTCATGCCGTTCTCAGATGGCAGAAGGTTTTGGGAAAAAGTATTTAGGTGAGGAGTGGGAAGTAAAAAGTGCTGGTGTAGAAGCACATGGCTTAAACCCGAATGCAGTAAAGGCAATGGCTGAGGTAGATATCGATATATCAGATCAAACATCCGATATCATCGATGTAGAAACACTAAATAACGCAGACTTCATCGTCACATTATGTGGAGATGCAGCTGATAAATGTCCAATAGCACCGCCACATATCCGTCGTGAGCATTGGGGCTTTGATGACCCAGCAAAAGCAACGGGGGCAGATGAAGAAAAATGGAGCGTATTCCAACGTGTACGCGATGAAATCAGTGAACGCATTAAACATTTTAGTACAACAGGCGAATAATCAAGGGCATGTCTCTTGATTTTTTCACCCTTTGTATATAATGAAATACTTATATAAGGGGAGAGAAACGAAAATCATTAGAACCATTTGGAGGGAAATCATATGGAATTCAACATCATTAACCAATCTTCAGCTTGCTGTGAGCCAAGTCATTCTTGTTGTGATACAAAACTTCCTGTAGCGATTATCGGTGCGGGTCCGATTGGATTAGCAGCCTCAGCACATTTAAAACAACGTAATATCCCATTTTTCGTGTTAGAAGCAGGGGAGCTTGCAGCAAATATTCGCTCTTGGCAGCATGTGACGCTTTTTTCACCTTGGCAATACAATATTGATTCTGCCGCACGTGCATTACTAGAACAAACGAATTGGCAATCTCCACAAAATGAAATCGTTCCTACTGGTAAGGAGCTGATTGAACTTTATTTAGAACCACTAGCAACGTTGTTCGAGAAGCAAATTTATACGAACCATCGTGTTGTTACTATTACACGTGAAGGAACAGATCGTATGAAATCGGTAAAGCGCGAAAGCAAACCGTTTCTCATTTATGTTAATACATGCTGTGGCACTAAAACACTGAAGGCAAGTGCGATTATTGATGCTACAGGTACTTGGGGTAATCCGAATCCAGCGCTAAGTAACGGCTTATTGTTACCGGCAGAGCAAAAGTTAGCTGACCGAATCGAATATAGTATTCCAGATGTTCATAACAATGAAAAAGTCTATGCAAATAAGCGTATTGCGGTTGTTGGTGGTGGCCATTCAGCAATCAATTCTTTATTAAACTTAACAACATTAAAAGAAAAATATCCGGATACAGCCATTACATGGATTTTGCGTAAACCGCGAGTAGAGGATGCTTTTGGTGGTGGTTCTAACGACGAACTAGCAGCTCGTGGAGAGTTAGGCTTACGTATAGCAGAGCTAGTAAAAAAGGGCGTTATTCAAGTGGAAACACCTTTCCATATTCAATCTATTCGCGAACAAGAAGGCATTGTATTAAGAGATGAAAACGAATCGCTAGAACCATTTGATCGACTGATCGTTAATACAGGGAGTCGTCCAAGCTTCGAGATCCATCGTGAATTACGATTCCAGGCAGATGCTATTACAGAAGCTGTACCAGCACTTGCACCATTGATTGATCCAAACGAGCATAGCTGTGGCAGTGTACCTGCACATGGCGAAAAGGAATTACGCCAATCCGAGAAGAACTTTTATATTGTCGGCTCAAAATCATACGGACGCGCGCCAACATTCCTAATGGCAACAGGCTACGAGCAAGTCCGCTCAGTCGTAGCTTATTTGGCAGGGGATTTAGAGGCTGCCAGCAATGTGCAACTTCATTTACCTGAAACAGGTGTTTGCCATAGTGGAGCAGGTGGTTGCTGTTAATAATTAGCGATTCCTTTAAGGGAATCGCTAATTTTCCTTTCAAATGAGTTTGCAATTCCTACTAACGTTGGCAAAGGTTTATCTAATAGATCTTCCTCAATACTTAATATATAAGTCCAATTATTCTTATTAAACATGAAAATAAATATTTTTTTACTATTCGTTCCGGATGTTGAATAATAAGCTTGTGTACCATCTTTTAGAAGGATTTTAGAATCTGTACTTGAAAATAACTTTACCCCTTCTTCAACTGGGAAAATATTTATAATGTAATTAAAATGTTTTTCTTCATTTAAGTATTCAATCTCAAGCCCTAAATGTTTACCATTAAATCTCCCGAAAGAGTGCGTAAAATCCAATGGTGGCAATTCTATTGGTAAATCTATGTTTGATTTATAATAGGATTCAGCTTCCCGGATTGCATTTGAAATTGATTTGTAACCCAATTCATAATAATCCTCTTCTACAGACTTTTGTTGAGATGCTTTAACAGATTGCCATCCAAAGAGAAAAAGGGAAATCCCAATAATTAAAATAGTTAATTTCTCTTTTGTCATTGGTATATTGCTCCTTATAAGGATTTTTTTAAAAAATAGGAGTGACGTGAGAATTCTGACAATTTATAATAACAAAGTTACTGGTGAGATATAATTTTTATTGTTTGTTAAGCTAACAGAAACATGCGAGGTAATTTATAGGAGTAGGATCTGCGAAAAGGTATGCTCTGGTAGGATTTAAAGTTGGCGAATAGGAAATACGCCATATCGAAAAGAAATTTGAAATTGACGGATATATAGTTCAAATGCATACGGTCGCGTCAAATTTTATGGTAACAGACTAGCAAGTCCATTCGGTTATTACATATTTATAGTAGGCTGCAACTAAAAAGTTATTAAAAGATTGACAGTTTATTGAGGTGTCAAAACTGTTTATCCTGGATCAAATTATATATGGTGAAAATTGTCCATATACAACAATTTTCACTGTTTCGTCTCACTATTTAAAGTATACTTATGAGATGATACATAACTTCCTCTAATTTATATTATGTAAACTAAAATTATTTTGCGTGGAGGAGGGCTTGGATATGTCAACTCCCCATAATATATTCTATACTTTATTTGTAATTCTAAAGGTCCTTTTAATTTTCATGTGAACGATAACGCTCCTCTATTTTGTACAGATAATAATTAATGTTTAATACGATAGCTGGAGATTTTATACTTGCAGCTTTGAAAAAAGTTTAATCAAAAACAGCTCGCAAACGAACATACCTGCAATTAAAAAAGCATCCATTTAGAAAAAAAGATTGATTAAAATGGATGCCTTTCAAGCAGATTTTAATTGGATTTTTATAAAAAAAGTTTGATCATTTTATATTTGCGTATCTTCCGCAATCGCGCTCGATTGTTGAATAATGAAATATGAGAAAAATCTTTATAAATGAATCCTCAGTTATTGACGTTTGATAATTCTCTTTCAACTATACCTCCTTCATAAAAAAACGTTTAAATATGCTAAACTCTCCTGTAAAAAAGTTTGATGCTCTTCAATACCTCTTCTTTTACACCAACCAATTGCATTAAACGCATCGGTAAAGAGATAAAACGGTAAGACTTCTTGTAAATCAATAAGTGGACGAATGGACTCATAGCCTTTTTGATACGCATCCCATGTTCCGGGATATTTCATCAGAATATCACAATTAATTTTTGTAAAGTCAATTTCGGTTGCAACAATTCGGACACTTTCAAAATCAATGATGCCGACAACTTGATTTTCATGAACTAAAATATTACCTGGTCGAAAATCCATATGTATAAAACTAGGTCCATCTGGAGATGGAAGTAATTTCACTTGACGGTCGAAATACTTCAATGATTGTTCGTATAAACAAGGATCAATCACTTCTTTTACATCTTCTGCAAAGGAATAAAATTGTCGCTCGATAAACTCAGACCATCGACCATATACATTGGAAACGGAACTTTTGAAATCCTGCTCATTTGGAATGATTGCATGCAGCCTTGCGTGGTGTACTCCGATATCATAGGCTAAAGCTGGATCCACCTTCTCTGTAATCGGCACACCGTTGATTTCGGATAATAATAAAGCACCAGTGACATCTTCATTACCTTCCCAATAGTCTAACATTTCTGGTACAGGTAGCTCATTGCGTAATCGATTAAGTGCAGTATACTCACGTTCAAGTTTTACTTTGGAATAAGGAATTTTTATATATACCGTACGATGATCAATTAGCTTGATTTTATATACAGTAGAACTAAAAGACTCAGGAACGTTCTCGCTAACACATTCAACTTAAATTTATCTATTACTTGTTGCAACATATCCATTCAAAAAAAACCATTTCTGTACCGTTTATCTTCTTCACAATCTCTAACAATATAACATATATATTCATAATTTTTGGAAGTCTTACTCCATTTAAATGGTCCGTTTGCGGGAAAATATTATTTTACCTTAAGAAAAAAACAGCCATACTAGATGTAACAAAACACCTAATCCAGCTATGTTATTATTTCAATTTATTAGAAATTTATATTGTACAATTATATTTCAACCTCTGTTTCAGACAAATTTAATGCTTTTCCGCCTACCTTTACCTCAATAATTTCTTTCCCTTGAGTGGTTAACGCTATAACTATTTCTGAAGGTTTTTTCATAGAGTAACCTTGCTCAACAGATATATTAATAACATGTTCAGGTTTGATTTTACCATATTTATATAGATAACATGAAAGGGCACCATTGGATGTACCAGTTGCAGATTCTTCTGGAATTCCATATAAAGGTGCAAAATTTCTACAGTGGGCATTTGAACCCTTTAGTGATTCAAGGGTAAAAATATGATAACCAATGGTATTATATTTACTGCTGATATTTGTTACTTTTTCAAAATCTGGCTTTATAGAATTTAATATATCTAAGTTTCTAATCGGTACAAGTATATCCCTAAGGCCAGTAGATACAATTTGCACTGGTAGATCCCCGAACATTTCATCTATAGTAATATTTAAGGAATCTGCAATTTCCTCCTTGTCTATTATTTCATAATAGCTTGGAGCATTTTGATCCATCATAATTGATAGGTCTTCCATTACTTCTACATTTAAAATTCCAACCTTTGTTTCTTGAGAATATTTTCCTGGTTTAATATATCCTTGGCTTGAAAGTGTATAGAACACTGCTATCGTTGCATGGCCACAAATATCAACCTCTTCATTAGGTGTAAAAAATCTAACCTTGAAGTCAGCCAGGTCTGACTCCATGACAAAAGCAGTCTCACTAAAACCGATGATACCTGCTATTTTTTTCATGTCCTCTTCTGATAGATAATCAGCGCTAAGTACCACTCCGGCAGGGTTCCCTCCCTCAATGGATTTTGCAAATGAATTTAATGTATAAACTTTTATCTTCATAATGTGATCCCTCCAAATTATATATCGATTTTATATTTGCACGATTGTCCCAATATTCATTTCTTCTGCTTTTGATACAATATATTTTGAAACTGCAAGATCCTGCAATGCTATGCCAGTACTATCAAAAATCGTAATTTCTTCATCACTTGTACGTCCTTTTGCATTTCCAAGTATGAATTGTCCGATTTCAGTCAAATTGTTTTTGCCTAATATACCAGCCCTTATAGCACTTTGTGTTTCTCCGACTGTCGATGCTTGTGTAATATCATCTACATATACAGAAGCTACCTCAAAGATCTTTTCATCTATTTCCTGTTTTCCAGTCATGTCTGCCCCCACACAGCTGAAATGTATGCCTGGCTTAATCCACTCCTTAAAAATCAGTGGTTTTTGCGAAGGCGTTATTGTAATTACTGCATCGGTTTCTTCCAAAGCTTTCACTGGATTTTCTACAGCTACAAACTGAACTGACTCAATTCTTTGTTTCCAGCTCTTATTATAAGTATCTTTGATATCATTTTTGATTTTTTCTAGTTCCGTCTTTATTGAATGCTGTAATTTTGATGCATTTTCATATTTTACGGGGTCATATATATATACTTTGTTGATTGTCTGAACTTGAGATAGAGTGGCTGCTATTTGAAAAATCGCCTGAACTCCTGTACCAACAATCATTAGTGTTTTTGAATCTTGTTTTGACAGGTGTTTCACGCCTATTGAACCTGCTGCTCCAGTACGCATTCCTGTCAAATAACTTGCGTTGATCATTGCCTTAGGAAATCCATTCTTCAAATCAAATAACATATTCATCCCTGTTATAGCTAGAAGTCCTTGATTTTTATTATCACCAAACCATGAAACGAGTTTTAATCCAAACACATCTTCTTCATTAAGCATCCCTGATTTAATATCCATTTCTGCTCTACCCTCAAAAATCACCTCAGATACCATGGAGAATAGTCTCGCCTGATTGTTGGCTTTAAGTGCATAGGCTTTTTCTACACATGCTACTGTATTCTTGATATCAAGAATGTTCTTAATATCAGTATCACTTAGAATTCTTATTGGTACCATAGTTATCATTCTCCTTTAAAATTTCAATATCTGTTAAAGTAATTGTATTTGAACAACAACAAAAAGTCTCCAACCATTCTTGGTTGTTATTTAACCAACCAAATGATAAAGTACAAGTACTATGATTTTGGAGGAATTTCATGTTAGATATCAACTGGAGACCTGATAGAAATAATCCTACTCGATTGAATTTACAGATTGTTAACTTCATTAAGGACAAAATAGCAACTGGAGAATGGCCGGTTGGTTTCAAATTGCCAAGTCAGCGGGCACTTTCTGAAATTTTCAGTGTAAACAGAAGTACCGTAGTATCTGCCCTTGAAGAGCTGGCAGCTGAAGGCCTTATTAGTGGTAATGCTGGTGGTGGTACAAAAGTAATAAACAATACATGGACATTAATGTCCATTAATCAATCACATAATTGGCTTCCCTATATATCTTCTGGATTACATCAATCAAATCAAAATATAATGCAGCAGATCAATCAGGCTGAATTCCAACCTGATATCATCCGAATGGGGTCCTGCGAACCTTCCCCTGAATTAATACCTAACAAAATGATTCAGGGCGTACTAAAAAAACTGTCTAAGTCTACGGGATCGCTGGGTTATGAAGAACCAAAAGGAAATATCCATCTAAGAAGAGAGGTATGCACATACCTAAAAACAATAGGAATACAAGCTGATCCATCCTCAGTTTTGATTACCTCTGGTGTTTTGCAGGCACTGCAGCTTATTTCCCTTGGCCTTTTGCACACGAACTCAGTAGTATATGTTGAAAAGCCATCCTACCTATACTCTCTTAGAACCTTTCAATCCTTAGGAATGCAGCTTTCGGGAATTAAGCTGGATGAAGAAGGCATAGAAATAAAAGAATTGATTAATCGACATAGGCGGAGAAAAGGAGCAATGCTTTTTACAATACCTACTTTTCAAAATCCTACCGGAAGCGTCATGTCACTTGAAAGAAGAAAAACGCTTGTTGATGCGTGTGATAGGGAACGTTTGCCTATTATCGAGGATGATGTATATAGGGAGCTTTGGTTTGATGAACAACCTCCACAGCCAATAAAGGCATTTGATAACAATGGACTTGTATTATACACTGGTGGGATATCGAAAAATTTAAGTCCTGGTCTTAGGATTGGATGGATTGTTGGATCAGAAAAAGTCATTGAAAGATTGGCAGATATAAAAATGCAAACTGATTATGGAACCAGCTCACTCTCCCAGAGTGTAACCACAGAACTATTCTCTAGTGGTCTTTATTATCAGCATAACGATATAATGAGGAAAAATGTTAAGCTCCGAAGAGATGTTGCTCTTGAAGCATTAAAGAAATATTTTACCGGCATCGGTACATGGAACATTCCTAGGGGCGGATATTTCATCTGGCTTAAGTTAAATGAAGGTATATCCATGTACCAGCTTTTTACTAAAGCCTTAAGTCGGAAAATACTTGTTCACCCTGGAGATTTGTATGAGTTTCACTCTGATCAATATTTAAGAATTTCTTATTCTTATGCATCCTTAAATGAAATTGACTACGGAATTAAAACTCTTTCAGAATTGGTAGCAGAACAAATTTTTTAAGTTTTATTTATATAGAGATTTAAATATTGTAGATAATTATAAAAATGAATATTGAATTACCACTGTATGAGATTCGAAAGCATCATCAACTCCTCTAGTTCCCGAAGTTTTGAATCATTAATTTCTTTGATGTTGCTACCAACTAATTTGACTAAACTATCCACAAAATCATTTCATGATAATAAAAAAGTAGATAAGGAGAAATGTTTCTAGCTTTAATTGATTATCTACAGCATGAGTTGAATATCGAACATGCACATGTAAATATTAAGTATGATAATGATAATGGAATATGGGAAAAAGAATTTTAAAATGTTGTATAAGTCACATCTATATTGTTGTGACTTATTTTTTTATGTTGCATATTTCATGGATCGGAGATGGAAAAGTCTAACTAAAAAGAACTAGCAAACTCAATCATTTGCCAGTTCTTTTTATAATCTGTTCCTTAGTAAACTATGTTAAATGTTCTATAATTTCTTCGCTGCTTTCAGATTTAAACTTTAATGCTGAAGCTAGAAGGAGTAAAATACTTACCGTTCCAATCCAAGTAAGAGCTGATAATGATGCGTTCCAGGTAAGGCCTTCCCCAAAGAACAACAATTCTCGTAAACCTTCAACCATAAAACGCATTGGCAGCCAGGAGTAGATCCAATCACGATAAAAGGATGACATCATCTCTGGAGCTAATGCAATCAATGGTCCCCCGAAAAATAACAATAAAGCAAAAATCGCCACTCCTTTTATCCCTAACCATGACAGAACCGCTGAAATTAATAAAAAGAAGCTAAAGGCTGTAATCGATAAAAATAGCGCTGTATCGAAATAAGTAGGAATGTTGATACCTACCACTTCATTAACTATCCAAGTAAGTCCAAATCCTACAAAGAGAGCAACAATGGCCCCAACTAATATTTGCCCAACTTTTGTAGCTAAATATTCTTTTCGATTGTTAAGTGACAATTTGTTTGCTGCAATAAAGACAAAAGCTGCACTAATCATTATTGCCATCCATAGTGGTTGGAATAATGATACAGGAGCATTACCATTTGCGCTCTTTTCCCCTACTTCATTAATATTTGTTACTTTTTTTGAAACAGGATTTACTAAAGTAGATGCCTGTTCTACCGTTAAAGTTCCTCCTTGCGCTTCAATTCCTGATAATAGTTGGGTACGAACTGTATTATTCATATTGTCCACTACACCATTTAGAATTTGTCCTGCCATTGTTGAAGCAACCATATTCATTCCTTGATTAATATAAATCTGAACCTCTGGTGTGTCTGCTTCAGGTGACAGCTGAGAGGCTTGTTTGACACTAAAATCCTTAGGAATGACTAATGCAGCATAGTATTTTTTTGTATTTAGCCCCTCCTGTACTTCTTCATTAGATTTTACAACAACCCACTTTACTGCAGACTCTTCCCCTTTTTGGGTTTTAGAAGTAGCTTGTATCCCTTCAACAATTGTTTTCCCCACATTCAATTTTGCTTGATTAGGAATTTCTACGCCCCAATCCTCGTTAACAATTGCAATCGGTAAATTTTCTGGCTTTGGCTGGACCGATGGAAATAAGGTTAAAGAAAAAATAAACACAACGATTAATGCGAGAATCGGTGCAATCCATACTAGCTTATTTTTGAACATTTTCATCTATCTCTCCTCTTTTCGAGTTATAATAATGAACAACCTGTTGTTTATTACAACTTGAATTATAGATAGGAATAAATAGTCATTCAATAAGCAAAAACGGAGAAAGTGTTGTTTACGGAACACAATTCAAGAATGTGTCCGATTAAATTTTGGAGGATCCTGTATGCGAGAAAATTTCACAGATCTACGTGTAGTACGAACGATTGAGGCTATTAAAGAAGCATTGGTAGAACTAATTGAAGAAAAAGGCTTTGAATCAATTACAGTGAAGGATATTACATCAAAAGCAAAAATCAATAGAGGCACTTTTTACGCACATTACCGAGATAAGTATGATTTAATGAATCGTTATCAAGATGAACTCATGGGAGTAATGACCAATAATGTAAAACATAATTTATCAAAGTTGCTCACTGATCTTAGTACGAATAGTACGAACAAAATCCCAATAGAAATGACTGTACTAATTTGTGATTTTTTAGATCGGAACAGAAGATTTATGAAAGCCGTATTAGGACCAAAAGGAGATATATCATTTCAAACAAAATTAAAAAATTTCATCTCTAAAGCACTACTCGAAAATTACGGTAGTATAGTAGCACAAGAAAAATTACTTGTTCCGGAAGAATATTTAATTACTTATATAGCTTCTGCACATATTGGTATCATTCAACAATGGTTGCTTGAGGAAAAAAAAGAATCTTCACAGGAAATCTCTGAAATCTTATTAACTATCACACTGAATGGCCCGTTTGTTGCTGCAGGATTAAAAAAATAAAAACGTTTTATCTTATTTGCTTATTATTCGTGTTTTGTGAGTTTATTATAGTGTCCAGCCTGTGGATGTTTCGCATTCACGTTATAAAAAGGCGAATATTGTAGTTTTAATTTAATTATATTGTTCGTTAAATGTTCATGTTATTTTTAATCAATATCGTTTAAATTTTACTAAAATCCCATTTCCCTATAATTTCATAACCATTACCCCAGCCTTTAGGTTTTATGACAATCCCAGTTAAATAAGGTACGTCACCTAACATTACTTCTTTAGGAAAACTGTGGCCAATAATTATCCTATTTTGTCCAATGGCTGGTGGCAGTTCAAGTAATGATTTCGTGTCACGAATGATCGCACTCCGCTCAACATCAGAAATTGTCACTTCTCCACTGAGAGCAACAACTCCTGCCAATGAATAATTAATGCAAATATTCTTATTCGGAAAAGCGATCCTTGCTGTGTTTATTGCTCTACAAAACGGACTTGAAATAATAGTGGCTTCGACTGGAATTCCTTTATTGCTAAAGACAGTTCCAATAATCCTAGCCTGCCACCTTCCAGTCTCACTTAAATTCCTTTGGGTCTGACAATCCGAAAAAATAACTGTAGGATAATCTTTTCCGATCGTTGCTTCACCATGTCTAAAATAGACAATAAAACCACCATTCAGAAGCATGTTAAACTTCATAGAATCCTCCAATCCTATCGTAATAATGTTCAATGATAAGCTAGTCTATTGGATTTCATTTAAAAATGTTACTAATTCCTAAAGATGACTTGTGTCAATAATAAATACCAGGTACAAACCCATATAAAGGTCTGCACCTGGCATAATTTCTAAAAAATATAGTCTTAAAGGAGCTCCAATCGCATAAAAGCGTATTCTCCGTCTCTCAAAATCTCACATTTACGAACAGGAATAGGCTGTTTGAAGATCGGGCCATCGATTACGGTCGTATGGAATTCTCCACCTTCTCCGCACGGGTCAATGCCACGCGCTACGAGCTCCTGCACGTACTCATGAGTTAACGTTCGCCCCAAGTCATCTTCTCGCATGCCTAAGGACAAATTAACAGTAACTAGAATCGTTTGGAATCCTAGATTTATGAATTCTTCCACCGTTTCACGATGATCCATTTCCCATAAGGGCATGCCCAACTTCAAACCAGCATTCTTTGCTACTTTGTCATGCCAACAACCATGAGCAGGAGTATCTAAATCACCTGTTACTAACACCTCAGCACCTTGATTTTTCGCTTTTTTTAGAAGGCTCATAAATACTTCCTCATAATCCTCCCAGCTTGAAGCGGCAGTATATACTGGCAGACCGATAGATGTAGCTTGTGCACGAATAAGCTCTGGAGGCATACCATGGGACCTAGAGCGCTCACCCTCTTCTTCTAGCATAACAATCAGCCCAACTGCCTCACCGACCTTCATCGCTTTATAAAGAGCTAATACACTATCCTTCCCACCACTAAAGGAAGCAATAAATTTTCGGCCGCGCGCATTCGTTTTCCATTCTGTTCCGTCTGTCATACATATCTTTCCCCTCTACTATAAAAACCTATGTTTATTCGATTTTATCACGAATTGGTAATAGTAAGGTCATATTTATGGCAGATGAATAACAAAATTTCGTAAAAATATGTGGAAACGGTTCTCACATATTATAGGAGGCTATTGAAAGTTATGATACACGAGCAATTTTGAAATTTTCATCACTATTATTGAGAATAGCGGCTGATAGAACGAACTAAAACCTAATTTCTCATGCAATATACAGAGAAATTAGGTTTTATAAATTCGGATTATCTTAACGCTGTAAATTCGTCATGTCAGACGCTTGTACCTTTAAAAACAATACGTATCGTACTAACACATATAGGACCATACACGAAGCAATGAATAATTCAACAAAAGTTAAAACATTGAGCAGTTGTTGAGAATGGAAGAATTGAGCTGATGCATTCATCGCTGTCGCCGAAATGACTAACGGAAACGTAAATGCGGCGTAGCTCGGGTAGAATGGTAGCTTTAACAACTTTGGTAATCGCCAAAGTACACTAGCATAAAGCAATTGAGATACGACCAACATAAAGAGTACAAAATACAAATTAGGACTTGTAAAGTGTTGTAGGTATGCCGTTAAACATAGGGATCCTGGTGCAGCTAAAATTGTTGTCAGTGGCATTGTTGGCCCCTCTAGGCTGCGGATTCGTTGCCACACGACCGGAAGCAATAAGATATAAAAAAACAAAGCAATCCAAAACACGATGTCAGTAAACTTGGCTGCGAAATTCCCAGCTGTTATTGGCATAATGGCTGAACCAACATACACAATAAACCAGCTTGGATAGACGGAATGAAAATTCGCCTTAGCTTTCCATACAAATGTATACGTAAAATATAGAATAAGGACCATTTGTAAGCAGGCTGCTATTCCCCACCCTATCGTAGCAATTCCTTGAAGTGAAGTTTGCGCGGCTAGAATGCTACAAATAACCATCATCCCCATTGTAAAGGTTGGCGCTACTGAGGCGATAACCTGATTTTTCAAATCGTTTCGAACATCGGAAAACGTGAATACTATTTTACATAGTATTATTAAAAATATCGTAATTCCAACAGCAAAATAAAACTCTCCTAATAGGTTCATATTTAATGAAAAGTGCAATTTTGCTAGGGATACTAATCCCAGCATCAAGCCACTGATCGGAATCGGTATTGTTTTTAACAGGTTGCTCATCTATATTCCTCCTCGGCTTGTTGATATTTTTATCATAACGGACATTTTACTATTTGAAAAATACATATTATATATAATAATTATTAATAAAGTTAATAATTCAGGAGGAATTTGCATGATCGAGATACTAAAGGTTTTTACAAAGGTATACGAGCTTCAAAACTTTACGAAGGCATCGGAAATTCTATTTATTTCTCAGCCGACGATTTCATTGAAAATTAAGCAGCTCGAAAAGCAATTGAGAGTGCCATTATTTATCCGTCAAGGTCCTAAAAATGTTCAACCTACACCTGCAGCCTCGTATTTGTATGAGAGAGCCATTACGATGATTGAGCAATGGGAAAAAACAGAAGCCTTTCTACAGAATGGGCAGCTCTATGAAAAGAAATGTAAGATTGTATGCTCAAATACTTTTGGTTTATACTATTTGCCTACATTTATGTCTCACCTAATATCGAAATTTCCAAGCTTTGAATTTACAATGCTTGTTGTCAATTCTGAACAAGCAATTGACAAGCTAATGAAGCATGAGGCTGATTTCGCTTTTATAGAAAAGCCGATTGAAACAACAGGTCTCAATAAAAAAGTAATTTTTCAGGATGAGCTCGTTCTTGCTGGTAGGCTCGATTCAAACGACTGGATTATGCGTGAGAAGCATTCCGGTATTCGCTATTTCAATGAGCTGTATATAGCAGAAAATAATATTGAAGCGAACTATATATATGCCAATCATTCAGAGCTCATTATTCGCTTGCTACAGGAGGGAATCGGAAAATCAATCGTTTCTAAAAAAACATTACCTCCTTCGATTCCATTTAAGACACTACCTGAGAAGTATAATCGCCATATCTATTGGTGCAGTCGTTCGATTGATAACGGTCACCCACTACAATCAATCCAGCAATTTATAGCAACTTATTTTCATATAGAGGTGGATTGCAGGTAGCCGCGCCAAAAACAAATCATAAAATAGGGTCAAGCTACATAAACTAAAAGTAATTCATTGACATGTCTATTCTATACTCATACATTGAAGATAGTAAGATTCATGCGTGATGGATCTACAGTAGTACACAGGCGATTGGGTGGCTCCCAGTCGCCTTTTTTTACGCCAAAAACACCGCTCTGTTGGCTAGACAAAGCGGTGGTCCTGTGTATCTGAATGATAGATTTGTCCAATATATCCTCCTTTCAATGAAAAAGGGTACTAGCGATGCCTTACCTACATCCTTCCGTTCAATCAAAGTAATTATAAATAATATGACCTATGATTTCAGGTTGCCAGTATAGAATTTCACGGAGATCATTTGGATGAAGGTCATTTTTATTCATTACTCGCCCATTTTCGATCCGTACAAGTTCATTTAAGTCTTTAGCAGGTAATACTCGAAAAGAAGGCTCAAAGAACTTATTCACTTGAGGTATATCGATAAAATCTTTCATAAAAGGATATTCATAATATCGTGAAACGGCAACAAAAGGATACACTACATGTAAAAAGAGATGAATAGATTGATCATGGAATTGTATTTGGGAATGATAAAAATTTCGTGAAAAGTCCGGCTCCTCAAATACGATAACTTGTCCCTTATGAAAATTAGCAAGGTTATAACAAAGTTGTTTAAATAGTGTATTATCTATCGCAGGTAAATCATCTATCCCAGGGTAAAAAAATCCTGTAATCCCTTTAATTAAAATCATCTGTATTCCCCCACTCTCTATTGCCGATTGCACATCCTACAAATCTGTCATAAACACTTCACAAACGTAAGCAGCAGCACAAATACGAAAAATATTGGGACTTCGAAAAGGGACCGCTCAAAACGCCCGTTATAATACTCCCCTAATGCCTTCATTATGAACAAGCTCGTCATGATACTCGCAATAAATAACCCGTTATAGGAATGGAAATTGTAAAGGCTTATGCCTGCGACAATTGTATATAAGACATACGTTCCAAACACTACAGGAACGTAATAGCTTGCTTTTTTTGACTCTAATTTTTCTTTTCTTTTTGGACTTATTTGCATAATTACTAAAAGGTAGGCTATAAGCGACAGGATCATTAGAAATAACTTTACAACACCTAGGTAGGATTTCTTCGCAAAATTATATATTATAAACTCGATTTGCTTTGCTTCTTCCATCGTTAGAGGGAGGGCTTGCTTCGTATTAATATTTGCAAGTATATATTGATCTTTAGCATCCTCATACAACAAGGCTAGTTGTAAAATTTGACCGTTAGACATTTCTAATAATAGCTGCTCTTCTCGTAATTGCGGTAGTTCTTTCATACGAACATTTGAAGCAAATAATTTTGTTAGAAACGGTTGTACAGTTCCCAACTCATATTCACTTACTTTATTTTTATCAAAATAATACCACTTCGTCATATACCTTACATCTATGGCTGCATCCATATTTATCGCGTAGCCCTTTTCAATATGAAGCGAAGCGGCCGTATCGTTTTCCTCTATCATCGCAGGACTATTCATCATTGAGGTAGCTATAAAGATTAATAACACTGCAGTCGCTACTAAGACACTATAATAATTTCGTTTTTGCTGCCTTTTACGAGTGTTGATTTTTTTTTGAAGCTCACAAAATGATGATTGCTTCGTTTGATTTGATCGCCCCGGTGCCTGTAATCTCTGGAGCTCTTTGTCCATTCTAGTTTCCCCCTTTCATATCTTTTTCAAGTGCCTTCATTCCGCGCTCTGTGTTGTTTTTTACCTTCGCTTCATTCCATCCTAATATAGTTGCGGTCTCTTTAATCGAAAGTCCCTCGATTTTTCTTAACACAATAGCTAATCGATATTCAAGCTTTAACCTAGCAATGGCTGCATACAATGCTCGTTTTTCGTCTGCAATGGATATTAGCTGCTCGGGTGAAAATGTAATGGCTGTTTCTTCTTCATTTTTTGTAAACGGAAGAAACGTAAGTATTTTCTTTCGTTTAAAATGGTCGTATGCACTATTTTTGGCAATGGTTCGTAGCCATGTTAAAACATTTGCCTCCCCTCGATATGTATGCTTCGCTTCATAGGCACGTATGAAGGTCTCCTGCATTAAATCTTCAGCAACGTGCACGTCAAAGGTAAGAAAATATAGTAATTGATAAATTTGATCGCTATGCATTTCATAATGCCGCTCTAATTGAAACACAAGTTCACCCCCTTATTTACATAGACGATTAACTCTTTCATTTTACTCATCATGTAGAAAAAATTGCTAAAAAATAAACCAATCTCTATATTTTAGAAATTGGTTTTACGCAAATTATGTATTTTTATTCTAAAGTCTTTATTCCTCAAAAAACATCTCTACTAATCTCTCGTCATACAAGTCAGCCATCATATAGACTAGCCCGTCTTGATTACTACTTAGTGCTTCTTCCTCGATTAACGCTTCAAAGCCACGTTTTTTATACCATGCATAGCGTTCAATTAATGCTTCTAATGTAATAAATCTATCATTAACGGTATGCGCAATCTCAAAAATTTGATTGATTAAAAATGTTCCATATCCTAGCTCTTGCTTGCCTTTTTGCGTAGCTATACGCGCTATATCTAAACAAGGATAATCAATGGATTCATTTTCAAGCTCTAGCTGTAAACTAGATTTTCTCAAACTAAAAAAGCCTATTAGCTCACCACGATCGAATGCTAGCGTCGTGCTACACTCTCTAGTGATCGTCAGATAATAGGCCTCTTGCTTTAAAAAATTCTCAATACTTGTATTGCCACATGTGAAATTTTGAATACATTCAAAATCATCTAGTGTAATTAATCTAGTCTCGATGGTCACGTAATTTTTCATTCCATTTCTTCAGTGCTTGTTCTTTTCTACTCGCCAATAATTTCGAATTTTTTTCAGCCTTTGATAAAAATTTCATGGCATCTTTCCCTCGAATAATAGGACGCTTGCGCATTTCAATTGCCATATAATAACCTCCTTCTTCATCTTATTATATGCTATAAAGTCTTTTTAAAACAAGATGATGCTCAAACTTCCGTATACATACTATCTCTCAAACCAATCTTTTCGCACAATGTTCTTTATTTTTCACCTTTAATATTACCAGAAAAATTTGAATTGACAAAAACCGTTGCACATAATAACTTATAATTATAAACAAAATTGATTAAAAATACATCGAATGGTAAGGTGGATATAAAATATGGAGATAAGAAAAGCAAAGGTAGCTGATGTACCTGGGATTTATCACTTAATTGAGCAATACGCGAAGACAGGGCAATTATTGATTCGAACACATACGTCAATTTGTGAGGATCTATTAAGCTTCTATGTAGCAGTAGAAGAAGATGAAGTTGTCGGTGTAGGTAGCCTATATATTTATGATGAATCATTAAGCGAGATTCGTTCTCTTGCTGTTTCTGAAAATCATAAAGGGAAAGGAATTGGCAAGGAGCTTACTCAAATAATTGTGGATGACGCGAGGCTGCTAGGAATCGAACGTATGATTTCGCTAACATATCAAATAGAATTCTTTACAAAAATGAGCTTTTATATTATCGAGAAAGAAACGATTCCACAAAAGGTACGTAAAGATTGCTTAGGCTGTCCTAAATTTTTTGCCTGTGATGAGACAGCGATGGTTATTCAATTAAACTAGATTTATAGATTTGAGGAGGACATCATTTGCTTGGTGGTCGCCTTTTTATTTTCGGACTAGATGTGTGTCTAGTGAATATGGTATGGTAAACTTTCTAAATCATAAATATGTAGGTGAACGTGATGCTAGAAGTTAGCGAAAGTAAATTATTACGATATATTGTCCACCACGTTGGTGACAAGCTTATACTAGGAGACGAAGCATTCTCACAGCCTGAAGTGATGCTAGAGGCAGCCTTTGCACAATTGGCCTTCAGCAAAATTGACTGGGAGCAACCTTATGAATTTTTCCATGAAACAGAGCTCGAATTAAATGAGATGTTTACATATGTAAAGAGGATTTTTGACGAGCCCAATCTGTTTCTAGAACAATCTAAAGCAATTGCCTCTCATTTACAAAGTGTATCCGATCATCCAAACATAAAAAATGGCGAATTATTTATCGGCTTATTCGACAATTGTATGATGGCAACGGATATCAAAAAGGTTCTTGCTATTAGTAAAATTGAAGAAAGAGAAATGTTTTTAGATGTTAAAAATGAGCAGGATAAAATGGTTGTGGCTGGCATCGACGGCATTAATGTAAAGAAAGTCAATAATTTGGCTATTATCGTCGATATGGGTAAGGACACACCCCCTGCTGTATTTATTAAAACAAAGCGAAAAGAAGATGTTGTCTACTGGCAGGAACGATTTTTAAAAATTAAGGTGTCGGATGAGCATTATTATAATACAAACTTAGCATTAACAGAGTGCAAAAAATACATTTTAAAAGAAGAGAGCTTTTCAAACACGGAAAAACTCGGCTTTCTTAATAAGACACTGGATTATTTTAAAAATGAGGAAGCCTTTCAAGTGAATGCTTATATCGATTCGGTATTTGAAAAGACAGATGCTGTGCAAAAGGATGTTATTGTAAATTCCGTAAAACCATTTGAAACTGTAATCTCTGAAAGTGCAATTGCCAAGGTAGAAAAAAGCTATAAACGTAAAATAAAACTCGATTCCAACATTGAAATACAGGTGAATGTTCAAAATATCGAGGAAGTAAATGAACTTATTGAAGTCGGGTATGACGAAGCCTCTAACCGAAAATTTTATAAAATCTATTTTCAAGAAGAAGTATAAAGGCAAAACATCAAAAAACTAGGCATCGCCCAATAGACGATACCTAGTTTTTATTGATTACGCGTTCTGTATTGATTTTTTAAAGCTTGGCTTCACTTCTGCTACAATTATAGCAATAAAGATTAAGCAGGCACCTAAAATCATTCTACCTGTTAAAACCTCACTTAATAAGACCACCGAGAATAGTGTACCGAAGATGGCTTCCGTTGATAAGATTAACGCAGATTTTGTTGGATCTGCATATTGCATACCGATATTTTGGCAAGCATAGGCAACGAGCGTACAAAATACAGCCAGATAGACAATCATTACAATGCCTTCTGTACTTGCGGAAGTTGGTATTTCACCTAAAGCTAGTACGCCAATCAGGCTTAAAATTGAAGCTGTGAAAAATTGTACGATCGTCAGTGCTAAGGCATCTTCTTTTTTCACGAAAACATTCGTATAAAAAATATCAAATGCGAAAGCAACAGCACATAGAATCGATAATATATCCCCTAAATTCATAGTAAAGGAACCTTGTAACGATAAGAAGCCGATCCCGACAATTGCAATGAATGCCGCAAGAATTTCATATCGATCAAAACGCCTTTTATATATGACGTACGCAATTATTGGGACAATGATTACGTTTATGGCCGTTAAAAATGCATTTTTCGATGGAGTTGTATATTCAAGTCCCAATGTTTGCAAAGCAAATGCAATAAATAATATTGTCCCTAGAATTGAACCTTTCCAAAATACACTTTTAGAAATAAGCCGTAGCTTTTTATTAAAAATAACGGCTAAGAGAATTGTTGCTAATGTAAATCGGAGCGCCATTAGCTGCATTACACTCCAATGCTCTAAGCCAATCGCCATACCAACAAAGCCGCTCCCCCACATAACAGCGGTAATGAGCATTAACAGCTCACCTTTATATTTCCTCATAAAAACCCTTCTCTCTATATGTAACAATACAACAAATCATAAATTGGACATCCTTTTATGTTGTTTTCTCATGTAATTAATATACACATTAAGGCATAAGGATTCAACACTAGTCTTTGCTGTGCTAACTGTATACATTAGAATCATATAATGAATATAAAAGCAGTCAGAGGTGAGGGTCGCTGGATAAGCAAAATAGTCGCTTTAGATGGGTGGTATTCTCTACAGTATTATTTACTTATTTAATCATGGCCAGTCAGCGAACAGCTCCTGGTTTGATTACTGAACAAGTAATGTCAGATTTTCAAGTATCGGCTGCAACGATAGGATTGCTAACAAGTATACAATTTTTTGTATATACCGGTTTACAAGTTCCAATGGGGATATTAGCTGATCGTTTTGGACCTAATTATTTCCTCATTTTTGGCGCAATCCTGACAGGGATAGGGACGATCATCTACAGCTTTGGTACAAATGAATACGTTCTTTTTTTTGCTCGAATACTAACTGGCACTGGTGATGCGACGATCTGGGTGAATATGGTGCTAATTTTAGGTCAGTGGTTTAAGGCGAATGAATTTGTTCGCTTAATTGGTTTTACGGGAATGACCGGCAGTCTCGGTTTCCTATTAGCTACTGTACCATTTTCGGCATGGATTGACCTTCTAGGTTGGCGTACTGCTTTTTTTTCAGCAGGTCTAGTCTTATGCTTATGTGGAATCGCCCTTTATTTTGTTCTACAAAAAAAACCAAAAGGGCTAGGACTGAGAGAACCAGCGCCACACACTAATGAAAAACAGCACGAAAAAATAGCGGTGTTACTACGAAGAATATTTTCAAATCGGCAAGCTTGGGCTTTATTCTTTTGTCACTTTGGCGTTGTCGGGGGCTATGTTGGATTTATCAGTTCTTGGGCTGTGCCTTACGGGATGAATGTGTATGAATTGAATCGTTCTGATGCCAGTCAGCTCATTATGATTGGTTTAATTGGAGCACTAGTTGGAGCCCCGTTGATTAGCTGGATTTCAAGTCGATTAAAAATGATAAAAAGACCGTATATTATTGTTCATATGACGACGTTACTTGGTTGGATTTCATTTCTTTTATGGAAAGGTCACCCACCGTTCTTTTTACTTTTTCTACTATTCTTTATTGTCGGCTTTGGATACGGTGCAAGTGCGTTAACCTTTGCTCTTGCCCGCCAATCCTTTTCGATAAAAGATTCGGGCATTGTCTCTGGATTTGCAAATACAGGTGGTTTTTTAAGTGCTGTTTTACTTCCTAGTATTTTTGGAACGGTGTTAGATCACTTTCAAACCACATCGAGTTTAAATACCGGATATTTTTACGGTTTCTTTATCCCCGTACTCTTCTCGATTATTGGATTAATTGGCGTGCTTTCCATAAAGGAAAAGCAGAAGGAAATTGTAAACAGAGCGGAAGGAATTGCTTCTGAATAGTCACAAAATGGCACTAAAAAGGACCAAAAAGCAAATTCTTTTGGTCCTTTTAAATTTACCCTTTATTTAACCATAAGGTCATTGGACTTTTTTCAAGGTCCTTTAAAGGCATTTGCCTAATGCTCATCGTACGTTCATACTTATCTTTTTTTAATTCTTGATAAATAAAACCGGATTTATCGAGTCCAGCTTGTGCTGCATCCTCCACAGACTGAGCATAATATACTTCATCGATGCCCGCAAAATACATGGCTGTTAAGCACATCGCACACGGCTCTCCACTAGCATACATCGTAAATCCTGATAAATCATTGGTTTGCAGCTGCTGTTGTGCGCGGCGAATGGCAAGTAACTCCGCATGACCACTCACATCATGTACCTTATGTAATTCATTCACACCCTCTGAGATGATGTTATTATCTTTTACTAATACCGCGCCAAATGGTTGTCCACCTTCCTGCACATTTTGAATGGCCAATTGTACAGCCTTCTCCATAAAACGATTCAAGTTCCATTCCTCCTCCAGCGTATTCTCCACTATATTATCACCACCTTTGATCTTTTATCCATACATCTATCACAATTATTGTAGAGTATTTAATAATATGGGTATGCTCTTCCCCCGCAGCGTGGGCAAGGATGAGAGTTTTTATTCTTTTAAGGAACAGCGCTTCATATTTTCATCATAAATCTCTAAATATTATTCCTATTCAGAGCCAAAATCCTACTTTCTTGTACATTTTTCGTTATACTAGTATTAAGAAGTAGCTTCGGAGGTAATTTATGCTGAAAATAAAAAAAATAGAATTTATTAAAGTTGTATATGATGAATCTTTATCCCACAATATTTTCTCGATTGCCAATATTATCTTTTCTAATTATGAGTCAATCCATGGTGCGCTCCTCTATTGGCGAAAAAATAACGATAAAAAGGAATTTACAGCTGAAGGCGATTATAAATTTTTCTATGATATGGATAATATAACGTACTTTGCCTCTGTAAAATTCCCAAAGCATGTTCGTTTAACAAAGGATCAAAAGCAGGAGCTAGCGTATATTTTATTAGAGGAGCGCGGTTCTGTTGGCTCTTATAGCTTCCCAACACATCCGGCAAAAAAGAAAAGCTACCCATATAAAAAACAGTTTCAGGCATTAGCCTTCCCAGATAATTTTGATGTGAAGTCCATACCGTCGTATATTAAATCAATCGTTACAAAAGTTGATACCGACATGATTTTACACAAGCATCCTCAGTATGATCCCAGCTTTATTACTGAATATGCAAAATGGCGCTATAAAACAGCTCAAATTCATCCCAATGATTTGAAGCCTTATTTACCGTATATCGATTTTGATGTTATTTGTTATTTAAATCCTTATTTATCGGAAAGTTATTTGATTGAGCATCTTGATAACGTAAATTTTGAAATGCTAGCAGGAAATTATAGTGTATTGAATCGACTTTCGGAGTCATTCAGAAGCTTTATCTATTCACAACTTGAGCCTAGTCTTGCTAACGAGCTAAGAGTTCTATTAGAAAATGACGTGGTTGATGAAGAAATTGATGAATTTATCATCCCATTTGAAGAAACTGAAACGGCAGACTTACAGTTCTTCCAATATGATTTAGGCACTAACAAATGGATTGGCGGAGAGCATTTAGTGAAGGGAATTCCTTCCTTAGCTTGTCAGCAATATGATTCTTTAGGCTATAAAAAAGAATCCAATAAAGAGATGGATGCTAAATTTGAGTCTTTTAATGCAATTCAGCGTGAGCTTATATGCACGACACTAGCACCACATTGGATACACCGTTATCGTGACAAGGTAAATTGGACGATGATTTGTGAAACGAATCCCCATTTAACAGAGGATTTCCTATCCTCACATATCAAATATGTTGACTTTTATGCTTTAGGCAATAATACATTATGCTATCTTTCAGAGGAATTCGTAAACAAGTATATGAACCGATTTAACCATCAGCAACCGGTTCCGCTTGTTATTCGACATTTAACTCAGGCACTCTACTTAACACACAAGGATACAATTATGGTGGATAGCCATTTACTTCATATGTACAATGATTTAATCGATGACGAAGAATTTTTATCTCTACAAAACTTAATTGAACCATAAAAATATACTATTAAAACGTTAAAATCAACTCATATTATCAGGCTTAGCGCTCGCCGAAGGACAATGAAGTGACTGGGCTTGCCAAGTTCTACGTAACAAAAACAGTAAAAAGAGCGAGACATTATCTCGCTCTTTTTTATAGTTGAACTAATCCCTCTTCAATTAATTTTGAGAAATCTGTAGCATTTAAAGGCTTGCTAAAATAATATCCTTGAACATATTCACATGCCTGTTCCTTTAAAATTTCAAGCTCCTCGAACTCTTCTACACCTTCAGCTACAACCGTTAAATTTAAGGCATGGGCTAACGCGATAATTGCAGATACCATTGCTACTCCAGAAGGTTCATTACCTATATTCTGTATAAACGAACGGTCAATTTTTAAAGAATCGATTGGAAATTGCTTTAAATAACTAAGAGATGAATACCCTGTTCCAAAGTCATCAATAGCAATTAGAATCCCCATTGCTTTGATTTCTTGAATTTTATTAATAAGGTCATCATTTTGATCCATCATGCTCATTTCAGTAATTTCAATTTCAAGATGGTTAGGATCTACTCTTACGTCGCTAATGATCTCCTTTAGTCTCGATACGAATGTATTTTCTGCTAAATGGCGCGGTGAAATATTTACGGCCATTCGATAATCCGTGCCATATTTTTCGTTCCATTCTTTTACTTGCATGGACGCATTTCGTAAAACCCATTCACCTATGTCAGAAATAAGACCACATTTTTCTGCAAAAGGGATAAAATGATTTGGTGGTACAAAACCTAATTCAGGATCATTCCAACGAATTAACGCCTCCATCCCTACCTTTTTATTTTTTTGAATATTCATCTTTGGCTGATAATATAGCTCAAAGGAATTATCACGAAGTGCTTGATGAAGCTTTGTTTCAAGGAGTAGCCCTTGATCATTCATGCCGCTCATATTCTCGTTATATAATAGGCAGCTATTCCCTTTATATTTTTTTGCTTCATACATTGCTGTATCCGCATGCTTTAATAATTTTGTCGCATTTTCACCATGGTCAGGATAAATACTAATCCCCATACTAATGCTTGAATAAAATTCGTAATCATAATATGTAAAACGCTCGTTGAATACCGCCATTATCTTATTGGCCATTTCATCCATTCTAGAAATATCATTTAATACATAAACAAATTCATCTCCGTTTAATCGATAAAATGATTCTGTTCCAATATCAATTGCTGCTAATCTGTCCGCAATATTTATTAGAAACATATCGCCGGCTTTATGCCCTAATCCATCATTAATATTTTTAAAACGATTAACATCTAGGAGGAGTAACGCAAATTTAGAGCTGTTACGATAGTTGTTTATAATTTCATTTTCCAATCGTTTTAATAAACTTCTGCGATTTGGCAAACCTGTTAAATCATCGTGATAAGCGATATACGTAATCTTTTTAATATTCTTTTGTGCAGTAATATCTGTACGGATAGAAATATATTGATATGGCTTACCTTTTTCATTTAAGAAAGGAACAATAGTCGTTTGTACCCAATACAATGAGCCGTCCTTTGCTCTATTGCAAATTTCGCCATTCCACGTTTTCCCGTTACCAATGTTTCTCCACATCTCACGAAAAAAAGATTTAGGATGATGACCTGAGTTTAAAACTCGATGATCTTGACCTATTAATTCTTCGTGTGTATATTTTGATATTTCGCAAAAACGATCATTAACAGAAGTAATCGTACCTCTATGATCTGTTACAGCAACAATTGCAGACTCGTCTAATGCTGCTTTCAAATCCTTTAATTCTGATAATGATAAGTCCATTACTTCCAAAACTTTAGAGTAACTATAATCTAGCATGGCTTTCTCTCCATTCGAAATAGCATTACTACAAATTTATAGAATCAGATAATTATTGGTGAAAATTACTACTTTTTATTCTCATTCCCATTATATTGCTAGAGAATGTTTATTTACAATATATATCGGCAATATTATTCGATTAAATAAGACAAAATTCTACATAATGAATATTTTTTCTACAAAAGCAATAATAAGCTGCTATGAGATATCCATGGCAGCTTATCATTACTACTTAATTTTCTCAATTAGGCTGTACATACCGTCTGCAATTTTATTTAATGTTGTGATTGCTTCATTTAAAGATTCTACTGAATGATACTGATCGACAGAGGAATTAGATATTACTGCAATATTATTTACTGTAAGATTGTTTGTGTGAGCTACATTATTAAATAATTCCATTGATTGAACGGTTTGAGAAATCAAATAGTCAGTAGATTCGGCAATAGATAGGATATGCTGCTCGACATCTGAAATTGTACTTACAATCGAGTCGAACGTAGCCTCTGTTGTTTGAATTGATTCATTCCCCTGATAGATTTCATTCATTCCAAGATCCATTTTTTTTGCTACTGTAGCAATTTGATGCTGAATAGAGTCCATCACTTCATTAATTTCTTTTGCTGATGCTTGTGTTCCTGTAGCTAAATTCCGAATTTCTGAAGCAACGACGGAGAAGCCTTTTCCATGCTCTCCAGCTCGTGCAGCTTCAATTGATGCATTTAGGGCAAGTAATTGTGTTTGCTCAGAAATGTTATGAATGACATTTAATAATTTCGTAATTTCGGAAGACTGATCTGCTAAAGTATCCACTAACTCATTAATAGACTGTATTGTCGTTGTAATAGTCCCCATTTGCACAGTAATCGCATGAATGCTATCCTTGCCAGAAGCTGCCCTCGTCAGGCTATTTTTAGCTTGAATTGCAACTCTCTCTGTTTTTTCATGAATCGCATGGAATCTTTGGATATTTTCATTATTCTGCGTTATTGCTTGATTCATAGCAGCTGCTTCTTCATCCGTAGTTGCTTTTAGCCCTTGTAAGGCATTTGATATATTTAGACTTGCAGAAGCTGCTTGTGATGATCCGCCTGTTAACACGATTGATAATTCTTTTAACTGGGCACCCTCTGCTTCCATTTCATGAATGACTTCTGTTAACTGTTGCTCCGCAATTTGGGTTTCTTTTGCTAGAAGGGCTTCTCGAGCCTTTCCATTTCGAATAATAACAATTGTAGCCGCCGCAGTAGCTACTAAAAAGATTGCATGAATCATCAATAATGAAAATCGATAGTCCTCTGTTCCACATAGAAGTTGTGGGAAAAAGAAATAACCAGCAAAATGATGAATCGCAAAAATAATCGTACTGTAGATTACTAAAGAGATTCTTTGAAAACTAGCAATAATGGCTAATACCATAAAAATAGAAAAGTGATATTCTACTAAACCATTCCCACCAGCAATAATTGACACACTAGACGCTGTTAATGTAAGTGTTAACAGCACTGGTAACGTACTGTGATACTTATTCTTATAATACAGGGCTACGCTTATGGCGAATAAAATGATGGGTATAATAAAAATGAAATTTAATAGAACGAGTAAACCTCCAGTTACTGTTGCTATTCCTTGAAGAGAACGATACGTTTCTAACACATTAAAATAGCGGTGTAGTACATGAATGACAACAGATAACAATACGACAAACAGTGTGAGCATTAGCATTAATTTATTTTGACTGAGCTGCTTATTATGAACCATTCTAAACTCCCTTTCTAAGCAAATTATCATTAGTTCTATATTTTGAACATATATCCCATTTAGTCCTATTGTTGCATAATAATGCTCAACAATAAAGAAAAATATTCCGGAATACGTAAAAAGTAACTTTCGAAAATTAAATCCTACAAAAACAAAAGCAACCTTACATGATTTATTAATCAGTAAGGTTGCTAAGTGACGGCAATTTTAGCTGGCGTATTCATCCTGACCTCTTTTCTGTTGGGCCCGTTCATTATAGGCATCCAACTGCTCTTGAGATAAATTCAAAATAAAATAATGAAAATTAATTGGTTCTAACCCATGCTCCTCACATGCTTGTTTGTAGTGTTCATAAGCTTGGCGATAATCTGTCATTCTTTAATTACTTCCTTTCGAGTTACGTGCTTGTTCATTATAAGCATTTAACTGCTCTTGCGATAATTGAATTACATAATAATGAAAGTTGATTGGCTCAAGTCCGAATTGCTCACATTTTTTTAAATAGATTTCATATCCTTCACGATAAATTGACATACTATTATCCCCCATTCAGTTGTACTATAACAGATTGTTATTTATGTATTTAATATAGTACAGATTAGCTTGAGTGTCAACAAATATTCTGAAAAATTTTATAATACTAAAAGCCTGTAGTAGCATACAGGCTTTTAGTTTACATAATTAAATTATTGAAAGGATTATTGTTCATTACTTCTTGAATTTGCTCATCTTCAATATGTGTATATATTTGTGTTGTAGCTACACTAGAGTGACCTAAAATATGCTGTAAGCTTCGGATATCTGCTCCAGCCTTATACATCATTGTTGCTGAAGTATGCCTTAGCTTATGAGGTGTTAGGTTGTCTCTTTGCAGCGCGGCAACATTTATTTTCTTCACGATTTTAGCAACCGTTTGTCGAGTTAGACGTGTACCTTTTTGAGAAACAAATAAAGGCTCCTCTCCGCTCCCTTTAAAAATATGACGTTCCTTTAAATAGCTTTCAAGAGCCGTCATACATGCATCGTTTAAATATACTGTCCGTTCTTTATTCCCTTTCCCAATAACCGTTACCTTTCGATCTTGAATTGAATTCAAATTTAATGAACATAGCTCAGTCACCCGAATGCCTAAGTTTAATAGGAACATCATCATACATAAATCACGTTTGCTATGTAGACGACCTTCTATCGAATGAATAAATACTGTTGCCTCCTCCATATTTAAATAAACCGGTTTACGCTTCCCTAGCTTTGGTGCTTCTAATTCTTCTGCAATATTTTCGTCAATTAGTCTTCGCTTTCCTTTCAAGTATTTAAAAAAAGATTTTAACGTTGCAACTTTACGTGCTCTCGCTGCTGCTGAATTTTGACGCTGTACCTCACAATATTCTAAAAATAAGTAAAGATCTTCTAATGAAAGCTCCTTTATCCAATCAATAGTTATATCTGAAATATCAACTTTATGTATTTCATTCGTTGGTAGATCCTCCTGAACAGCCTTTAAAAATCGAAAGACTAACACTAAGTCATATTGGTATTCATTCCTTGTACGCTGAGATTTCCCTGTGATGGTAGTTAAATAAATTAAAAAGTCTTTTAAAATCTTTGGTAGCTTACCTTGTGTCATGTTGTCACCTCTTCATTCTATATTTTAGCATAAAAAAGGTTCCCAAATTCATATTTGGGAACTTTATTAAGATTTCTAGAATAAACCGACCTAAAATAAGAACATATGTTCCCTATCGTTAAAATCGCATTCAGAAGCATCGAAATATCCTTTCACGTATAGTTATCCATCTCGAATCGTCTGAGAGCACATTTCAGAAAGCGCACTTTTCAAGATAAAAAAGAAGATTCCTTTTGCATGCTACTAAAAAATAACAATACTAAAAGGAATCTCTGCCTGAGACGTTATTAAATTTTTTCAAGTTATTATAACCCTTCTATTCAATCGTATTTGGCAAAATTTTAAAAATAATACCTTTTCTCTATCTTTGGATTTAGCAGCTGTAAAATAGAATATGCTTGTTGCCTGTGCAACGACATTGCATACATTGTTGCCTGCATGAGAATACTCGCCTTCGTCATATTCATCATCTCTTTAGCAATATCTGCATCTCGAATTCTAGATTCAGCAGCCGTTAAATTTTCTGCTGTATTTTCTGTAACATTATAGGCATGCTCTAAACGGTTATAGGAAGCTCCTAAACTTGCACGTTCTTTTGATACTCTTTTTAATGATTCATCTAAAGCAGACATAGCCGACTCTGCATTTTCTCTCGTTCTAATATTCAAGCCATCTAATCCAATTGCTGCACCGCCCATGCCGTTAATAAAAACATCAATCGATTGTCCACTATTTGCTCCGACTTGTATTTTTATTGGATTATTTGCATGATCACCATTTAGCAGTGGTTTTGTATTGAATTCAGTGTCTGAGGATATTCGATTAATTTCCTTCATTAGCTCTTGGAATTCTAAATCAAGTAACTCCCTATCACTATCAGTTAATGTGTCATTTGCAGCTTGAACGGATAATTCACGCATTCGTTGAATAATTGCATGCGTTTCATTTAACGCTCCTTCAGCCGTTTGGATGAGAGACATGCCATCTTGAATATTTTTACTCGCCATATTCAATCCCCTGATTTGTGCGCGCATTTTTTCTGAAATAGCTAACCCGGCCGGATCATCCGCAGCACTATTTATTCGATACCCTGTAGAAATGCGAAGTAATGCTTTATTCATTGCATTCATATTACGTTGGTAATGACTATACATAGATAGCCCGGTTGCATACCATGCCCCAATACGCATTTTAGCACCCCCTCTCAATTATATTATCGGTAAAATGTTCTATATAATGAACTCTATTCCAATAAAATATTAGTGAATACTAATATAAAAAAGCCTAGCTCTAAAATAGAACTAAGCAAAAATCGACTGAAGGTACGCAGGTATACTTTCATAATTTTTATAAAGTAGATATAGCAAAAAAACTATTATAGCGAAAAAAATCAACTTTTTTGCTATCTTAAATAAAATGTAAAGTACGACAAAAAAGATAATAGTGGATAGTAGTACTTCCACATCATTCCCCCTTCACTATTATCGACAAGCCGCTTTCATCCCTTAGAACAGTCCAGTTAGACGACAGCATATATCGAATCCTATCCTCAATTTCTTCATCTGTTTGTAAATGAAGTATCCCATTTTCTACAATTGTATATTGCGTTTCCTCTATATTAAATTTTAACCGTAATAAATTTTTTAATCCGTTTATCGTTACGAATTTAATTTTATATTTGCTCTGATACGCTTCTTTGAATAGAGAAGGATTTGCTTTATACAATTCCTGTAACAAGGAGAAATCTAATTGAAATTTTTCATTCCAATCTTCAAGCTGACCTGATTCGAGCTTCTTTGTTGCTCTATCTAATGTAATTCCTTGCTCTTTTAATGCTTCAATACTATATGCTTCCATTAATGAAATGTCCATTATAATTCCTCCTGGTGTAATCGATGTTGTCTCTCCGCCAATACTCCTTTTCTTGCATAACCAAGCTGGATGTAAATGTCTTCTAATTCAGCCTCTTGCATTAAACGATTTATCACCGTATATCGTAAATTTGTGCATGAAATTTTAAAACCAATCATCTTGGATAACTGCTGAAAAATACGCTCGACTGTTTTGACAGTGATCGGTGATCCTAGCTTATTTCCAACGCCCAACCATAATTCCTCAACATTATCTAATTGCGGGAAAAATTTGTGCGTTTCTTCTTTATATTGTAGCAGGATTTGCATAGTATCGGTTGGTAATTGTAAAGTTCGATAGGAATTCCGTTGCAAA
Organism: Lysinibacillus sp. 54212; assembly: GCF_036662795.1. NCBI lineage: Bacteria > Bacillati > Bacillota > Bacilli > Caryophanales > Bacillaceae > Lysinibacillus > Lysinibacillus sp. 54212. The sequence goes on from NZ_JBAFWZ010000001.1 coordinate 311,231, forward strand.
ATAACAATTTGATGTGTATCTTCATCAATATGTGTCCATTTCATTTTAACAAGCTCCGCTGGCTTAATACCTAGAGTGGCAATTGCATGAGTAATTGCTAGGTTTCGCATAGCTAGCCATTTATGCTCATCCTTTTCAGCTATTCTATAATATTTTTCCCAGCAGGCTAGCACCTCAATTAATTGTTGTTCTGATAATGTGTTTAATTTTTCAGGCATTTGCTGAATGGGATGTAATAATGTTTCTTGGAAAGATTCTATATATTGTCTGGATAGTAAAAATCCTAAAAAAGCTTTTAACGCTGCTAATTTCCGGTTAATGGAGCTTTTTGAATTATATTTTTCATGCAAATCGTTAACATAGTTTTGAATTACCTCATTAATATCCTCTTTAGGCTGTTCATGAAAAAAATTAGCAAATTGCTTTGCATCATTTTCATATTGCTTTATAGTGTGCTCAGATTTTCTTGCTGAAACTAAATATGCCTTGTAGGCAGGTATATATTTTTTCATTAGCCTTGAACCCCCTTATTACTATGCGGATATAATTTCCGCTTTATATAAATCTTGTGCGTGTGTATTTATATTTCTATATTCAAAAGTGTCGGATAATATGCATATTGAAGTAGAAAGAAACGAATGATAAGAACAAACGTTCTCCTTTAGTTATTATAAAGCATAGCACATATAGAGGCTATAGTTTAATTAAAATATATTCTCTGTACTGTAACAGTTACAACTTTTGTTTCGTGTTTGCAATGTTTTGCGTCAAAATTTACATAATTATGTGACGATTTGTTTTTCTAGGATATAATATTGAGTAATTACATTTCAGGGGGCGAAAGAATGCAAGTACGTACGACTCGTCTAGAGGCAGAGGAAGCAAAAATTATTTATCAAGAAACAGCAGGATTAGCAATTATTACAATTCATCGACCACAGTTGAAAAACGCTTTAACAGCAAATATGTGGGATCAATTAGCTAAAATTGCCCTAAGTACATTAGAAAACCCGAAAAATAAAGTGTTAATCCTACGTGGATCTGGAGAGAACTTTACGGCTGGCTCGGATATTAAAGAATTTAACTCTATTTCATTAGAAAAAGCAGAAGAAGCGTTTATTCATATGGAAAAAACAATTTCAACAATCGAAAATTTACCGATACCAGTTATCGGTGTCATTAATGGTCCGGCAATGGGAGCTGGCCTAGAGCTTGCCCTTGCTTGTGATATCCGTATCGGCTCTGATAAAACAAGAATGGGTATTCCGGTTGGCAAATTAGGCATTACGCTAAACAATAAATTTGCTAAACGATTGGTTGACTTAGTAGGACCAAGTGCAACAAAGGATTTCGTCTTTACAGGACGAATGTATAAAGCAGAAGAGGCTTTTAAGGCGGGCATGTTAAACTATTTAGTTGCTGAAAAGGATTTAACAAAATTCTCTATCCGTATGGGGAAACTAGTAGCCGGCATGTCACCCGACTCCCTACTAGCTGTAAAGCGTTCTGTACGCGAATGTATAGATTCAACACCAAAATTGTGGGAAGGGTCTACACCTTTCGTTTCACAAACAGATTTCTCGGAAGGTGTACGTGCTTTCGTAGAAAAACGTCAGCCTGAATTTAAACGTCAAACGAAATAATCAGAAAAAACGCTAGTGTTAAGCTAGCGTTTTTTATGTTCTATCCCTTTTATAAAGAAGTTAATTTCTGATGGTTCTATACCAAAGTGCAGTTGGAATGCTTCTGCAATCTCATGCTGCAAGCCGCGTAGCTTAGTTGGTACAGAGTAGTTTAGAGGTGCAGTAAGACTAATCGTGATTGTCATTTTTGGTAATGATTCTATAGATATTCGAATGGAATCTACCTTTGCAACAAGTTCGTTTTCATTTAACAAATGAGTAAGGATTTGTATGTACACCGAACGCGCAATAGTAATCGTTTGCCCATGAAAATCTGGACGAACAATCGTTGTTTCTCCAATCTTTTCTCGTTTATGTGAAAAAATATCCTTCCCTTTTTTTATAAGTCGTTTAAAGAAATTTTGCTCAACTTGCGCATGAGGTATAGGCATGACATGTTTTCCTTGCGTTTCTCGAATAAACCGCGCGATTTGAATTTCTTTTGGCGTTCGAATATCTGACACGTAATAGTAATGATGGATCGGAGCAACGTCAAGTCGCTTCGCAATTTTTTGAGTCATTCTATCTGATGTCCCGATAATCAATAAGGATTGTATAGCCTCTGCTTGAATTGCTTCAGCAACCTCCAGACGATGTGATTCTTCATCAAAAATAGCTCTTCTCACAGCTGTTATCGTATTTTTTTCAAACTTTGCACTTATGCCTGCTTTTTTTTCACCGCGTACAATAAGCAGTCCATCATCAATGATAGCGTCAATATTATGCTTATGAGCAAACTCTAGCGCACTTGTGCTTTTTCCTGTACCACTCTGACCACTTAAAGAATATACTTTCATCTTTTTCACCATCCCTATAGTTAGTGTAATGGATTTAAAGCCATTTGACGACCTTCTGTATGCTAGTATTTCTATTAGATTCACAGCATTTGCTTTAATGTATGAATATATTCTTTTATCTGAAATCCACCTTTTTTTCCTAGACTGTTATGGTACAATGAATTTTACATTTAACTTCTCTAAAAGGATAGGAGTTAAAGCCTCAAAGAGAATGGCCAAAATACTGTACGTAAAAGGCAGGTTCTAAAAAAATATACCGAGGCGGAATCGAAAGAATTAGGAGTGTTACAAGTGAAAGTTCAACCATCACAAAAAATGTCGCTATTTTCACCAGCAATTTTTGGTGACTTAAAAAACTATGCAAATATACAAAAGGCGAAAGGAACAGAGCTTATTGACTTAAGCTTAGGTAGTCCTGATATTCCGCCAGCCCCAATGCTTCGACAAACACTATCTGAGCTTGCTAGCTTAGAAGAATCATATGGCTATACATTAACTGGTGTTCAGGCATTTAATGAAGCTGTAAGTAGGTACTACGAGCGTGTAAATGGCGTCGATTTAGATCCAAAAACAGAAGTCGTTCAAACAATGGGCTCACAGGAAGGATTAGTACACCTCCCGATTGCCTTTTGTGATCCTGGCGATATTGTATTAACGACAAATCCAGCCTATGTTGCGTATGATGCAGGCATCAGTTTAGCAGGCGCTACACCTTACTACATGCCACTTACAAAAGAAAATAACTACTTACCTGACTTAAATGCTGTTCCTGAAGAAGTGGCACAAAAAGCAAAGCTACTTATATTAAATTTACCTGGTAATCCAGTACCTGCGATGCCTTCTATCGAATACTTTACAAAGGTTGTCTCATTTGCGAAAAAATATAATATTATCGTGCTGCATGATGCGGCCTATTCGGAGTTTTACTTTACGGGCGATGCACCAATTAGCTTCCTGGCGACACCTGGAGCAAAAGATGTTGGCTTAGAAATTAACTCCCTATCCAAAAGCTTTAGCTTAGCAGGCACACGTATTGCATATATTGTTGGGAATGCCGAAATAGTTAATATAATCAAGCAATTAAAATCAAACTTAGATTTTGGTATTTTCGAGCCGATTCAATTAACTGCTGTAAAAGCTTTAGATCATGCAGAGGAAATTACAGCCAATTTACGAAGCACGTTTGCAAGCCGCCATAAAACGTTAATGGAAGGTTTATCATCAATTGGCTGGGAAGTAGCTCCGAGCAACGGTGGGATGTTCGTTTGGGCAAAATACCCGTATGACATGGACTGTAAGGATTTTACCTTTACAGCAATTGAGCAGGCAGGTGTAATTATGGTACCTGGTACAGCATTTGGCACAGCAGGACAAGGCTATGTCAGATTAGCACTAGTTCAAGAATCTACAACGTTAGCTCGCGCAGTAGAAAAGCTAAGCAAGCTAACAATCTAATAGGATAAAACAAAAGCAGAGGATTCGCTCCTCTGCTTTTGTTTACTAATTATTCTTCATACATATTATTTAAATCCGTTTGAAATTTATTGTAACGTCGCTTATATAATCGATTAAAATGTGTTACTAACACTTTAATTAATGCATATGTAGGAATACCTAAAATAACCCCTGGAACTCCAAATAAAGCACCTGCTGTTAACAAGACAAAGATTATTGTAATCGGATGAATACTGAGCGATTTCCCCATAATCTGAGGAGAAATGAACTTTCCTTCAATTAATTGAACGATTGTCCAAACGATAGCTAGCTTAACTAACATAAACGGAGATGACACGATAGCAATAATAGCTGCTGGCGTAATGGCAATTACCGGGCCTAAATACGGAACGATACTCGTGACCATTGCCAATGCACCAAGAAGTAGTGCATAATCTAAACCGATAATTAAAAACCCAATCGTAACCATCAAACCTATACAAATGGAGACTAATATTTGACCTTGGATATACGAGCTAATTACCTTGTCCATATCATGCAAAATTTCTCCAACAAAATTACGCTTCCGTGGCGGGAATAAGCGTAGGATAAATCTTGGCATCTTCTCGCCTTCCCACAGTAAATAAAACAAAATAAATGGAACAATCACAAGGGATAGCACAATACTTGTCAAGGTTGTCACAAGCCCCGTAACACCCGTTGCAACACCTGTTGTAATATTTGTTGCAATATCCTTCACTGTATTCACTAAATTACCTGACACATCTTCTAGAATTGTATTATAGTCAACATTCACTGTTTCTAAGTATTCACTTATTCTAGAGTTATTTATAGTGCTAACGATACTATCAATTAGCTTCATAAAATAAATCGGAAATTCTTGTACAAGGTTAGAAAACTGATCTCGTAAAAATGGGAAAACTAATAAAATTAATAGTGTAACAAAACTCATAAGCCCTAAAAATATCAGTACGATTGCCGATAAGCGTGGTACTTTCCAATGCAATAAAAGACGGAGAAACGGGCGTAATAAATAATACAGAATCACACCTAGTACTCCAGGTAAAATAACGACCTCGAATAACACTTGTAGGGGCTCAAAAATAAACGATATTTTATCGTATATATAAATAACACAGCCAACTAGTAGAATGATAAAAAGTAAAAATAACAAATTTTTACCGCCTAAAAAACGAATAAACTGCGTTGAAAAAAAGTGTGAAGATTCTTGCTTAACCTGTTGACTTTTTCTATCTTGTTCCAAAATACCACCTCAATATAATATTCAATTTACTGTAGAATAATTGTACCACGCTTAATTTAGTCAGTGATAAAATCTACTTTATTTCATTTGTAAAAAATCATGAATGGCCTGTTGATTTTTTTCTATATCAATTTCCAGCACCGATCCCGCATGACTATACGATTGAAATTGATACGTCCCCTCTAGTGGTATTGTCATTTTATCTATATTGACGCCGCCACCAACTGCAATAGAAAGTACTGTCTTCAACTGGTCCATAGAACCAACATCTGTGGATACATAGCCTTGCGCAGCTCCAATTGCTTTAGGTAGATTTTTTACATTTTCAAGGGACAATACTTCATCCTTTAGCGCTTCAATTACCTTTTGCTGGCGATTGACTCGCCCAAAATCTCCTTCCTTATCCATACGGAATCGAGCATAACCAAGCAATTCTTGTCCATTCAGTTTTTGTTTCCCCTTTTTTATTGAGACATCGATATTTTCAGACATATCCTTTTCTACGTCCATTTCTACCCCATTTGGCACTAAAATATCTACTAACGATTCAAATTGCTTGAAATCGATTATTGCATAATGATGGATGGGTACATGGAACATTTGAGAAATTGTATCCTTTGTTAATTGCACACCTCCTAAATAATAGGCAGTGTTTAGCTTATACGATTGATAGCCTGGAATTTCCGCATAAATATCTCGCATAAAAGAAACGAGCTTCATGTCGTTTGTTTTTTTTTGCCATGATAAGAGCATCATCGTATCTGTTCTTGACTTTTCCTCCCCTCGACTATCTACTCCAAGAATTAAATAGTTCTCCATATCGTCAGACGGCTTATCAGGAGTAAATGCCTCTTCGGGTAATTTAGAATCACCAGCTAGCTTTGCCCCTGCTCGAAACTGAATAAAGCTATAACTGCCTATGATTGATATTAGTAAAAATAATAGTAGAAAAAAAATACGCCCTTTTCTTAAACGCTTCTTTCTATATCGGGTCATTCGTTGTTCTTCCATAAGACCACCTTCTAATTTTTATGTTTTAAAGACGAATTCTTTATGTAAATTGTTTCCTAAGTATCACCATTATCATACCACTAAACATAAATAATTGTATTGGGATGACTCCCCTTTATATAGGAGTATGAGCTATGTTACAATACTTTTATTTTAGGAGGCGATTTGATTGGAAAAGGCAACATTTGCTGGCGGCTGTTTTTGGTGTATGGTAAAGCCGTTTGACCAATGGGATGGGATACATAAAGTAACATCTGGCTATATGGGTGGGCACTTAGCAGACCCAACGTATGAGGATCTCAAAAAAGGGAATTCTGGGCATCGAGAGGTTGTGCAAATTGAATTTGAGCCGACGATTTTTAGTTATGAGAGGCTACTCGAGATTTTCTGGATGCAAATTGACCCAACAGATGCTGGAGGTCAATTTCATGATCGAGGTGAGTCCTATCGTACCGCGATTTTTACTCATACTGTCGAGCAGCATGTACTTGCTGAGAAATCAAAGACAGCTTTAGCAGCAAGCGGTCGATTTAAGAAACCGATTGTTACCGAAATTTTAAAGGCAACTACGTTCTATCCGGCTGAGGATTACCATCAGAATTACTATCAAAAAGAGCCTGAGCATTACACGGAAGACCGCGATAAATCAGGGCGCGATGAATTTATTAAAGCTCATTGGAAATAAGAAAAGCGGAAGCGCCCTGTTTTGCCCCCGGTAGCTGCTTGCAGTCCCTCGATCGAACTTCCGATAGCGATAATTCTTTCAGGAAAAAGCCCGAGTCACATTAATGGCTCGGACTTTTTTCGAATTCAGTTATAGCTTCAAGGAACGGCTTCCCATATTTCTGTAATTTATTTTCACCTACGCCACTAATGGATAAAAATTCCTCATCTGTTACAGGTTTTTTATCTACCATATCTCGTAGTGTTTTATCTGAAAATACAACATAAGGTGGGACGTTTTCCTTGTCGGCAATGGTTTTTCGTAGCGCACGTAAATGCTCGAATAACGGATCATTTTCTGCAATTGCCTTTACTAATGGAGCCGCTCGACGATATACTCGTTCCTTGCCAATCAATACAGATTTGCCTCTATCGGAAACATAAATTATTGGAAACTGACCGTTGCTAACAAGTAGTACTTTTTCTGCAATAAGAAATTCAATAAAATTGGCAATCTCCTTTGCATTCATAGCGCGTAATATCCCGTACGTTGGTAAGCGCTCAAATCCGAATTCAATTACCTTTTTATTACGTGAGCCTGCTAATACCTGTGCCGTAATCACTTTCCCGAATTTTTGCCCCATTCGCACAACACATGATAATACCTTTTGTGCTTCCTCCGTCATATCGATTTTCTGTCGTTCATCCTTACATTGACTACATTTCCCACATACTTCATTACTTTCTTCACCAAAATACGAGGTAATATAGCTTTGTAAACAGCTCTCCGTATGACAATAATCGATTATTTGCTGTAGCTTTGTCAGTTCAAAGGGAATACGACTACGATCCTGGGCTTGATCAATTAAAAAGCGCTGGGTTTGCTCATCACTTGAGGCATACAATAAGATACACTCACTCGGTAAACCGTCGCGTCCTGCACGCCCTGCCTCCTGATAATAGCTTTCCATATTACGTGGCATTCCGTAATGTAGAACAAATCGGACATTCGTTTTGTTAATACCCATTCCAAAAGCATTTGTCGCTACCATAACCGTCGTTTCATCATTTAAGAAACGATTTTGCTCGTACGTACGGTCCTCCTCAAACATCCCTCCATGATATTTTCCTACACGGACTCCGGATCTATGAAGTAATTCATACATTGCCTCAACAGATTTTCTAGTTGTGCAATAAATAATGCCCGCTTCATTCTTATTATTCTCTACATATTGCTTAATATATCGTTCTCTATTTTCACCAGCCATAACCGAAAATGATAAATTATCGCGTGCAAATCCGGTAATAAATGAATGCTCCTCATGAATTTGTAATAGGCTGCAGATATCTTGACAAACTTCAGGCGTCGCTGTTGCTGTTAATGCAACTACGGCTGGCTTTTCATCCCATAGCCCTACTATCCTATGAAGGTTTCGATACGATGGTCGGAAATCATGACCCCATTGAGAAATACAATGCGCCTCGTCGATTGCAATAAGTGGCACATGAATCTGAGCTAGTTCCTGACAAAATGGCTCATTTTCAAGTCGTTCAGGTGCGATATATAGGAGCTTAATATAGCCGGCACGAACGTCCTGCATCACCTCGTTTACTCTCTCGTAATTGAGTGAGCTATTAATAAAGGCGGCACGCACACCACTTTGCACGAGCATATCCACTTGATCCTTCATTAATGAAATAAGTGGTGATATAACAATTGTAGTGCCTTGTAATGCTAAAGCTGGCACCTGATAGCAGAGGGATTTCCCTCCCCCTGTTGGCATTACGACGAGAGTATTTTGCTTCTTCAAAATTGATTGGATTGCTGCCTGCTGCCCATTCCGAAACTCCTCATAGCCAAAGTAGGTTTGTAGAATTTGCTGAGCTTTTTGTAACATATCATACCTCACTTTTAGTTGTTTCTATTTTAGTTTACATAATATGATTATAATAAAGAAACTGCATAATCTTTTGCCTGTTGCAGCTTTTGTAAATCGAGTCCTGTCTCGATATTCATTTCATGTAGCATTTTAACCACAGATTCTGTTGCAACATTCCCTGTTGCTCCTGGTGAAAATGGACAGCCTCCCAATCCACCAATTGATGCATCAAACTTCGTTACACCTGCCTGCATCGCTGCAATAATATTAGCTAGTGCTAAGCCGTTTGTATCATGAAAATGACCAACCCATGTTGTCGTTGGGAAATCCATTTGTAGTTGCTGAAATCTTTCAAATACAATCCGAGGATTCGCCTGACCATTTGTATCTCCTATTGAGATTTCGTCTACTCTGCCATCGATAAAACTTCTAACAACTCGTTTTACTTGACTGTACTGTATCGGTCCCTCATATGGACAGCTAAAGCACATTGATACATAGCCTCGAATAAATAACCCGTGCTGTTTTGCCATGGCAAAGATCTCGCTGCATTCTTGTAATGAGTCGTGTATGCTTCGGCGAATATTCTGTTCGTTAAATGTTTCAGAAGCCCCTACAAATACCGCAATTTGTGGCACTTTCGCTTCGATTGCAAGCTCCAGTGCTTTACGATTCGGTGTTAACGCCATATACGGAATCCCCAGCTCGTTACAATAGGCGACTATTTCCTGCGCATCGGCCATTTGTGGCAAGACCTTTGGATGTACAAAGGATGCCGTTTCAATTCTGTTAACACCAGTGCTTGCTAATAAACGAATTAGCTCCTTTTTTCTTTCTGTACTCACAAATTTCTTTTCATTTTGTAAACCGTCTCGTGGCCCTACTTCGATAATTTCAACATTATTAGGAAAAATCATCATCACACCACCTTTTCTTACTATTCTAGCATTTTTCGGAAGAAATAAAGGGAATTAATCTTTTATTCATCTTATTTTTCATCCAATTGAATGGATATCATTTTAAACTGTCCATCCACCTCTATTAATTTATACGTTGCGTCTATATTTTTTTTCTGTTTATTTTCGTTCACTTCGAGCTCCACCCCCACGATATATTGAAAATCCGCGAGCGTAATGGAGTTCACTTGCACCTTTGTAAATTGTGCGATTGCTTTCTCTGTAGAATACGATTTTTCAATTTTATCTAATAATAGATCGGATCCTATGTATTCGCTAATCATTTCTTTTTCACCGTTTTGCAAGTATTGCTCGTACTGCTGCTGAAACTTGTAGATAAACTGCTCAATTAATGTAGGATTGTACGTAAATGTATTTTTATCATAAGCTTCTAATCGTTCTTGGCTATATATAATCGGCTTTTCCACTTCGGCAAATGCATCCAATAGGGCTAGGCGTTCCTTATAAGTCAGTTCCTGCTGCTGTTTTAGAAGCTTATCAATTACAGGCTTGTCCCACGCTGTAGCCTCATTTGTTGCTGTTACTTCCGCGCTATTACGAATATGAACGATCGCAATGTTTTGCTCTACATTATACGCGGTTACTCGACCTTCAAGGAGCTGTTTATTAGACGTTTCAATCAGTGCTACTGGATGCTCGCTAATAATCGATGCCTGGGTTGCAATCCATTTATCCCTACCCTTTGCCTTTACTACGTAACCATCCCCATTGCTATAATTACTATATACCTTTACTTGACTATCCATGACTTCCGTTTGCTCTATTTTTACCTCTTTTTGTAGCATCGAATCTACAGAACGATTATGATCACTACAGCCGACTAAAAAAAGAGCAGCAAGAGTAGTTAGTTTACATAATATTATTATCTTCTTCATTGTTCACAACCTACTTCCAATCCGACAATATCTTTTGAAAATTAATTGAAAAAAATTCCGATACGAAAAAGCAGCCCTCATTTGGACTGCTTTCATTATACATGACGTTTTTGCTGCTGTAATAAATAAACTGCAACAAACATCGCAATAAAAAGACCTATTATTATTCCTTTACTATAAGCATGACTGCCCGTCTCATCATAGACAAATCCGATAAGCAGTGGCACAATCGCACTCATCATAAAGCCGCCAGAAAGTACCATCGAGCTCCACGATCCTGCTTCCGCATTATTTTTCGCTTCATCTAATGGAAGCATTAAACCAATTGGGAATAAACCAGATAAGGAGACTCCTAAAATAACCGCCCCAATCCATATAGACCATTGAACATCTATTAATAAAATAGCTGCCCCAATTAAACCAATTGTTAATAGTATATATAGCCACATAATTCTATTCGGAAATTTATTAATTAAAATCGGAATGAATATATTACCAAACATCTGCACAACCGACATCGTTGTAAGAACGGAGCCAGCCTTAATTAGGGAAAAGCCTTGTTCCTGTGCAATCGGTGAAAGCCAAGTTGTTAAGCTAAAAAATACAGATGTTTGTAAGCCGAAGTAAAATAAAATGAGCCAGGCCGTTTTATTTTTCCAAGGGTTTCGACCTTGTCCAACTGATTGCATTGGATCCGATACTTTTTTCTTACCACCTGATGCTATCATCCATAAAATTACTGCTGGAATAGCAAGCAATCCCCAAACGCCCAGAGCAGTCTGCCAAGAATGAGATCTTTCAAAAATTAAACCCGTAAAGCCTGCACTGATTGTTGCACCAGCTCCCATTGCTAACGAATATAGACCAATGACGGGCTCTATTTTATGTGAAAATCGTTCTTTTATAAATGCATTAATTAACGGGCTAATAATAGCAATAGCTACGCCTGCTATAAAGCTTGTTAGCAATAAGGAAAAATAATCGTTAATTAACAGGCGTGCAGCAGTAACAATCCCAATCGCCAGCAATAACAAATTTATCGCCCATTTTGAACCAAGTTTCCTTTGCAACGCTACAGCAAACGGTGCAAATAATCCCATGCAAAATACGGGAATTGATGTTAATAAACTTACTTGTGTATTCGTAATTCCGAGTTCCTCTGTAATTGTATTAAGAAGTGGACCTACACTTGTAACAGAAGGTCGTAAGTTAATGGATACGAAAAAAATTGCTGCAAGAGTAATCCAGACAGACAATCCCTTAACACTTTTCATAAAGCTACCTCTATTCTTTACTTTCATTATGATAGTAAAACATATTTCAAAATGTCTGACAACATATATCCGAATGAAATGTTTCAAGCAGACACCACGCTTTGCCATTTCATTTACAAGCGAAGTCATGCTATAATAGAAACATTGTGTATTAAACAGAAAAAGTTTAAAGCAATCAGTAGATAGTATGAGGAGGAACTTACATGATTGGAGTAAGTGGTGTAGGTCTTCGCTATGGCGACCGTAAATTATTTGACGACGTAAATATTAAATTCACACCAGGAAACTGTTACGGACTAATCGGTGCGAACGGTGCTGGTAAATCAACATTTTTAAAAATTTTATCTGGTGATATCGAGGCGCAAGAAGGTCACGTATCAATGGGTAAAGACGAGCGTTTATCGGTTCTTAAACAAAATCATTTCGAATACGATGAGTTCACAGTTTTAGAAACAGTGATTATGGGGAACAAACGTCTTTATGAAGTAATGCAAGAAAAAGACGCGATTTATGCAAAACCAGACATGACTGATGAAGATGGCATGCGTGCAGCTGAGCTTGAGGGCGAATTTGCAGAAATGAACGGCTGGGTAGCAGAATCAGACGCAGCAACTCTCCTAAATGGCTTAGGTATTGGTGATGAGCTACATTATACAAAAATGGCAGATCTAGAAGGTGCTGAAAAAGTAAAAGTATTACTTGCACAAGCACTATTCGGTGAGCCAGACGTATTATTACTAGATGAGCCTACCAACCACTTAGATTTAAAAGCAATCCAATGGCTAGAGGAATTCTTAATTAACTTTGAAAATACAGTTATCGTTGTATCCCATGACCGTCACTTCCTAAACAAAGTATGTACACATATTGCGGACCTTGACTTCGGGAAAATTCAGCTTTATGTTGGAAACTATGATTTCTGGTATGAATCAAGTCAATTAGCACAAAAAATGCAATCTGACCAAAATGCCAAAAAAGAAGAGAAAATTAAAGAATTACAAGCATTCATTGCACGCTTCTCGGCGAACGCTTCTAAATCGAAGCAAGCTACATCTCGTAAAAAAATGCTTGATAAAATCGAGCTTGACGATATCCGCCCATCAAGCCGTAAATACCCATTCATCAACTTCCAAATTGGCCGTGAAATTGGGAATGACGTATTAACAGTAGATGGATTAACAGCTTCATTAGAAGGCGAAACACTATTTAAAGACATTCGCTTCTCGATGAACAAGGAAGATAAAATCGTCTTACTTGGTAGTCCAAATGCAAAAACTGCTCTTTTCGATATTTTAATGGAGCAAGAGCAGCCAGACGCTGGTACATTCAAATGGGGTGTAACAACGTCTCAAAGCTACTTCGAAAACGACCATGATAAATACTTCACTGGCTCTGAAAAATCATTAGTAGAGTGGTTACGCCAATACTCTCCTGACGATGAAACAGAGAGCTTCCTACGTGGCTTCTTAGGACGTATGCTATTCTCTGGTGAAGAAGTAAAAAAATCCCCTTCTGTCCTATCAGGAGGAGAGAAAGTTCGTTGTATGCTATCAAAAATGATGCTATCAAACTCAAACGTGCTTATTTTAGATGAGCCAACGAACCATTTAGACCTTGAATCAATTCAGGCACTAAACGAAGGCTTAATCCGCTTCAAAGGTGCAATGCTATTTACATCACATGACCACCAATTCATCCAAACAATTGCAAACCGTGTAATTGAAATCCGTGAAGACGGTTCAATCTTAGATAAGCAATTAACATACGATGAGTTCCTTGAGTGGAAGGACAGCCAAGGGTTGAAATAGTCCTGCAAGTCCTTAATCATTTATGCTACAAGTAATTAGACAAACTATTTTTTAGTTGCATAGTAATCTTCAAGCCCCGCCACTCTAGTCTTCGTGGCGGGGCTTGCTTTATTTTCTAAAATGATTTTAATACAATCTTCTAAGATATAAAATGTTCACATACTATCTTTAGCAACAAGGTAATCAAAAGAAAAGGCTATGGATATAGAAAATACGAACATTTTAAAACAAAGATCTTTTGAATATAAATGTGGATGTGCATCTTGTTTAGAAGTATTCTGTTGATTGTAGCGAAGGGCATCCCAGTGTAGCTGTCGGCGGTCGCCTTTCGCTACAGAGCATAGCTTTCTGCGGGAACAGCCATGTTTTCTGCGGCGAAAGCGTAGCGGCAGTCGCACGGGCGGAAAATCCATTTTTTCGGGATGAATCCCAAAAAAATAGTTGCAGCCGTGCCCGCGAAAAGCGAGCTGCCCGTAGCGGAAATCAACCTCTTTCGTAAGAATGAGTAGAGTAAAATGATTTACTAACAACTAAACATTTGACTTAGAAACTTATTTTTTCGTACATAAAACACTATATAGTTGAATATCCCCTCTCCTCTATAAACAGCTACATATTATAGCTATAGAAAGGAGGAAATTTTTATGGGATACTATGGTAACTGCGGAGGCTCTGGCTCTGGTTATGGTTCAACATTCGTATTAATCGTTGTTCTATTCATTCTTCTAATTATTGTCGGCGCTACGGTTATGTACTAAATTTCCAAATTATGTATACTCTACCTTCTATTCAATGCATAAGGGAACAAATCAGATTGAACATTACATGATAAATATCAATACTGCCATAACCTTACGCCCCCCGCCCTAAGGTTAATAGACTAAGGTCACTTTCTTTTCGAGAAAGTGACCTTTATTAGTCCTATAGCTATCGTGACAATTGCTGGGCTAATTTTGACGAGAAATATTTACGTGCATCCGCCATTTTAATGTGTAGCGTTTGTTCTGTACTATGAATCCCATGAACGAAAGTCACATAGGCTCCTTCTAAATCTTCTTTAACAGCTTTAAACTGATAATTTTGTGATAGGAGCTCATCTATTTTTTGAATCTCTTCCGCTACTAATACATATTCTGACATCTCTACACCTCCGTACTTCTAACTAACTATCGGCTTTCAATACACTTTATTTTTCAGGTGTTTCGTCAATCACCCAACTACGTCCTACTGTCAGCCCTAAATATTGAGAATCATCAGGGTGTTCAATTTCCGCTTGTGGGTATTTTTTAAACCACCAATATTTTGCAAGTACATAATATAGAGCCGCACCAACTGCAAAACCAATTAACGATGAATACGTTGGGTACATATTGGCAATTACGCCGCCGACTACCCACGAAATTAAGCCTGCCATATTCATACCGCCCATATAACGATATTGCCCATTTGCTTCATATAGCTCAGTTACATTCACTCGTCGTTTACGTAATAAATAGTAATCTGCAAATAAAATACCGACAATGGATGTTAAAATTCCACCAACAATTAACAGTACACTATTTAAAATTTCAAATAAACTCCACGGCTGTACAACCGTACCGACAATACCTGCAAATACTACACCTACCCAAAACGGCACTTTTGGTCCACCGATATTCGAGAAGATTGTTGCAGCTGGCACAACATTCGCTGAAGTATTTGTCGACCACTGAGCTAGAACGATCATTAATAATAAAATTGCTAAAATAATGCCGCCAGCAGATTGCTGCAACGCATTTACTGGATCTCCTGAACCTGTAGCCATATAACAAACCGCGCCAATAACAATCATCAACGTATTAAAAATCGGCTGTACAACTAATGACCCTAATAATTGAGATTTATTACGCTTAATCCAATTACGCTCATTTTTGGGCGCTTTGAAAAATCGAGATAACGAGGGCATGTCTGCCGCCAAGGTTGCCCAGAAGCCCATAACGGCCATTGCTACAATCATAAACGCTGTAAAAGTACCAAAGCCCGATGTTGGCATTTCTACCCAAGCCCATACCTCTTTCCCCTGTGCCTGTGCTTCACCAGACAGAGCGATATACATCCAAATAGAAATCAAAATAATAATAGGTGCAGCTAAGTCTGCAAAGCGTTCGATCGATTTAATACCTAAAGATACATTGAAAAGCTGTAATGCAGCAAAAACGATAAAGCATATAAACCAGTTATCAAACCCAAACAAAATATTTAAAATACCGTTTATCGCTGCTGATCCGAAATACGTATTAATCCCAAACCAACAGGAAGCTGTAAATGCACGTACGAATGATGGAATATGCGTCCCTATCGTCCCAAATGGTGCACGCATATATACTGGAAACGATAAACCATGCTCAACGCCAATGTCTCCAATCACTACCATAAAGATACCGATTAAAATCGATCCCACTAAAGCCGCAACAATAAGTAGCGGCATCGACAAATTCACAATTCCTGCCGCGCCAATAGCAAACGCCGCTAAAACGATTGCCATACCAACCCAAATAACACCAAATCCAATAACACCAATTTTTCGATCCTCATGAGCAATAGGGAATAAATCTGGAGACTTCAAATAATCATTACTTGCCTGACCTTTCCGTCCATCGTTTGACATCGACATTTCCCCTCATTATTAAATTTTCACTTCATCACCGTACCAGTTTCATTAGAAAAAGCCTTTAACAATGATTGACGTTGATTCCATGTCATTGGAGGTTGCGTGTGTGGTAATTCCTTCATTGTAATGGCTCCCTCTACTGGGCATACAATGGAGCATAAATTACACCCTACACAGTCCACTTCACGAACCTTTAACATCGGCCTACCATTTTCAGCGTATAGCTCGATACATTGATGCGATGTATCCTCACAGGCAATATGACACTTATTACAATTAATACAAACATCGTTATTAATCTCGGCAACGATCTTATAATTTAAGTCTAAATCACCCCAATCAGAATATTTTGGTACAGATTTCCCTACTAAATCTGTGACAGAGGCTAACCCTTTTTCATCTAAATAATTGTTAAGCCCATCAATCATATCCTCTACAATGCTAAAGCCGTGATGCATTGCAGCCGTACAAACTTGAACACTAGATGAACCCATGAGAATAAATTCTGCCGCATCTTGCCAATTTGAAATACCACCAATGCCTGAAATAGGCACATTAATATGTGGATTTCGAGCACATTCACCTACCATATTAAGCGCAATTGGCTTTACTGCCGGACCACAATAGCCACCATGAGCACCCTTCCCAGCTACATTAGGAATTGTATTCCACGAATGTAAGTCAACACCGGCTAAGCTATTGATTGTATTAATCATACTAATTGCGTCAGCACCGCCTCTTACTGCTGCTTCCGCTGTCACGGTAATATCTGTAATATTAGGTGTTAACTTAACAATTACCGGTACTTTCGCAGCTTCCTTCGCCCAGTATGTTTGTTTTTCAACAAGCTCTGGCACCTGTCCAGAAGCAGAACCCATGCCGCGCTCTGCCATACCATGTGGACAGCCGAAGTTTAACTCGAAACCATCCACCCCAACATCTTGTACACGTTTTACAATCTCATGCCATTTGTCTTGCTTTGGCTCTACCATTAAAGAAGCAATAATAGCATGGTTGGGAAATCTCTTTTTCGTTTCATAGATTTCTTTTAAATTCACCTCTAACGGTCGATCGGTAATAAGCTCGATATTATTAAAGCCCGCTACCCTTTGTCCATTAAAATTAACTGCTGCAAAGCGTGAGGAAACATTCAAAATGGGATCTCCAAGCGTTTTCCAAACGGCACCGCCCCAGCCAGCTTCAAAGGCACGCTGCACTTGATAGCCTGAGTTTGTTGGAGGCGCTGATGCAAGCCAAAATGGATTAGGTGATTGAATTCCAGCAAAATTAATACGTAGATCTGCCATATAAAACCCTCCCTTTATGCAATTTCAGAATTGACACTAAGCTCTTGATGAATAGCATAGGCTGAATCTTTTCCTTGTTGTGCTGCGGATACAACGGTTGCTTCTCCGTATCCGTTACCAAAAATAACGTCACCACAAGCATAAATTTTTGGGTTTGATGTTTTTAATGTTTCCATATCAACATCAATGACTCCACGTGTATGATCAAGCCCCAAATGTTGGATCAGCTCCACATGCTTTGTTTGACCAATTGCTCGAATGACTGCATCTACCTCAATAACAAATTCAGAATTTGGAACTTCATGTAAAGTTGCCTTTCCATCCTCCTCTTCACCTAATTCCATTCCTACGCACTGTAAACCTACTACTTTTCCATTCTCATCGCCGATAATCTGCTTTGGCAACGAAAGCCAACGGAATTCCACCCCATCTTGCTTTGCAAAATCATATTCAAATGGATAGGCTGTCATTTCGTTTACGGTACGTCTATAAACGATTTGGACTCGCTCTGCTCCCGAACGAACTGAGCATGTTGCAGCATCGATCGCTGTATTGCCAGCTCCAATAACTGCTACCTTTTTTCCTAGCACTTTGTCTGTTACACCCGCTTTTGATTCTTTGACAAAATCAATCGCATCGTACACACCGTCAAGATCTTCACCTTCAACACCTAGCGTTGGTACTTTCCCCATCCCAACGGCTACTAAAATACGATCATAGGATGCTAGTAATTCTTCTGCCAGAACATCCTGTCCAATCTTGACACCAGTTCGAATCGTTACGCCAAGTTTTTCAACCTGTTGTACTTCCCATTCCACAACATCTTGAGGTAAGCGGAATGAAACAATGCCATAATAATTTAACCCACCTGCTTTTTCACTTGCTTCATAAACCGTTACAGCATAGCCTAGACGTGCAAGCTCACGTGCTGCCGATAGCCCCGCTGGCCCACTACCGATAATCGCAATTTTTTTACCATTTGCACTACCAGCCTTGAACAGTTCAACATCATTGCTTCTTAGCCAATCCGTTGCATAGCGCTGTAAATGCCCAATTTGAATTGGCTTTTCCTCACTATTTAATACACAAGCACCCTCACAAAGCTCAATTGTTGGACAAACACGGGCACAGCTTGCTCCGACTGGATTAGATTCCATAATGACCTTTGCAGAGCCCTTTAAATTATTGGATGCTATTTTTTTGATAAAGCTTGGAATATTGATACTTGTTGGACAAGCAGTAATGCACGGTGCATCATAGCAATATAAGCAACGATTCGCTTCTACAGTTGCCGTATAGTTTGTTAAACCACCAAATATTTCTTCAAAGTTTTTGTCTAATGCCTTCATAACAATCCCCTCTCCAGTGTGACTTGTTATCTTTTAAGAAATAACCGCTGTATCCTTTGCACTTTCCACTTCTCGGCGAATATACTCTCCACTACCTAATGAGCCGACAAATTCTTTTTCTTTAATTACATACTCACCTCGAACGAGTACAGTTATCGGTTCACCCGTTACCTCAAGCCCCTCAAACGCGTTATAATCTACATTCATATGATGTGTTTCTGCAGAAATCACTCGTTTTACAGTAGGGTCAAATAACACGATATCCGCATCCGAACCGACCGCAATTGTCCCTTTTTTCGGGAATAGACCGAAAATTTTTGCTGATTGCGTAGAAATCATATCAACAAATTCATTTAAAGAAATACGCCCCTTTGCTACACCCTCTGAATACAGAACAGAGAAACGGTCCTCGATGAATGGTCCACCATTTGGGATTTTGGAGAAATCATCTTTCCCTAATGATTTTTTACCGTTAAAGCTAAATGAGCATTGATCAGACCCAATTGTTTGTAATTGCTTCGATTTCAACGCATCCCATAATACTTTTTGATGCTCTACTGGACGAAGCGGTGGTGACCAAACATATTTAGCCCCCTCAAAGTTCGGCTTCTCTAACGCTGTTTGGTCTAGCACTAGATACGGCGGGCAAGTTTCGCCAATTACGTTATACCCTTTGTTACGTGCAGAAATAATCTCATCAACTGCCTCTTTACACGTTACATGCACTACATATAATTTAGCTCCAGCTAAATGAGCAAGCTCAATAGCACGCTTCGTTGCCTCACCCTCTAGTTGTGGAGGTCGTGTTAATGCATGATAGATCGGCTTTGTTTTTCCATTTGCTCGTGCTTCTTCGACAAGCTCATCGATAACTGAGCCATTTTCACAATGCACCATAACAGTAGCACCGAGTTCTTTACCTACTTTAAAGGCTTGGAATAACGTGCGGTCAGATGCTTGGAATTCTTTTGCATACGCTAAAAACACCTTAACCGAGCTAATACCCTCCTGTTCCATCACTTGGGGAAGTTCCGCTAATCGCACTTCGTTTAAATCTCCAATCATTAGATGGAAACCATAGTCGATTACCGCCTTATCCTTGGACTTCTTATGCCATGTTTTAACAGCATCTGATAAAGTTGGCGAGCCAGCTGAAATACAAAAATCAATGATCGTTGTCGTTCCACCAAATGCCGCAGCCTTTGTCCCAGATTCCCAATCATCATCCGTTACCGTATTATTGAATGGCATGTCTAAATGTGTATGAGGATCAATTCCTCCAGGAAATACATATTGCCCTGTTGCATCTACGATTTCGGCATCTTCGTCTCTAATATTTGGAGCAATTTGTGTAATGACGCCATTTTCGATTAATACATCTGCCTCATACTTATCAGAAGCCGTTACGATTGTGCCACCAGATATAATTTTTTTCATAAAAACGCCTCCAGCCTTTAAAATATTGTTTTTCCTTTAGTTTCTCTGTTCTTTTACGGTTGAAAATAGTACGACAAAGCTTGCCCCCTTCTATTATTTTATGCTTATTTTTTGGTGAGATATTCCTAGATTCAGCTATTCGAGAAAGAAAGTTTACTAGATAACAAGACTAATATGAGTAATGGGATGAAGAATGAAATGTGCGAATGGGCTTTAAAATGAAAGTAGAAATGGTGCTGCCAAAGTTTATAAATACCTTTATGCAAATCTTGATGGGAGTACTAAAAAAGAGGATTTCTATAACAGTGATCGTAGTTACATTACAAAAAGTATTCGCCTTAGACGAGTTCTGTAAAAACATTTTATCTTAATCTATACCGATCAAGAATATACAATTCGTCATATATTATTGGAGTAAGACTAGACATTTCGTCTAATTGATGGCAAAACAGCATCCGTTTATAACAACTAATTCACGATTTTTCACATTCATTACTAGTTGCTAAGAAAAAAAGCGTTAAAAAGTACTGGACTTTCTAACGCTCTGGATGCATAAAACAGTTATTTTTTAATCGTTATTACTTGGGAAGGCAAAGGTAGACGTAGTAGCCTCTGATGGTGTTAGCCAGCGCTCTGAAACAGTTTTTGTTTTTGTATAGAAGCGAGCTTGATCAGGGCCAAACATATGCCCTTCACCAAATCGTGATCCTTTAAAGCCTGCAAAATTATGATAGCCTACAGGAATTGGAATTGGCACATTAACGCCAACCATTCCTACATCAATTTCAGTTGTAAATTTACGAGCGGCATGCCCATCATTCGTAAAGATTGTTACACCGTTGGCAAGCTCTTGGTCATTAATAAGCCCAATCGCTTGTTCTAATGATTGAACACGTACAATATTCCGTGCTGGACCGAATACCTCATTATCAAAAATATCCATCTCCGGTGTAATGTGATCAAGCAATGTTGGCCCAATATAAAAACCATTTGAATTTTTTACAATATCTAATGATCGTCCATCACATACGACTTTTGCGCCTTGTTTTTCGGCTTGATCGATAGACTCAATAACACTTTGCTTCGATTCATTTGAAATTACCGGACCAAAATCTGTTCCTTCTTCTTCGTAAGAGCCAACCTTTAATGCATCAATTTTTTCTTTCAATATCGCGACAATTCGATCTGCTGTCTCTTCACCAACAGGCATTAACGTTGAAATCGCCATACAACGCTGTGAGGCAGCTCCATAAGCAGCTCCGATAAATGCATTTGCTACCTGCTCTAAATCAGCATCAGGCATGACTACCATATTATTTTTCCCGCCGCCTAGTGCTGTTACACGTTTACCATGCTTTGCCCCTGTCTCATAAATATATTTCGCAACAGGTGTGGAGCCTACAAACGAAATGGCGTGCACTGCTGGGTTTTCAAGTAGCTCATTCACTGCTACCTTATCTCCATTTAATACAGTCCATATACCATCCGGCAAGCCTGCTTCCTTCCAAAGCTCACTCACAAATAGGGCAGTCATTGGTACTTTTTCAGAAGCCTTAAGAATAACGGCATTCCCAACAGCTACTGCCATACTTGTTTGTGCAAGTGGGACCATAATAGGGAAGTTAAACGGAGAAATAGCTGCAACAACACCAAGTGGATATTTTGCAGAGTAGGCATTGATTTGCCCACCAACATTAACCGAATATTCCCCTTTTAGAAGATGTGGCGCGCCAATGGCTAAATCCACTGATTCTAGACCACGCGTTAGCTCACCCTTTGCATCCTCCTTCGTTTTCCCGCTTTCTGTGCAAATCAGCTCGATTAATCGATCCATATTTTCTGTTAGTAGGTTGCGGAAGCGCATCACGATTTCTGCACGCTTCGCAACAGCTGTATCTCGCCATGCAGGAAATGCCGTTTTTGCGGCTTCAATTGCTTCACGTGCTTCTTCTACAGAGGCAAGTGGAACTTTTGCAATGATTTCGCCTGTTGATGGATTGGACACATCGCCATAACGGCCGCTTTTTCCGTCCACAGCTTTCCCATTGATAAAATGTGTTAATTGTTTGATGGCTACAGATTCTGCCATGCTCTTCATCCCCTTAAAAATTTTATTTGAATTGTGCTAACACGTCACTTACTGTTGTAATGATAAAAGATTGCTCTTCCGCTGTAATTGTTAGCGGCGGTGATAATGTCAACACATTATTGTATCCTGCAACTGTGACACCATTTTTCCCAATAATTAGCCCTTTTTCTTTACAACGGGCAATAATTTCATTTACTTTCGCTACAGGTAACGGCGATTGAGTGTCTTTATCCTCTACAAGCTCTATACCAATTAGAAGGCCTTTACCTCGAATATTTCCTACATATGGATGAGATTGTAGATTCTGATTCAACGCCTCAAGCATCCTTTGTCCCTTTGTGGCTGATCTATCGGAAAGCTGCTCTCTTTCCATTATTTCAATATTTTTTAGCGCGACTGCACAAGAAACAGGAGAACCGCCAAATGTATTCACATGGCGCATAAAATCATACTCCTCTGCCCCATTAAAGGCCTCATAAATTTCACGACGAACAGCCGTTGCCGAAAGAGGCATATATGCACTTGTTAAGCCCTTTGCCATCGTAACAATATCAGGCTGAATCCCGTAGTTTTGGAAGCCGAATGCCTTTCCAGTACGACCAAATCCACAAATGACTTCATCAACAATTAGGAGTGCTCCATGCTTCTCACAAACTGCCTTAACCCCCTGTAAATATTCCTCATGTGGCATAATTACACCGCCACCAGTAATAATCGGCTCCATTATCACCCCTGCAACTGTCTCTGCCATTTCCCATGTAATCGTACGGTCAATCGCTTGGACAGACGGTAGTGTAGAAGGATCATCCCCTATTTTTTGCTCTGGCGCTCGGTATTCATCTGGCGGGGCAACATGTAAAAAGCCCGGAGCAAGTGGTTCGTATTTATACTTTCGCTGCGCTTGCCCTGTTGCAGCTAATGAGCCCATGGAGTTGCCATGATATGCTCGATACCTCGATATAAATTTATAGCGCTGAGGCTCGCCGCGCTGCTGATGATACTGACGAGCTATTTTAAATGCGACCTCATTCGCCTCTGACCCACTATTCGAAAAGAAAACAACATAATCGTCACCTAGTAGCTCGCTAATTTTTTCACTTAATAGAATCGCTTGTGTATGTCCATAAGCTAACGGTGTATAAGAATTGTTTAGCATTTGTTCATAGGCAACCTCCGCGATTTCCTTGCGGCCGTACCCAATATTTACACACCATAGACCCGACATTGCATCTAAATAACGGTTGCCATCAATATCTGTTAGCCAAGCCCCCTCTGCCTTCTCAACAATAAAGGTAGCTTTCGGATTATACGGCTTCATCGAATGCCAAACAAACTTCTCGTCCTTTGCCTTCCAATCATAATCTACAGACTGATTCATAATCGTCACCCTTCCACGTGAAATAAATGCTCTTATACAAATTTTGCATGTTTTTCCTTTAGAAAGCACTATACACAATGTCAAATAGATTACGCTGTTTATTTCACACTAAGAATAGAGGTGTCTCTTCAACTACGATTAACCTGTATAATTTTTTTCTGTCATAAGCAGCACCATTTCTAAATAGAGACGATTTTCATATGCCATAAAATCAGAGCCTAAGATTTGTTCAATCTTTTCTAGTCGATGATAGAGGGTTTGTCTTACGATAAATAACTTCTCAGCCGTATCTTTTTTTAAGCCATTACACCGTAAATAAACCTTTAATGTGTGAATTAAATTGCTATTATACTTTTGATCATATTGCTGTAGTAGATCTATTTTTTCCTCTGCCACTCTCATAATAAGATGGTTTTGCTGCAAAACCTGTACGAGATGATATAAATATAAATCCTCATAAAAGTAAGATAGTCCCGTTTTTTTCCACCTAATCCCAACTGTATCTTGAGCAGTTAAAAAGCTTTCCTCGAGTTGATTAAAATGCGAAACATAACGGCCAACTCCAATATGTGCTTCAAATTGCGCTTGCTGGACGGATTCATCCCAAGCCCTTTTCAACCTTTCCTTATAACAGCCCTTTCCTCGAATATCACAGACGATAAAGATCAATCGTTTGGACTGTTCTACAGTAAAAGCTTGAAATCCTTCCTTTTCTAACGCCTTCCGTATAGTAATCTTGTAGTAGGTTATATCCTTTTTCTTAATTTCCCGCTTCAATTGATGGATCATAACAATCCAATGCGCCTCTTTCAGCCTTGGATTCCATTCATCTAAAAATAATGAAATTTCTTCATTGGAGCTTTTCCCGTTTACCCAATTTTCAAGAAATTGACGATATTCACTTTCTGACTTTTCTTCAATATATAAATCTCTTAAAACACATTGCGATAACGTCACGATTGTCCTATCCAAAATGAGGGTATCGAAATCCGTTAATTCACGAACCGGCGAATAGATATACACCTTTCCATACGGCTGTTGGAATAAGTTTAATTCACAGCAGGCAATATTTCTAGACTCTTTATCTTTATAATATAAAAAATATTCAGAATCCTTGTTCGGTATAAAAGTATAGGATTGATTTTTCAGCTCTAAAACAACATTCACTTGTAAATAGCGCTGCATATAGAGCAATATTTGATTAATATCATTGATTTTTAATGAATATTTATTAATTTGCTGTGCGTAATCCTCGAGCCTCTTTAACGCTTCGAACTGCTGATGAATAATAATGGCATGAACGTCCTGTGTTATTTCTATAAATTTTACGACTTCTGTAAAAACGATAAGCGGAAAATGCAAGCGATCTGCTAGTTTAATAACACTTTGCGGAATTTCCGCTATATACTCACCGAGCTCTACACAAAGTCCGGCTACATGTAACCCATTAAGCTGCTCTATAAAAGATAAGAACCCCTGTTCATTATCCTTTAGTACGACACCCGTTGTTAAAACAAGTTCATTTCCTTGGATTAGTTGCTTTACTTCAACGATTTCCAAAATATGTACCCATTTAATCCCTCGGGCTAACCCTTTTTCACCAGCAACAACCTTAGCACAATCAAAGTGTTTTCGATTTAATACGTCCTGAACCGTAATCATTAAACAACACCTCGCTCGATTAACTTTACACAATGTCTATTAATTTATTGTATTATTTTACAGCGTGTTAGTACAACTAAACGCTACTTTATGTTATATTTTCTGTATTCTGGCACGAATATGCCTAAGAGTAGGAGGGATATAAATGCTAAAAACAAATCGGCAACGACTGCAAGAGACTTTGACCCTTTTTAGTCAATATGGGGCCACTGAACATAACGGTGTTACCCGTCTTTCTTTATCCGAGGAGGATATTTTGGCACGGGACAAGTTTAAAGAAATTTGCGAAAGCAATGGTTTAAACGTAACCGTCGATGATATGGGCAATATGTATGCTACACTGCCAAGCACAACGAATAATCCCCCGATTGTGATCGGCTCTCATTTGGATTCTGTTATTAAAGGGGGACGCTTTGATGGAGTATTAGGTGTATTAACAGCATTAGAAGTTGTCCAAACAATTCAAGATGCCGATATCAAATTAGATTACCCTGTAACGATCGTAAACTTTACAAACGAAGAAGGCGCTCGCTTTGAACCTTCACTTATGGCTTCTGGTGTCTTATCCGGCAAATTTGTTAAGGAAGTAATGCTGGCCTCGAAGGATCGCCAAGGGATTACCTTCTGTCAAGCCCTGAGAGAAAGCGGGTATGAAGGAAGCGAAGCTCATCGCTTAAAGGAAGCAAAGGCTTATGTAGAACTGCATATCGAGCAAGGACCTGTCCTAGAACATTATCAAAAGGATATCGGTGTCGTTACAGGTGTTTTAGGGATGGTCTGCTATGAAATTTCAGTTGACGGAGAATCGAATCATGCTGGCACAACACCTATTTCGATGAGAAAGGATAGCATGTTTGCCTCTATGAACATTATTTCGATCCTCCGGCAAAAATTAAAAGGGCTTCCTGAGGATTTAGTTTATACAATTGGAAGAATCAACGCTACTCCTAATATTCATACCGTTATACCGAATAATGTAACCTTCACACTCGAATCACGCCATCAAGACCCTCACGTCATTTCACAGGTTGAGCAAATCATTGAAGAATTACCGAAAGAAATCGAACAATGTCATGTGAGCACAAAAAAACTATGGGACCGAGATACAGTTCATTTCGATGCTGCAATCGTCGAAGCAGTCAACACGAGTGTGGATGATTTAGGCTATACAAAGCATAAAATGTTTAGCGGCGCCGGACATGATGCACAATTTATTGCGTCCTATATACCTTCTAGCATGATTTTCGTACCAAGTGCAAAGGGCTATAGCCACCGTGAGGATGAATATACTTCTTACGATGAATGCTCAAAAGGAGCAGACGTTCTCCTTCATACAGTCTTAAAAATCGCAAAGGCAGAAGTCTCACTTGCCGACAGTTTGGCAAATCAAAAGACCCCCTAATCTCTTTCTTATATAGCAATAATAGAAGGACCACCTCATTCGTTTGAGGTGGTCTTTACAATAGATTAAATACTTGTAGCTGTTTGATAAAGCTGATCGGCAGTTGAAGCGACTGTTCTTGTTTCTTTCTCGATTGAGTCAATGACGCCAGATAAATTAGAAATGTCTTTCGCTACTAGCGAAATTTGTCTCTCATTTTGTTCAATGGCATCTAGTATTTGCTGAAACTTCTTTTGTGTACTAATGGAAACATTAACCCCTGCTTCTACTCGTACTTGTACTGAGTTAATCATATCGACTGCACTTGCTGTTAATGAAGTCGAGTTTTGTACAAGACTTGTAATATTTTCAACAGATTCTTTTGACTGTTCAGCTAGTTTTCTCACCTCTTGTGCCACTACGGCAAAACCCTTTCCATGCTCCCCCGCTCTAGCTGCTTCTATGGAGGCATTTAGTGCAAGTAAGTTCGTCTGATCGGCAATACCCTTGACAATCGACACAATCGAAATGATTTGATGGGATGACTGCTCTAAACTATTAATCCTATCCGCCATTTCTTTTGTACTTGCCATTATTTCGATCATTTCGTTTTCTAAAGTTGTCACCTCGTCTTTTCCAATCACGGCGTCACTATGAATCCCTTGAACAATTTCAACATTCGAATCAATCGTTTTACTAATATCATCGGTATGTACATTTACTTGCTCAATCGATACACTCGTTTGTTCTGTTAATTGGGCCAAATCTTCACTTATGGCTGACATTTTATTCTTTAGTTCATTCTTCACAATATTATATTGCTCATGTCGTAGATTAATATTCTCTTTTTCATATTCTTCTAGAACAATTTGCATTTCAAGATTGATTAGCTTTGACACGTTTAACGTAACTTGCTCTCGTATTGTCGAATCCTTTATGTCTTGCACGATCAGTCCTACAATAACTTCCTGCAACTTTTGAAATGTCCCCATATACCACTTCGGCTCTAATCCAATTTTAAAATGCATTCGAGCTAATCTTCTTTTTCGCTCAATCGTCTGTTCATTAAAAATACCATCAAACATAGCTATAATATAGGTACCGAGTGTTTTCTTTAACGCGTCTATTTTTGTCCGTTCCTCAATAATTTTTCGTAGCGATGGGATGGAAAGCACATTTTGGTAAAAAACCTCTGTCACCTCTTCGATGCCATTCATGATATGAGGTTGATAGGATTTAATCTTTCGTAGCTCAGCTTCATGAATACAGATTAACTTCATCTGTTTTTCTAATTCTGGCATACCTTCAAAATCCATTATAGGCTTAAAATTCGAAATTTTTTCTGATGTAACATGGCTATCTTGTCGTACTTCACGTTTCCAAAATTTCATCATAACCGTCTCCTCAGTCTTTTATACGTTTAAATAATTGTATATCATGACTCGCTTTTTTTCGTCAATCTTTCTGACTCAAAAGTTGTACAAAGATTGTACAACCAACTCTGCTCATATAGTATAATATTAATAAAAGCTCACTCGCGCCCGATTACAACGGTACAGCTGCTTGCGAGCCCGAAGCGAAAGGAAACTCTCAGACACTTTCGCCCTATGGAGCAGTTCGCAACATCGTGCATGCGGCGCCAATGCTTACACACTCTTTAAACTTGAAAAAACTTATACTTTCCAATTTAAAAAGGTTGATGGATCTAACACATTAAAAACTCATAAAAATGAGAAAAATGTTTTATAGAGAGGTTGATAAAAATGAATTCAAATGCTGCTAAATGGCATTATAATATAACACAGGTTTCAGAAATTACAGGGTTATCAAAACAGGTGATTCGTAAATGGGAGGAGCGATATAGATTAGTTCAACCCGAAAGACTTGAAAACGGTCACCGTGTTTATAATGAGAAGGATTTACAATTATTATTAAAAGTTCGAAATTTATCTCAGCAAGGCTATTCTATAAAACAGGCTGTAGTAATAGCTCAGGAACAAGAGGCTAAAGAAGAACTATCTTCACCTTCTATTAAACATGTAGAAGAAGGGATGAACGATTTTTTCTTTTTGTTACTAGAAAAAGGTGCACACTGTAACGAAAATGAACTAAACCGTATTCTTCAGCAGGCACATCATTCCCTTGGACTATCCAAATTTCTTTCGACGGTTGTGATTCCCTTTATGAAAGAGATTGGAAATCGGTGGGAGAAAAAGGAGTGGACTGAATATCAAGAAGCCGTTTCATCAATGATTGTACGAGATTATTTAGTACAAATACGAAGGAACTTTCCCTATAAAGAAGATGCACCTCTCATAATGGGTGCATGCCTACCTGGAGAATATCATGAAGTACCGCTCCATATTTTGCTATTGCAGGCGATGATGGCGGGCTGGAAATCATTCTTAGTTGGCAGCTCTCCAGCTCTAGGTGCAATCGAATCATTAGTCGAACAGTTGCAGCCAAAGGTCGTTTTACTTTCTGCTTCAACTACTCTGCCTTTTGAATCCCATCCAACATTACTAGAGGGATTGGATCGTTTTGCCGCAAAACATCGGACTACACGGTTTTATATTGGGGGCGCTGGCTCTATCGAATTTATTAAAGGATATCCGTTACAATCGATCAATGTGGTAAATGATATTGAAGAGATAATTAATCTTCCATAAACTAGTCAAAATAGGCGTTTGCATATTGTTTTTTGAAGCAACATTTAAAATTGGTATGAATGGAGGTTATTCAATAATGAGTTTTAGTCAAGCTATATTGGACTCTCTTCCAGACAATATTGCTGTGGTCAACAATGCAGGAATCATTCTAGCAGTTAATAAATCTTGGATTAACTTTTCCGAAGAAAATAGCGGGAACTTATGCAAAAGTTCAATAGGAACTAATTATCTCAACGTTTGTCAAAAAGAGGTAAAAGACGGAATCTCTCTTGTTTTAAGTGGTAGCTTAACGCAATATACTTTTGAATATCCTTGTCATGACGAAAATCAATTAAGATGGTTTCTATTGCGGGCAACACCAATAAAAGTAGATGACTTTGCCCATTACGGTGCAGTCATTTCCCATGTGAATATAACGGACAGAAAAATTGCTGAGCTACAACTAGCCCAAAAGGAAAAACGCTATCGATTAATTACTGAAAACTCAACTGATTTTATCTCAATTCATACTATTAAGAGTGTTTTTACATTCGCTTCTCCTATTTGTGAGTCCGTGTTAGGCTACGATACATCCGAATTAATCGGAAAATCGCTATTTGACCTATTGCACCCGGAAGATAGAAAGAAAATACAACAATTTTTTGAGTTATCAATAAACCAGCATGAGGTTCAAACCGCCCTATTTCGAATAGGTAAAAAAAATAAGGAATATATTTGGTTTGAAACAAAATGTAAGTATATCCACTCTCCCGAAGATAATGAGGAAGAAATTATTTGTATTTCTCGAGATGTTACAGCGCAGCAATTAAAATTAATACAGCTCGAAGCAGAAAAAAAATCTCTTCAGAAGGCAATCTATACTGATGAATTGACAGGTATTTATAATCGCAGACTCTTTAATAAGTTGTTACAAGAGCAGTTTGTAAAGCTTGAACAATTTCATCACAATTTTTCGTTGCTAATGATTGATATTGATTACTTTAAACAATATAACGATACATACGGGCATCCACAGGGAGATCAATGCTTATATAGAGTGGCAAATACAATTAAACAAGAAATTCGTGAAAATGATTTAGTTTTTAGAATCGGTGGAGAAGAATTTTGTGTATTCTTACCAAAAACAACTAAACGAGATGCAATTTCTTTAGCAAATAGGCTTCGTAAATGCATTGAAAGTTTAAATATTCCACACGCTTCTTCTTCTGCTAGTCCATTTATTACGATCAGCATAGGTGTATCAACCTTTACAAAAAACGAAGGCACCAAGTTGGATGCTCAATCTCTTATAAAAAAAGCAGATCGAGCCCTATACAAGGCGAAGGAAAAAGGCAGAAATATCGTCATAGCTCAATAGGAATACATACCGATAAAAATTGGAGGAATAATTATGCCTTGTAAAAGCTGTTTAGTATTAGAGCTTGAATACGAGATTGGATTAATGGGCTCTAAAAATATATCACTACGTCAAACAATCATAAACCATCTTACTAGAAGAGGTTTTCGAATTGACGGATCGAATGATTTTTTGAAGATCGGTGAGTCGGCTGTTAAAGAATTTTTAGACTTTTGTCAGGACTATATGGATCAGGAGAATGTGTATTTTCGCCTTGAGGAAAAAGAATGGCGACCAATTACAGAAATCGAACATATAGTCAAAATGCAGTGGATTGATGAAGTTATACGTAAAAAATTGGTTGTAAGCTTTTCACAGCCTATTGTTAATAGAGATGAAGAAATCTTTGCCTATGAAGTTCTTTCGAGATTTACAAAAGATGATGGCTCTTTTATATACCCAAATGAAATTTTTTCGGCTGCGCGAAATCGTGGTCGCCTATATGCATTAGATCGAATGTGTCGAATGGCTGCCGTTCGGTATTCAGCTATCCTACAGAAAAAAACATTTATCAACTTTATTCCAACCTCTATTTATTCGCCGGAACACTGCCTACAGTCTACTGTTCAGCTTGCGAATCAATTAGGAATTGACCCGAATCAATTTGTTTTTGAAGTCGTTGAATCAGATAAAGTAGATGACATTGAGCATTTGAAAACAATTTTAAATTATTATAAAGAAAAAGGATTTCAATATGCACTCGATGATGTCGGAGAAGGCTATAGTACCATCGAAATGCTTGCCGATTTGCAACCACATTATATGAAATTAGATATGAAGTTTGTTCAAGGAGTAAGTTTTGATAGCGAGAAACAACGAGTAGCCCTATTATTTTTAGAAAAAGCGAAGGAAATTGGAGCAACTCCACTTGCTGAAGGGGTTGAAACTCGTGAAGATTTTGAATGGTTGAAGGGAAATGGCTACGAGCTTTTCCAAGGATACTTATTCGGCAAGCCTAGTATTACTCCTCAAAGATAATTGAATAGTGAAATGATTCCCATGGACAAAGGTGAGACAGTATCCTTTGTCCATGTTTTTTTATTGAAAATTTGCATTATAGCAAGCCACCTTCCCCCTATTTTCTTAACTTATAGATTTATATGTTGCACATTTCTGTACAACACTCGTATAATAATTGTATAACTATTGTATAACTCATTTTCGCACAAGTTATACATACTACATACATTTTGTACATAATTGATAGGCTAACATACAGCCCAATCCAACTATGTAAAAAAAGACCAGACAATTGATATGGAGGAGCTATCTTATGAAAAAGAAAATAATTATCGTCGGAGCTGGCCCTGGAGGATTAGCCTCTGCAATGCTACTAACAGCAAAGGGCTTTGATGTAACAATATTTGAAAAACAGCCTTATATTGGCGGGCGAACAAGTGAGATACGTTTAGGAGATTACAAGTTTGATATGGGACCTACCTTCTTAAACATGTTATATATTGTTGAAGAAATTTTTGAGTTAACAGGAAGAGATATCCATGACTATGTAGACTTGATTGATTTAAATCCGATGTATCAGTTAATCTTCCACGATAAAAAAATCAATATGACACGTGATCGGAATGAAATGCTTCGACAAATTCAAGAGCTATTTCCTGGCAATGAAGGTGGCTTTGAGCGATACATGAAAGAAACGAATCAAAAGTTAGAAACATTAGCCCCTGTATTGCAGGCTAGTATGAATCGCTTTACAGATTTATTGCAGCCTAAAGTGTTAAAAGCACTCGGTGAGCTTGAAATTGGCAAATCATTAATTGATACACTTTCCCGTTATTACAAGCAGGAGGATTTGCAGCTAGCCTTTACGTTCCAGGCTAAGTATTTAGGAATGTCTCCTTGGGAAAGTCCAGGTGCATTCTCCATTCTTTCGTATATTGAGCATGCGTACGGGGTTTACCACATTAAAGGCGGTATTAACAAGCTAACAGAGGCAATGGCAAAGGTAGTACGTGAAAATGGTGGAGAAATTCACAAGAGTATGGGTGTATCTAAATTATGGAGAGATGGGCGTAAAGTAAAGGGCGTTATTTTAGAAAATGGCGACAAAGTAGCGGCAGATGATGTTATTATTAACGCTGATTTTGCTCATGCAATGACGAACTTTGTGGAACCTGGCGTGCTGAAAAAATACTCAAAGGAAAAACTAGACAAGAAAAAATATTCTTGTTCAACATTTATGCTATATCTTGGTGTAAACAAAAAATTTGATATGCCACATCATACGATTTGGTTTGCAAAGGATTATCGCAAAAACGTAGAAGAAATTACAAACTCAAAAATATTATCAGCTGACCCTTCAATTTATATTCAAAATGCTGTTGTTACGGATTCAACTGTAGCACCAGAAGGCAAATCGACGCTGTATGTTCTAGCACCTGTACCAAATAACTCCAGCGAAATCGACTGGGAAAAGTGTGAAGGTGATTATCGTAATCTACTAATAAAAATGCTAGAAGAAAAACTTGGAGTCGACAACATAGAGCAATATATTGAGGAAGAAAAAATGATCTCACCAAGAGGATGGGAAGAGGATATTGCTGTCTATAAAGGAGCGACGTTCAATCTTGGACATCAGCTCACTCAAATGCTTACATTCCGTCCACATAATAAATTCGAGGAATTAGACAATTGCTGGTTAGTTGGTGGCGGTACTCATCCAGGAAGCGGTCTACCTATTATCCTCGAATCGGCTCGTATTACGTCAAATGGTATTCTTCGAAAAGAAGGAATTGAAGAATTACCTGTTAAACCTTTACCGAAAGTCGATGGTTTCCAACCTAAGAATAAAAATCGTCATGGCAACCAAATTGACACAGTACAAATATAGCTCTCCTAATAATACATTGTTGGTCTCTTCGCCAACAATGTATTTTTTAATGCACATCACTCTTCCAAACTCTCAAGTACGGATTGCAAATCTTGTCAAGCTACACGCTGCTACGGAAAACAAGGATATTAAATTACGACAGCTTCACAAAGAATGCAATACACCGATTAGTTATAAAAAAGTATGTGAAGGATGCAATAAGGAAGTGACGGAAGAAGACATTGTGAAAGCATATGAATATGCAAAAAATAAATTTGTCGTGTTAGGCCCAGAAGAGCTAGAGAACTTAAAAAAGGAAAACGAGGATAAAGCAGTTGAGATTATCGACTTCGTACAATTAGAAGAAATCGATCCTATTTATTTCGAAAAAACGTATTTTTTATCCCCTGACACAACCGGTGCAAAAGCCTATGCCCTTTTACGTCAAACCTTGCAACAATCAGGAAAAATTGGTGTGGCAAAAATCATAATTCGTTCAAAGGAGCAATTAGCCGTTGTTCGTGTATATCAGGATGCGCTTGTGATGGAAACAATTCATTATCCAGATGAAGTTCGAGCGGTTGCCGACGTACCTAATATTCCAAGTGCTGAAACTGTTATTCAAAAAGAGCTCGATACCGCGCTTATGCTTGTAGAGCAATTAACAACAGAATTTGACCCTACAAAATACAGTGATGAATATCATACAGCACTTATGGAATTGATTGAAGAAAAGAAAGGGAGTAGCACGGTATCAGTTAGTGATAAACGCCCGCTTCCTGACAATGTAACTGATTTAATGTCTGCACTTCAAGCCTCATTAGACAAAACAAAAAAATCAACCTTTCGTAAACGAACATCAAAAGCAAAAAAGAATGCTTAAAAGGTGAAGTGACCAGTCTCATCTATGGGGTGAGCTGGTCTTTCCTCATACAAAACGGTTGTAGGAGGAGAAGGAACTCGCTATGATAAAGGAAAGTCTTAAAAAGGAGCTGATTTATTAATGAGAGTAGAAGACCATTTAGGTAGACAAGTAGACATCCCAGTTCCGCCAAAGCGAGTCGTTTCAATCTGTCCAGCCATTACAGAAACGCTATTTAGCTTAGGTTTAGAGCAAGAAATAGTCGGTCGTACGAGATATTGTATTTACCCTCAAAATCTCGTGGAGCAAGTTACAATCGTTGGCGGAACTAAAGAGGTTGATTACGATGTAATTGCATCGCTACAGCCCGATTTAATTATTGCTGAAAAGGAAGAAAATACAATAGAAATTATCGAAGAGCTTGAAGCACACTTCCCCGTCTTTGTATTTCAAATAGAATCTATTGCTGAAGCCTATCGAATGATTTTAGATGCGGGAAAAATTACGGGACGACAGGAAGAAAGCAAAAAACTAGTCGAAGAAATTACAGGTTCTTTTCAGCCCCTACCTCAAAATCATGGAAGGGCTGCCTATGCTATGTGGCGTAAACCATATATGGTAGTAGGTGCAACAACATATATTTCCGATGTATTGCAAACACTTGGCTTTGCTAATCCTTATACAACCTATGAAGGACGCTACCCAGTAGTTGACATTGCTGCCCTACAAAAAGAACAGCTCGACGTATTATTCCTATCATCAGAACCATTTCCATTCTCTCAAAAGCATAAGGATGAACTAGCAGCCTATCTACCCAATACGTCGATTAGACTCATAGATGGCGAAATGTTCTGGTATGGAGCAAGAATGAAAGAAGCCGGACACTATTTCAAGCAATATTTTACATAGTATAAAGAAGACACCTAGGCTATAATATCCAGCCAGGTGTCTAGTTTTTTGCTAGTATTAATTAGTCCTTCGATTTTTGCTTTAAACGTTCCAATTCTTTTTCATCAAAATTCAATACAGCCTTCCCAATCATCGCCAGGAGCATGATCATTACGCCCATTCCAACTACTAAGTAAATCATCGTAAACACTTTACTTATCGTCATTGAAGGAAAGAGTCCCGTATTGACACTTGTCGGCATTAAGCTAATCACCGCAAAATATAATGAATCGAGCCAAGACCATCCTTCAATTCCTCTATAAAACAATGTACCCGACAATAGAATAAACACTAGTGTAGTAACAAGAGATTGAAAGACTGGATCCTTACTATTTTTGAAAATAGCGCCAAATAGTCTTTTGATTGTTAAAATAAGTGAAATCATGTTAATCCTCCTAAATAAATCTATTGTAATATACAAAATAGTATATTTTTTTAAAAAAAGTGCCTTCTAGTGCCTTTTATTTAAAGAAATATTTAACATAGTCATCAAAATCTCATAGTAATTTCACATTTATCGTTTAGAATAGATATTGATAAATTTATGATATTTCCATTAGAAAAAAGGAGGCTTTCATTTGAAGTACACATTTATCACAACTTTATTCCTAGCCATTTTTCTAGGTGCTGCAAATGTAGAGGCACATACCCATTTACAAAAGACAGATCCAGCAAATGGAGCCGTCATTACTACAGAGATTTCTAGCATTTCTTTAACATATGATGGGCAAATTGAACAAGGTTCCTCCTTCGAATTAAACTCCGCTGAAGGACAAAAAATTGACGTACAAACATTCACGATCGATAATGGCAAGTTGACCGGAACACTTTCACAGCCTTTAGAAAATAATGAGTATCGTGTTGTTTGGTCTTCGATTAGTCAGGACGGCCATCCAATGACAGGAGAATTTTCATTTCTAGTAGATGTACCACAAGCAGCAGAGGCTTCGGATTCTTCAACTACGGTAGAAGAAAAACCGGAAGCATCAACAAATCAATCTGTCGAGCAAAATGAGCCAGCCAAGCAATCTACACTGTCCAGTAAAATGTTTTTAATCGTCGGTCTTTTATTTGCCATAGTTTTAGTTAGCACTATTCTTGCAATGAGAAGAAAAAGATAAGCAATGCTATTCTATCATTTTAGTGAAGCATTATTATACTTTTGCTTCTCAATCTTATTAGGAACATTTATTGTGAGACTGATTCCGGCAGACTATAAACCGACTATCCTAATCGATAGAAAATGGCTAGTTTACAGTGCTATGGCCATTCCTATACTGACATTTATGCCTATACTTCAAATTGTGTTTATACTACAAAGCCAATTTGGGTTTCTAACAAGTCTAGCGAATGTATTAGTTTCGTATAAGGTTGGTTTAGCCTGGAGCTTGATCTTTTTACTATCCTTAATGCTGCTCATTTATTTAAAATATTTCAATACTCGCTCTTCTGTAGGATATTCAATGCTTGGAATTCTATTAATGCTAGGGATAATTGCCTCCTCTGCCTGGGCGAGTCATGCAGGATCAATCGAGCCATTATTAGGCTTCATCTTTGATTTTACACATCTACTTTCCGTTAGTGTGTGGGTCGGTACTTTGTTTGTTATTAGCTGGTTTTCTAAAGATACTAAAAACTGGGCGGCATTTTTACAATGGTTTTCTCCTACTGCAATGACAGCTTTTGGTGCAACAGCACTTAGTGGCTTGTTTTTAACAGATATGCTAGTCCCTGATTATACAACAGGATGGTCTACCGATTATGGACAAGGATTACTTATTAAGCACTTACTTTTAATTCCTCTAGTCTTTTATGTGCTAGTGAATGGCCTGCTCGTCAAACTAAAACTATCAAAGTCAGGCTTCAACCCAATTCGCTGGGCAAGACTGGAATCCATTCTGCTCCTCGCTATTTTTGGTATAACAGCGATGTTTAGTCAGCAGCCACCACCAATCGAGTATGTAACAACGGAATCTGTTTCAAGTCTATTCCAGTTTTTTTACACAGCTTCTATAGAATTCGGCATGACAGGGCATCTACAATTAAATTGGACTGGCTTATTCTTCTTTGTCTTAAGCGTGGTGCTTATCCCATTCTTACTCTTAAGCTTTTTCAAAAATGCACCGATGTTTATCCCGTTGTTGATCGGCATTACGATGGTTGTTCTCGTCTATTTTGGACTAATGTCTATCGTCGTATTTAACTTTATTGGCT
Source organism: Lysinibacillus sp. 54212 (assembly GCF_036662795.1). Classification (NCBI taxonomy): domain Bacteria; kingdom Bacillati; phylum Bacillota; class Bacilli; order Caryophanales; family Bacillaceae; genus Lysinibacillus; species Lysinibacillus sp. 54212. The sequence goes on from NZ_JBAFWZ010000001.1 coordinate 349,086, forward strand.
ACTGTGCTTAATGCTTAACGAAATTTTTGAAATACTTAGGTACAGTGAATCTTTTCACTGTACTCTTTTTATATGAAAGTGTTTATTTTCAGGCTCGCCCTACACTGTTTTTGCGGCTAAAGTATCTTATAGGATATGTGTTTTACCAATAAACAAATAAAGTCCCCCACAATGTGAGGGAGCTTATATACGTTCTAATTATTTTTGATGTGGTACAACAGCTTTCGTTGAATTGCAATATACTGAGAAAGCTCTTCTTCTGTCAAAACGGAATAGATTGTTTCATAATATTTTTGCCCAAGCATTTCGGCTTCTTTTAATATGGCGATACCTTCGTTTGTCACCTCAAAGGAGATACTTCGGCGATCGTGTGGATCAGCAATGCTTGTAATATATCCAGCTTGTAGTAGCTTATTCGAAATAGCGGTAATGCTGCTTTTTGAGTAGCCCAGTATATTGGCTAATTGGATTGGCTGGCATTTTTTTTGCTTCTTTATTTCGCTTAGCACAATAATGGACGATATTCCAATCGGTTTTGATAAATTATCGGTATATTGAATAATACTCGCATTGTTTACTTGCTCGACCATATTAACTAATTCGTAAATACTTGGCTTCTTCATTATGATATCCCTCGATCTTAACGTAGTTGAACTGAACCACCATCAACCATAATTGTTTGTCCTGTAATATAGCGAGCATCTTCTGAAGCTAGGAAAACAGCTACACGACCGATATCCTCTTCTGGCTCGCCCCAGCGACCAAGTGGAATTCGAGATAAGGTTTCCTGATACATTTCTGGGAACTGCTTAGCCCATGCTTCTACACCAGGACTTTTTGCGATTGGGCTGATTAAGTTAATATTAATATTATACTTGCCCCACTCATTTGCAGCAACACGAGTAATACCACGGATTGCTTCTTTTGCTGCTGCATATGCTGCTTGTGTAGGTTGTCCAGATAAACCAGCGCCAGATGCAAAGTTAATAATAGAGCCTTCTGTTTCTTTTAAGTACGGTAATGCCGCTTTCATTAAATAGAAAGTTGGGTAGAAACCTGTACCAAATGATAAATCAAAATCTTCTTGTGTTAACTCTTCAAAAGGCTTCTGTTTAGATGCATGTGCATTGTTTACTAATACATCTAGCTTACCTAATTTTTCAACGACAGTCGTGACGATATTTGGTAAGTTCGCTACATCAAATAAATCGCCGTTAAAATAAATAGATTTTGGTGAATATTCGTGTACCTGTGCTAAAACTTTATTACCTGCTTCTTCATTAATATCAACTAGTGCAAGGATAGCGCCCTCTTTTGCCATTGCCATCGCCATACCTGTTGCGATACCACCAGCACCACCCGTAATAATAACAACTTTATCCTGTAATCTCATTAAGAAATCGCCTCTTTTCAATTTATTCGAGTTCATTATAACCCCATATAGTTCACTTGTAAACTGTTCCGAAAATTAAGAAAAATTCAATTATATAGCTACTGTATTATGGCTGTTTTGTCGATTATTCATTAATCTTTATGTGCAAATTCATGCGAGCTTTGATGAAATTTTTTGGTGAGGATGGGCGTGGCTTTTGTGCGGATGGCTGTCTTTTTTGTTCGGATAGCAACCTCTTTTGTGCGGATAACCGCTACTTTTGTTCGGATAGCATTCTTTTGTGCGGATAGCAGCCTCTTTTGTTCGGATGGCATTCTTTTGTGCGGATAGCAGCCTCTTTTGTTCGGATAGCAGCCTCTTTTGTTCGGATAGTAGCCTCTTTTGTTCGGATGGCTCACTCTTTTGTGCGGATAACCGCTACTTTTGTTCGGATAGCATTCTTTTGTTCGGGTAGACATCCCTCTTGTGCGGATAGCTGTCTCTTTTGTTCGGATAGCATTCTTTTGTGCGGATAGCAACCTCTTTTGTGCGGATAGACATCCCTCTTGTGCGGATAGCTGTCTCTTTTGTTCGGATAGCACTCCCTCTTGTTCGGATAGCTTTCAATTTGCACATGTTTTTTTCGCCTTCTTACTCATATTTGCTAAAAATAAGTGCCATTGCCTATCTGAAAATAGTCTATATTGGTACAAATATTGCTGTATTTCATCTCATTTCCCACTATAAACACTTCGAAAATCGGGTTATTTATTAATCAAAAACTAATATTTTATGTCCAAACTCTATTCAAGATAGCGAAAAAAGTTTGAGATTAATTTATGATGCATTCTCTCCAGTAAGCTATAAAAATACACAAGCTAATGGAATTTGCATGGACCAATAAAACGTATATCGAGATTTATACCAGACATTTTCCAACTCGATTTTTTTGAAATGAACGAATTTGACATACAACATATTAGAAAATAAGTGTCACCTTTGCTATTGGCACATATATATTTTTAAGTCGTATATGAATTCAGACAAATGGGCATTTTCAGCTTGAAAAATTAGGGGATGTATCATTTTAGTTAGATATTTTACAGCCGATTTACAATCGATTTAGATAAAAAAACGGCATACACTAAACTAACGCTTGAGCATATGCCGCTTACTTTTTTATATGTTCACATAAATCTGGAGGACATTAAATCTTCTGCACATTCCCTTTTAATTCATCACGTAATTTTGCTTTTAAAAACTTGCCAACGGATGTTTTCGGGATTTCATCTAAAAATACGACATCATCTGGTACCCATTTTTTCGGGAATTCCTTGGCCAAACGCTCGAGTAATTCTTCCTTAGAAATATTATTTTTAAATTCAGGCTTTGCCACCACACAAGCTAGCGGACGTTCCATCCATTTTTCGTGTGGTACTGCAATCACAGCTGCTTCAAAGACTTTCTCATGCGTCATTAGCGCATTTTCTAGTTCAATCGATGAGATCCATTCGCCACCAGATTTAATTAAATCTTTTGTACGATCTGTAATTCGAATGTAACCATCCTTCGTAAACACACCAATATCCCCTGTATACAACCAGCCATCCTTAAAGGTTTCTGCTGTTCGCTCATCCTTATAGTATTCTGCGGCAATCCAAGGTCCTCTTACAAGTATTTCTCCCATGGTTTTCCCATCCCACGGTACATCGCCATTTTCATTAATGATGCGGGTTTCAACGAGCGGGAAGGTTAAACCTTGTGTTGTACGAACTTCCATCTTCTCAGCAAAGCTATAATCACTCATATCCGATGTGAAAATAGATAAGCTAATTAGTGGTGATGTTTCCGTCATTCCATAGCCGGTGTAATAGGCAATCCCCATTTCTTCGAAGTCACGAATTAAGCCTAGTGGGGATGCTGAGCCTCCGCAAATTAAGCAGCGTAATTCGGATAAATCACGTGAATTTGATTTTTGCTCCTGCAAAACACCTAACCAAATTGTTGGTACACCAGCAGAAACAGTTACCTTATATTGTTCGAATAAATCTAATATAAGCTGTGGTGTAAACATCGGCCCGGGTAGTACTTGTGTTGAACCGAGATTCACACAGGCAAAAGGTAATCCCCATGCATTTGCATGAAACATTGGTACGACAGGTAACACTACATCATTTTCTCTTAAACCTACACCATCTGCGAATGACATGGCTAAACTGTGTAACACAATACTACGGTGTGTATAGACTACTCCTTTTGGCATACCAGTTGTAGCACTTGTATAACACATGCCCGCCGCTGCATTTTCATCGATATCCTCAGGAAATTGATGATCATCAGGTGCTGCCTCTACAAGCTCTTCATAGGAATAAGCATTCGGCAGTGTTGTTTTTGATAAATCCACATCGTCACCACAAATGACATATGCCTTTACCGTATTAAAATGTGGAGCTACTGTCTCTACTAGCGGTAATAATGAATCATCTACTAATATAATCTCGTCCTCTGCATGATTTACAACATAAATAATATGCTCCGGAAATAACCGAATATTTACCATATGCAGCACAGCACCACTACAAGGCACCGCAAAATAAGCTTCCAAATGTCGATGGTGATTCCAACAAAATGTCGCCACCTTCGTCCCTTTTGTCATACCAAGCGTTTCAAGTGCTGCTGCAAGTTTACGTGTACGCTGTGCATATTCCTTATACGTAAATTCGTGAATTATGTTTTCCGCAGTTCGTGAAATGATTTTCTTATGTCCAAAATGTCGTTCTGCTCGCTGAATAAATCCATTTAACAATAAAGGTGTATCCATCATATGCATTTCTCATCGCCTCATTTCGAGTTAGTAGATCGAGACTAAACTTATAATCCTAAATTCTTCGCAATAATGGTTTTCATAATTTCATTTGTTCCGGCATAGATCGGGAGAACGGCTAAATCTCTGTAACGCCGCGCAATTTTATATTCTTCCATATAGCCATAGCCGCCGTGAAGCTGAAGACATTCGACTGCCATTTGGCGTGCCTGCTCTGAAAGCTTATACTTGGCCATAGACACGCTAGTGACAATGTCTTGATCTTCCATATGCTGCTGGATTAGTTTTTCCACAAATGCTTTACCCATCTCAACCTCGATTGCCATTTCAGCAAGCTTAAACTGTGTATTTTGGAAGCGGCTAATCGGCTGTCCGAATGCCTTTCTTGTTTTCACATAATCGATTGTCATCTCTAGCATTTCCTCCATCGCAATGACAGAAGTAATTGCCACACCAAGCCGTTCCTGCTGTAGCTTTTGCATTAAATAATAAAAGCCTTTCCCCTCCTCACCAAGTAAGTTTGTGACCGGTACACGACATTGATCAAAAAATAACTCGGCTGTGTCCTGTGCATGCTGGCCAACCTTTTCTAGCTTTCGTCCTTTCGTAAAACCAGGTGTCCCGTCCTCAACAACGAGAAGGCTAATACCTTTATGCCCAGCACTAGGATCAGTTACAACTACAACTATAACGACATTGCTATTAATACCGTTTGAAATAAAGGTTTTCGAGCCGTTGACGATATAGTGATCACCGTCTCGCACTGCAGTTGTCACTATTCCAGCTAAATCAGAGCCAGCACCCGGCTCCGTCATGGCAATGGCTGTAATGATCTCTCCAGTGACACACCCCGGTAGCCATCGCTGCTTTTGCTCTTCATTAGCGAAGCTTTCAATATAGGGAACAACAATGTCACTATGCAGGCCAAAGCCGACTAAGCTAGAGCCAACCCTTTCTAGTTCTTCGGAAATAATGACATTATAGCGATAATCTAAACCGAGACCGCCGAACCTTTCTTCCACTTGCGGGCAAAGGTAGCCCATCTCCCCCATCTTTTTCCATACACTTTTCGGAATCTTACCTTCCTTTTCCCAAGTGTCATACTGTGGAGCAATTTCACTCGCAATATATTTTCTCAAGCTTTTTCGAAATGCTACGTGTTCCTCGGTTTCAAAACGATAACGCACTCAATCTCCTCCTATTTCGGCTGCATACGAATGGCGCCATCTAATCGAATAACCTCACCGTTTAGCATCGTATTTTCAATAATCGCTGAGACAAGCTTCGCATACTCATTCGGTTCACCTAGTCTTTTCGGGAATGGTGTCATCGCACCAAGAGATGCCCGTGCCTCCTCTGGTAGCGTCGCAAACATTGGTGTATTTATTAAGCCCGGTGCAATGGTCATGACACGAATACCACTAGAGGCTAATTCACGAGCAATCGGTAAGGTCATGGCAACGACGCCTCCCTTTGATGCACTATAGGCAGCCTGACCAATTTGACCATCAAAAGCAGCAACCGAAGCTGTGTTAATAATGACACCTCGCTGACCATCCACATCTGGTGCATTATTCTCCATTGCGGCAGCAACGAGCCGGATCATATTAAATGTACCTGATAAATTGACCCGAAGTACTCGCTCAAAATCATCAAGTGCATGAATGCCACGCTTTGATAATAGTTTTTGTGCAATGGCGATCCCAGCACAATTAACTGCCACATTAATGAAGCCAAATGCTTCTTTTCCTTTTGAGATCGCTGCTTGAACCTGTTCTTCACAGGTCACATCAGTCTTAACATAAAGCACAGCATCGCACAGCTCACGAAGAAGTGATTCCGCTCGTTCATCCTGCAAATCAGCAATAATTGCCTTTCCTCCGTAAGCTACAATGTTTCGTACAGTTGCTTCTCCCAGACCTGATGCACCACCTGTTACGATAGCAACAACATCCTTTAATTCCATGAGCAGTCCCCCCTATAGCCTTTCGATAATTGTAGCGTTTGCCATACCCATGCCTTCACAAATGGCGATTAAGCCGTAGCGATGATTTTCTCGTTGCATTCGGTAAAGCATTGTCGTTAGTAGCTTCGTACCTGTTGCCCCTAAAGGATGCCCTAATGCAATAGCACCACCATCGGGATTTAGCTTTTCTATATCGGCCCCAAGCTCCCTCGCCCAAATGATTGGCACAGGTGCAAATGCCTCATTCACCTCATACGTATCCATATCATCCATTGTTAAACCGGCTTTAGCTAATACTTTTTTCGTTGCCTCAATGGGTCCCGTCAGCATTAATGTTGGATCAGAGCCTACCACCGATCTTGCTACAACTTTCGCAAGTGGCTTAATCTCTAGCTCCTTCGCTTTCTCGGCATACATAATGACGACAGCTGAAGCACCATCACTCATTTGTGAGGCATTGCCAGCCGAAATCACTCCATCCTCTTTAAATACTTTTTTTAACCCTTGTAGCACCTCAACCGTTGTCCCATGACGAGGTCCTTCATCTCGAGAAAAATCGCCAATCTCTACTATTTCCTCTTGAAAATGACCCGCCTCTCCAGCACGAATTGCTCGTTCATGACTAAGCACAGAAAAGTGATTTATCTCTTCCTTCGTTAAGTTCCACTGTTCCGCCATTTTCTCCGCCGATAAGCCTTGATGAATAATTTCATATTTTTCTTGTAAACGCTTTCCTTCATGTGCACCTTCCATATTAGAAAACATCGGCACACGACTCATGCTCTCTACGCCACCTGCAATAATAACATCCATATCTCCAGCTAGAATCGCTTGTGCTGCAAAATGAACTGCCTGTAAGCTTGACCCACATTGTCGATCAATTGTGACACCAGGTACCTCAATTGGAAAGCCTGCCATAAGTGCCGCTGTTCTGGCAATATTTGCTCCCTGCTCCATCGTTTGCGAAACACAGCCAAGAATAACATCCTCTACTAGCGCTTTTTCAATCCCTGCTCTTTTAACGACCTCTTCTAAAACATCCGCTGCTAAATCGTCTGCTCTGACGTCTGCAAATGCCCCTCGGCTTCGACCTACTGCTGTTCGTGCCGCTGCTACAATTACGGCTTCTCTCATTTCTCCATTTCCTCCCCTTTATGCATTTGTACGTTGCCACTGTTCTCGTAAATGATATTTAAGTATTTTCCCAGAGGCGTTTCTTGGTAAGGCATCTGTAAAGATAAAATGGCGAGGAATCTTATAGCCTGCTAAGCTTTGACGACAAAACGCTTGCACCTCGTCTGTCAGAAGCTGTTCTCCCTCTTTCGGCACAATAATCGCCGTAACAATTTCGCCCCACTTCGGATCCGGCAAGCCGATAATTGCTGCCTCTAATATTTGAGGGTGACTGTTCAATACTTGCTCCACCTCAACGGAATATACATTTTCGCCGCCTGAAATGATCATGTCCTTTTTACGATCAACGAGTGTAATATACCCATCCTCATCAACCGTTGCCAAATCCCCTGTTAAAAGCCAGCCATCGCGAAACGTTTTTTGCGTTTCTTCAGGTTTTTTATAGTATTCTTTCATCACAGAGCTGCTTCGAATAATAAACTCTCCTACCTGACCTGGCACTACATCTTCCATTCTTTCATTCACTACTCGTGCATTTAAAAACGGCATGGCCTTTCCTGCTGCTCCTAGCTTTGTTTTATGTTCTTCAGGCGTTAATACAACTCCACCTGGCCCGCCCTCTGTTAAGCCACAGCAGTTATAAAATTGGTCAGTACCGAGGTAATCCATCGTTGCTTGGATGAGACCTGGAGACATTGGTGCTGCTCCGTAATTGCACATCCGAATCGTCGATAAATTAAAGCTTCCTTTTGGCACCTGTAGCATTGCATTGTACATGGCAGGTACAGCAAAAAATATCGATACCTCATGGTGCTGAATCGCTTTTTGTGCCTCTACAGGGTGGAAATCACGCTGAACGATTAACGTTGCCCCTGTGAAAAATGTTGACGTTAAAATCATATTCAGCCCTGCAGAATGAAACGCCGGTGCAACGAGTAAATATACGTCATCCTCTGTCATTTTTGTCATGACATTTACAGACATATTTAAACTAGTAATATTGCTGTGCGAAAACAGTGCTCCCTTTGGCCGTCCAGTCGTACCTGATGTATAGAGGATTTGTGCATCATCTGTTGGTAAAATAGATACAGATGGCTCTTCCTTTAGTTGAGATTGAATGAGTGACCATTCAGTTGCCCCTTCAATTTTGCCACCAACATTAAATAAAGCAATTGATGCCTCTAGCTGCTGCGCTGCCTTCTTAACAACATCAGTAAACTCTTCATCAAAAATGACTGCGACAGAATCGGATTGCTGCAAAATATAGGAGAGTTCAGGTTGTGTTAAACGGAAATTAATCGGGACAACCACACCACCCGCCTTCCATATCGAGTAGGCTGCAATAATAAAAGCATCAGAGTTTTTCAAAAATAAGCTTACTTTATCCCCCTTTTGAATTCCTTGGGCGATCAAACCATGACTATAGCGATTGATTTCTTCATTTAGTTCTTGATAAGAGTACGTCTTTTCCCCGTAGACAAGTGCAGTGTGATCCGGTGTACGATGTGCATGATACAATATTGGTTTCGTCAAATCCATTTCCTCACGCTCCTAAATAAAGAATGTTTAAATTTCGCAGCCTTTGTTTTTTCTAATTAAGATAAAATCTCAAGCTATAAAATTTAAATCTACTAATTCTATATTTAGAAAAAGGGAAAAGTATTCATCGTAAAACAAAATAAAGCACTAATAGGCATTACCAATTTTAGTTCTCATACCCCTATTCCAATAGAACATTTTATTATTTTAGGTATGATTAGAATCACACAAATTATAGAAAAGTGGGGAGTTGTGTCGAGACAAGCGCTGAAAGGCCGAAGCGAAAGTACACGTTCCAGCACATTAGGCCAAGGGAGTAGAGCGCGACCTCGAGCATGCGGCGCGAATACCTAGACTCTCCTTAAACTTGAAAAAACTAATACTTTCTTACCCATTAAAAAAGCCTGTTAGATAATAATCTAACAGACCTTCTAGTTATGCCAATGCCTGAGTGAGGGCACTGGCTGTAATTTTATAATGCGTTGCCTGCCAAGTTGCTTTTCCGTTGCTAACGACTAGCACTTGCGGCGATGCATGTTGTACTCCTAAATCCTTTGCAATTTCATTTGAAACATCGCGATGCTCGATCACCTTTACTACATAGCCAGTCTGTAACTCGACTGAGGCGAACTCACGAAAAGCTGCCGCGCTAATCGGACAGGTTGTACTATGCTTTAACACAACAATCGGCTGTTCATTTGAAGAAGCTAAAATTTGATTCCACTGATTAATATCAACAATTTCTATAATATTCACTTACTCGATCCTCCCTCTAGACGTTTTGAAGCATTGTCTCACTCTATTTTAATCTCTGCTCCAGGGATTATCCAATCCGTTGCCTTAATGTGGCTTATGTACTCTCACAAAAAAAGGAACTCCTTCTTCAGGTAAGGGTTCCCTTTCGTTTTATGAGAATGGTGCTTCTATCCAATATAGACGCCTTCACATGTATTCGCTAAGGGCTCATAAAAGCAATGTTTTTTGAATTGACCTGTAAATGGTTGACCGTACCATGTTTGAGGACACGGTGCATATGGATTAAAATACCAGAGAGCATATTTGCCCGGGTGCTCTCGCCAATAATCCAACGTCATCTTCGCTAATCTTTTTTCATTTTCTCTAGCACGTTGGTAAAACATATTCCCCTTTTGAACAGCCTCAAACGAATAATTCCCACCCTGTATTTGAAAAATAACATCTTCAACTGTTCTTAAATCTTTAAAATCAAGGCAATTCGATACTAGACGATTAACGATAACATTTCCAACATACAACATCCCTTGGTTACCTTCACCCTCAGCCTCTGCTCTCATCATCCTTGCCATTAAGGCAACATCAGCGTCACGGTATTTTGCTCTTGGCAATTTACTCACCTCAGCATATAGTATGAAGAAAACCTCGTTGATGTCATCATTGTTTGTGAAAAATGAAGACTGACTTATTGTAAAGGTGTACACATCGCTTCAAGCGGTTATGATATAAAACCAAACTAATCCCCATAAAAGCTACAAGCAAGAGTAACCATTCCATCGAATCCCTCCATTCATATCATATGCGCTATTTTTTATCTATTTACCAAAATACCCATTTCTACATTAGCATAATTATCCAACAAAAAAAATCAAATCTCCTCAAATAAGTTTTTAGATGGAGATTTGATTATATTCGCTTACCTTAGCTTCCAAGGGTATTTATGGATTGGCTTCTTTTTGAAATTATCGATTATGGCACCTAAAACGCCAGGTACAAAAAGTGTCATACAGAAGAAGGCAGTAAAAATATTGAAGTGTGTTGTTTCATAGTAAGAGAACAACCTGATGAATGTTGCAGATTCGGCAATCCTTCCAAGAAGAGTGCCATTTATCTCTCTCAAATTGGGAATCCAACCACCCCCTTCTAATGCTATGAACATTAACTGTGATAATAAAAATGCAGCTAATAAAGCCACCCACTTTTTTCTCACAAATAGATAAGATGTAGCCAACATATTACCCTTCCTTGCTAAAACGCCTTTTTACTATAAATACGAATGGACAATAGCCATGAACATCCAAATACAACAAGCACAATCATTGTAAATAACAAGTACAACTGTCCATCTTGCATACTGAATAATTTATGTGCAAACCATTCCACTTTTTGTTGTAAGTCCATTTTATCTTTATAGTTTGGAGCTATTTTCGGAACAACAAAATTAACAATGACCATCGATAAGACAAACAAGATAAAAAAACCAGGTAGCAAATATTGACTTTTGAATTTATAAGAAAATGGAAAAGAAAACGAAACAAAAATCAAAACGAGACTCACAACAAGTAACGATTCTTTCCAATCGATTCTTTCACCATGAATAATTAAATTGCCAATTATAACAGTACTTACAATAATCAAGGAAAAAATGATAGCACCAATATATTTCGAACAAACAATCTCTTTTCGCGTATAAGGGAGTGAATTAAGAAAATTATTGATGGAAGGTTTTTCATCTATATTAAAAGCGCTCGTAATAATGACAATGCTACACAAAACGCCTAACCATATCGATGAAGTGCCTATCATTAAGTAAACAAATAAAAACGGAAGCAATAATATAAAATTAGTTTTTTGAATCATAATATCTTTCCGAATTAACTTAAACATATTGCTCACTCCCTTTTTTCGTATAGAACATAATATCTTCTAGGGTTGGTCTCTCAATCAAGACCATTTCACCAAAAATAGTTTTTATCCGTTCTTTATCTGCGGTTAATGCTTCAAAACCATGGTTCGATTTTCGAATGCCTAGGAATTCTTGCTCGGTTTCAGAGTCTAATAAATCGGTGCCACCTTTTACAATGGCATAGTCCTCTTCAATTTGATAAAACTCCTTTGAAAAAACATGCTCGCCATTATGAATAAATGTAATATAATCGGCAATTCGGTCTAAATCGGTCGTAATGTGAGTAGAAAAGAAAATGGTTTTATTCTCATCCTGCATAAGCCTATGCAAGATTTCTAGTAGCTCTCTACGGAAAATCGGATCTAAGCCAGAAGTCGGTTCATCCATAATGATTAATTCCGCATGATGAGATAGGGCCATCGTTAAGGAAGCCTTCATCATCATCCCTTTTGAAAATGTTTTGATCTTTTTATTTAATGGCAGCTCAAACTCTTTTACATAATGATCGAATTGATTGTCATCCCATTTAGGATAGGCTGGCTTAACAATTCGTTTCATTTCCGCTAATGTTAGCTGTTCATAAAAGACATTTTCATCAAAGACAAAACCAATTCTTTGCTTGATTTCTTTTTCATGCTCCTTATAATCTAACCCAAAAATCGAAACTGTCCCGCTATCGGGCTGCAATAAGTTCATAATTAGTTTAATTGTTGTCGATTTCCCTACCCCGTTTCCACCGATAAAGCCCGTTACAAACCCTTTTTTCACATGTAATGAAAAGTCCTTTAGCTGAAACCCTTCAAATTTTTTATTGATATGGCGCAATTCTATTACGTTTTCCATCAGTCTTCCTCCCGATATAGCATTGTAAGTAAATCTTGTAATTCTGTAAGGCTAAGCCCGATTTCTTTACTGTTTTGGATAGCAGAGAATAATTGCTCTTCAATGACCTTGAATTTTCGTTCTTTGATCATTTCATTATTTTGCTCTGATACAAAAGAGCCTTTCCCAACAACTGAATAAATAAAGCCATTCTTCTCCAGTTCTTCATAGGCCCGTTTTGTCGTAATAACACTGACATCTAGCTCCTTCGCTAACTGCCGCATGGAAGGTAGCCCCTGCCCCGCCTGTAATTCATTCGTTAAAATATGCTTTTTAATTTGAGCGTAGATTTGCTCATAAATCGGTTCCTTTGATAGATTCGATATAATAATTTGCATGAGAATACCTCTTTTAAAAATATTGTATATATACTTTATATACAATATATACAAGAAGGATGCCTTATGCAACAATTTTTTCTTTTAGGAGTGTTATGACAAAATAAAAAAACACCAACAACCGTTGTTAAGTCAATGGTTGCTGATGTTCATTTACATTTAAATTGGCGTTTCACTATTGTCTTTCTGTACCGGATTATGAAGCTGTTTCTCTACTCCTACTGGCTTTTTTGACCAATAAGTGGCGAGTATTGGACCAGAAATATTATGCCAAACAGCGCCAATTACACTAGGTAAAGCAGCTATAGGACCAAAATGGGCAGAAGCTAATGCTACCCCTAGACCTGAGTTTTGCATACCTACTTCAATTGAAATAGCTCTTCGATTACTTTCATCTAGCCCTAACACAAGACCCGTTAAATAGCCCAACAGTAGCCCGAATGCATTATGAATCACTACTGCAGTAAAAATGATAGCTCCAGCCGAAGTAATGCTTTCTACATTTCCTGCAACAACAGCAGAGACAATGATAATAATAGCGATTACTGATATAAGTGGAATGATATTTATGCTTTTTTCTACAACCTGTGGAGCAAATTTCCTTACAACAATACCTAGAATAATAGGGAAAATAATTACCTGAATAATTGAAGTAAACATCGCCATTGGATCTACAGGCATCCATTTACCTGCAAGTAATAATAGGATTAATGGTGTTGCAATCGGAGCTAATAACGTCGAAAAGGAAGTCATGGTAATTGATAATGGTACATTTCCTTTTGCGAGATATACCATGACGTTTGAAGCAGTACCCCCTGGAACAGAACCCAGAAGGACTAGCCCCGCAGCTAATTCTGCCGGTAAGTTCAACATATAAGAAATTAAAAAGGCGGAAAGCGGCATAATGATATATTGGGCACATACACCAATAATAACGGGTATTGGATTCGTTACAATTAGTTTGAAATCAACCACTTTTAATGTAAGACCCATACCAAACATAACAATGCCTAGCAAAATCGTAATATATCCTCCAAATATTAAAAACGGATCCGGAGCTATAAAGGCAAGAAGGGCAATAAGGATAACCCATACAGCAAAGTATTTTCCAGCTATCGTACTAATGGCTTCTAAAATTTTCATATTTCCACCCCTATTTCTTTATTTTTAATATTTTATTTGGATTCAAAAGCGCGTCAGGGTCAAGTGCTTGCTTAATCTTTTCCATCACAAGAAGCGCTTTTCCATGTTCTTTCTCCTGATATTTTTGTTTACCGATGCCGACACCATGCTCTCCTGTACAAGTTCCCCCTCGTTCAAGTGCATACATCACAATCAGCTCATTAAATTCATCCGCTTTTTTTATTTGATCAGTATCATTCGTATCAATCATTAATAGAACATGGAAATTACCATCGCCAACGTGGCCAACAATCCCCCCTGTAAGCGCTAGTAAATCAAGAGCCTCTCTCGCATGATGAATAGCACCCGCTAGCTCGGAAATTGGCAAACAAACATCCGTTACCATTAATTTTTTTCCCGGGTGTCCATGGACATAGGCGTAAGCTAAATTATGGCGAGCATCCCATAGCTGATTTCGAGCTGTATTATCGGTCTCAAACTCTATATTTTTACAATTGTGCTCTTCTACAATCTCTTTCATAAATTCAACATCCTGCTTTAAGCCCGCTTCATTTCCCTGAAACTCTAAAAATAACGTCGGTTGTTCCTCATAGGCTGTTTTACTATGCAGGTTTACTTGTTTCATTGAAGGTTCATCTACAAGCTCCACTTTTGCAATAGGTATTCCCGCTTGTAAAATACTAACGACTGCTTCGACAGCATCATTGACTGTTTTGAAGGATGCTCGTGCAGCCATAATAAATTCTGGAATGCCATAAACTCTTAATGTTAATTCAGTAAAGCAACCCAGTGTTCCCTCAGATCCTACAAATAGACCGTTTAAATGAAAACCAGATGAAGACTTTGCTGCTAAATTTCCTGTATGAATAACCGTACCATCCGCAAGAACTACCTCTAAATCTCGAACTTGATCGCGCATAATCCCATATTTAACAGATGTTGTTCCACTAGCATTGGTTGCTGCCATACCTCCGAGTGTTGCATCTGCTCCCGGATCAACAGAGAAAAACAATCCGTATTTTTTCAGCTCTTTATTCAACTGAGATCGCGTCACCCCTGGTTGAACTTTCACAAGAAAATCCTTATCTCTAACTTCTACTATTTTGCTCATCAAGGAAAAATCAATCGTAATCCCGTGGTCATAAGGAATAACATGTCCTTCTAAGCTTGTCCCTCTTCCAAACGGCACTATCGGAACTTTATATTGATTTGCTATGTTCATAATCTCACTTACTTCTTCCGTTTTTGTAGGAAATACTACAATATCCGGTAAACTTGCACTATGGTAAGATTCATCCATGCTATGTTGTTCTAAAACTGTTTGATTCATCGTTACTTGACTTTCTGGAAGAATCCCCCGTAAAGCAGTTAGCAATTCCTCATTTGTTATAACCATTTTTTTCTCCCCTTTATTTACCTAGTTCTTCCAACGTACATGGTAACAGTCTATTGGCCCTTTGATCAAAAAATATGTCATACCAATTTCAGCTTTTCTTTAAATTGGTCCAACCTCTATTATTGTACTAAATATTCTGAAAATATCAACAATATTATTTTTCTAAAATTGATAATTTTAATTTTTTTCTGTAAGATTAAAGCGTTTATAGTACTATGTATTTGAAGGGAGTGACATAGATCATGCCACAACCAAAGCAAAAAGCTTATCAAATAATTGTTGATCAAATAAGGGAAAATTATTTAAATGGGGATTTATTACCTGGAGAAAAGCTCCCGACAGAAAGAGAATTAGCAAGTCGTTTTAATGTAAGTCGAACCTCGATTAGAGAGGCACTGCGAAAGCTTGAAATAAAAGGAATTATAGAAATTAAACAAGGCAGTGGTAGCTTTATTAAAGCATCAGAAAGCAACACATTAGGAGAAGAGCTTTCGTCTACAATTATAAAAACTGAAAAAAAACGAATATATGAAATGTTAGAGCTTCGCCAGGCACTTGAAGTAGAATGTGCCTTTTTAGCTGCACGACGGGCTACTTCTGAAGATTTAGAACGAATTAGTCTAGCATTAGAAATGATGATTCGTGCTAAAGATGATGTAGAATTAGGTATTCAGGCTGACCTAAGCTTTCATATTAATATTGCTCTCGCTTCACATAACTCCATATTTTTAGGATTATTTCAAACACTTAGTGAGCATATGCATGACACAATCCGAGCTACCCGAAGCCAACGCTTGAAGGATCCAGAACGTACACAAGAGACGATTGATGAACATAAAGAAATTTACTTAGCAATCGCAGCTGGAGAGGCAACTCAAGCCAAACAGCTCATGGAAAAGCATATTACACAAATAAGAAGAGAATTAACTGAGTCACTTTTACTTCATATGAGCGAACAACACGAATCACAACCTCCAGTTTAACTGGTAGTTTGCTCAGCCCGTGGAACGCTGGGCTACAGGGTTACAACGGTTAGCAAAGAATAAAACTATACTAATTTTACATAGGGGGGAAATAAGTAGATGGACATGAAATTTCCAATTGGCTCTTTTCAATTTGAGGATGAAATTACTAGTAGTGGTCTAAGTGTTTGGATTGATGAGATTGAGGATTTACCAAGATTATTACGAGATGCAGTGAAAAAATTAGAGGATGAACAGCTTGATACAGCTTATCGTTCTGGAGGGTGGACTGTTCGGCAAGTAATACATCACCTTGCAGATAGTCATATGAATGCCTACTTTCGTTTTAAATTGGCTCTTACGGAAGAAAAACCTGTAATCAAGCCTTATGACGAAACGAAATGGGCGGAACTATCTGATTATAAATTGCCTATTGAACCTTCACTTTTACTTCTTGAAACACTGCATAAACGCTGGACCTACCTTTTACGTAGTCTAACTCCTGCTGATATGGAAAAGATATTTATTCATCCAGATTCAGGTGAAGTTTCAGTAGGTAAAAATATAGGAATCTATGCTTGGCACGGTAAGCATCATCTTGCTCATATTACTTCTTTATGTAATCGTCAAGGTTGGTAAAGGACTTTGTGACTTTAGTGTAGCAATGGTTTATATAACATAAAAAGTAAAGCTAAACACATTGCCAAATGTTGAAAAAGAACACTTCTGATAGAATTAAGTCAACACAACAAATTCAATCAAAAGAAGGGTCTTTATGTGTAAAGAATATAACCTAAATCAATTAGTTTTACCTTTGGGTTTAGAAGTAAAGTTACAAAATAATGATATTGCCTTTCACGTACGCCATTTAAATGAAAAGCGTTCTTAGGGAAATAAATCGAAATAACCCGCAGCAAAACTAACCTTTTCTATTTAAAAAGTAGACGATTCACTAGAAGTACATATCAGCACTTCTCAACCGTCTGCTTTTTATATTTCAACGAAAATTTTGATATATCTTCCTAATATAAACTACAACTAAAGCCCCCAATAGGTGAAGAAGAAAGGAAAATCATACGGATAATTACATTTTGATGTTTTTATGTAGGAAAATAATTCTGTCTAATTCCTCAAAACCATTTTTCTTATAAAATTCTTCAGCAGGTATCCCTCTATCTGTAAGAAGTATGATATTAGTTACTTTAGTATTATCTAGCTCTTTTATTAAATAATTTAACAGAGATTTTCCTATTCCTTTATTTTGCTGTTGTTTTTTTACGCACATCTCATTAATAAAGAATTCATCTCCACTCCACCACACTCTATGCACACCCAAAATACAGCCGATAATCTCGTCATTTTCAACTGCTAAAACTCCTAAAAACCCAGGCGTCTTGTAAAAATCAACCAAATACTTTTTAGCTTGAATAAATGTCCATTGATCGTTCCATGGCTCATCGTTAAATACTTCAATAAATGTTTCTGTACATTCTGTTAAATCATCTTCTATTAATAATCTAAATTCCAAGGTCTGTCCCCCATCCTATTACATATATAAGTAAAATTACACCACTTACATACATAAATAATCCTTTCAAAATGATTCCTGAAGCATAGTTACAAAAGTTATAAAATGCTTTTTACATAAAAGTCCTCCGCTTGATTTATAAGGATATCTATTTGTAAAATATGGTATTTACCCCCTATAACAATACAGCAGCGATGCCCCTGGACTTGATAGGAATATTGATCATGTATTGTACCTACTTTCACCTTCATACTTCGTCATTAATATTAGCCCTGTGTGACTCTACGGTTATATAAGTATAGCTATAAAAAAGGATTTTAATATTTTTTACATTCCACAATTCCCTAAATTCATTAATAGGAACCTTTCGATTATAGTTATTGCTATCCCCATTACAATTCACCATTTCCCTTAATGATTCTGAAAGGTAAATATACTCCTTGTCATACCCTACGACAGGGACAAAATGCAAATCATTACGATCCTTATGTACTTTAATAAAAGCAATTACGGGAGTTCCTTTACTAACTTCGTACTTTAATGTATCTATATTTCCTTTATAATAATTTGTTTTAAATCCCTTTTTTCTTAACACTGTTCGAATTCCCTTTGGATATACATTGCCTGCTCTCGTTTTACTAGGGAAATTAGTATATAACTCTTCACCTTCTGCATCCATTCCAAAATGGCGCAACACATAAGCTGTTGAAAACGCTGCACATTCCCTGTTGTTTTGACTATCTATCCTATTATTCCTTTTAATTAGATAGTTTGACGGATAATCTCTTTTGCGTAAAACAGGTATGGGTAATGTCATTAAATATGCATTAATGATAGTTGATATAATAATCCATAAAATAATTGTTCTCACTATAAACATACTACTTCCCCCATTGTCTTGCTTCCATATTGAAACAATATTCTAAATCCTTCTTTTGCAAACCTGCCCTATTAGCACAAGAAGCACCTGCTCTTTTTGAACAAACACCCTTAATAAAAGATCTCCCAATAATTTATTTACTTCAATTACTACATGCTTATTTAACAATGCTGCTACATTAGTCGATGTTCAAATGTTTTCAAAGCAGGATTTGATAACAATTCCAAATAAGTACATATATTATTAAAAATCACTTACTCCAAAAAAATCAGTTAATAATTGCCCACGACCATTAGCATGCCATTCTTGATATTTTTCAAAAACTTTCAAGACGTCACCTTCATAACATTCTTCTACTAAATATTGAATAGCGGATGCACTTCTCCAATAATTAAGCATAATAGCAGCAAGTGAAGCATGCCCATAACTTCCCGAGCCAAAATGATCTAAACCGAATTGCCCGTATTTCGGCTTGAACAGTTGAATCATATGTTCATCGATCGTTCTTAACTCTGTAAATTGCTCATTTGTTAACGTTAATTTTTGGGAAAGATATTCACACATCCCTTCCTCAAACCAAATGCTATCCCCTCGTTCGTCCTCAAATTCATCTGGAAAAAGCTCAATATGATGTGTTAGTTCATGAGCTAAAATACAAAAAACATGGTCTATTGTAATAGCTTGAAAGTAGTTTTTTATGTATAGAACCTCTTCAGTATCAGATAGGCCTTCATTTTCCAATTGAGAAAGATAAAAATCACGCCATTCTTTAACACTTGGTGACATAAAAATTAGATCTCGATTTGTGTATGCTGGTACAGGGACTTGCGAAAAAACAGAAGTAGCATTTTCACTAGATGTCCAGACGATTGATTTTGGCAGCTCAACAAGTTCAAACCTATTAATCAATAATTCTTTATAGACAGCTAATTTTTTATTCAATAATTTAATGTCATCAGCGTATCTTTCATATTCTAATAGATCTTCAAACGCGAAAATTTGTTTAATCATTTTTTTACCTCCCTATAATAATTATAACAATTTTAAGTTAAATAAAGGGAATTATTCTAAAGATGTTACTACCACACTAAAGTATCGCTTAATAAGGTATGTAAAAAATTAAAAAACCTTACATCGAAAGCTATTTTGAATAACTACAGTGGAAACAAAATACCACTCCATTAAGCTCTCGGAGTGGTATTTCATTAATTAGATAACTTCAACCTAGTTTTTATAAGTAGATTTTTTTATAAAGGCTGCCCCTGCTGCGACCAACATTGTAACGATAAGTATAGCAAACCCCATTACAGCAACTATTGGCGGTAACGCATTTGCATAATCAAGTATAAAAACCCCTATAACATACAAAGCAATAATGACAAATGCACAATATTTTATATAGTTTAAACCTTCAATAATGCGACTTGAAAAGATAGATTTACGCTGGGCGACTCCAATCATTATCACCGTTTCATAAATCGCATAAAAAAACGGCAGTGCTGTTGCATACATCCCTAATAAAATTGGATATTGTAGATAGGCAACCTCTGGATGAATTAGTGCTGTTTCCTGGGCTACGCTCGGTAATGCAAATATACACAATAACAAAACGATCGTATCTATTAAAACAATGACAGAAATTAAAATAGCGGAACTGACTTTCTGCAATTATTCCCCCTTCAATTTTTTAGTTATCAATATATCGTCGAAAAATTCAGAAGGTTCCTAAGGAGCTTTGTGAGTGTTTTAAAAGCAATTAATTTTGGCGTTTATATACGTGATAATATCAGTAGTCGTTTTCAAACCATCACACTTCACTTCACGTTTCGACGTTATTCTTCAACTATCCAATTATTTAGGAAGTAAACTTTTTTGCATCTCCCATTCATCCGCCTTATGTCTCATATACATTGCCCACTCAATTAAAACGATTGGAACTATTGAATAAAAAACATTTATAACAATGAAGATAAAGGCTATTTCGTCCAGATTCGTCATAACACCATAAATATAACCTATTATTCCACTCGCCATCAGGACTATAGAAAACGGAAAGCGTGGAAATCGAAAGGCCATGACACCACTAAAAATCATAACAAGTAAAACCATAATAATAAAATGCCAATACAACGAAAAGTACATCGCCATTCTAACTCCCCCTTTAGTAAATTGTCGCAAACTATAATAAAGTATATTCGCTCCCTATTCGACTTTCTCCTCTATAAAAAACATATTTTACTGTTATGGTAATTCTTTTATCTCTTTCGTACTTAAATTTTGTTTTTTTAATTAATGTTCATCATTAAAGATACCATTTTAGATTTTTTCATACCCCAATTGATAAACATTATCATTAAAGATTGCCCGTTAGTTTATACGGCAGCATAAAAATGGATTAGAAAAAACAATGGTTTCTAGTATTCTTTCATTGGGGCATGCACTAAATTTATAAGTGGTTACAGAGGGAGTTGAGCGAGAAATGGAGCAAGGTTATTTACAGGAATTATCCTGTGACTATATTCAACGTTATCTTTTTAGCAAACTACTTTTTGCCTAAGATTTCATACTTAACATGGATGCTCCGTTTAGCACTAAATGAACACCCTTTTGACTAGGGGAATTATTAAAGCGTAACACCTATATGTTAATTGAATGCTAGATGTACCACTCACAATTATTATGTGAGTGGTTTTTTCTACGATATGAGTGCCTACTCCTCATCAATAAAAGGAAATATATACATATCAACATCCAATATCGCATTAATCTCTACAGCAAACCGACTAAATTCAGGATAAATTGTGAGTCCTGATTGTTGACCATCATGGATGTTTATCACTAACTGTAAACGTACATCTTAATTCAATTCCTTTTTTAAGAGATTTATCGTATCTGTTTTAGATTTACATACATCTAAAAGCGGACGTAGCACATGTTCAGTATCAAAAGGTTCCTCAGTAACTACTTCGTAAATCCACCTTGTATATGGAATTACGTGATGATTTGTTGGATGATTAGGTACTGATCGTTCACCAATTTTCTTTGCTTCCGTCGGCTGTACGCTCATTCGTTCAGTTACAACATCTAGCGGAAAATCATCATTTCCCATTAACGCTATATATGCACAAAAATTAGTTCTCTCCATTTTTACCTCCTTACCTTTATAAAAAAGAGAACTATTCTATAGCTTAATATGGCAGCCATGATTAATACCCACATAAGAATACTAAAAACTTACAAAATCAAATAAAAACAAGAAGTTCCCATTATTTTTTCATTTTACTTGAAATGATTTGAGCTAGTTTCTTTGATATTCTTTGGTAAATAAAATAAAGAATCATCAAGTAAAGACCAATCAACACAAAGCGAAAATCATTTTTTACGAATGAGTGAATGATTCCCACACCTGTCATATATACAAAAGTAAAAATGATTGCAGTTAGTAAATCACCTGCCATACTACGATTATTTGAATTATCCATTGTCCCCCTCCATACATCGGCATAACATTTTATTAGCAAACTCACACAGTTTATACTGTTTCGTATTAATGGCTCAACATTTGAAGAATACCCTTTCCTATTAATCTTATTTTAAACTAAATAATCGATACTTACTACCAAATAATTACATAAATACCCTTAGAAAAAGTGAATGGTTACAAATAAAAAAGCCGATTCCAGCTATATAACCGAATCGACTTTTCCCAATATTTTAATTGGCGTACGCTGATAAATATTATTCAGTAAAAAGACTAGATTTCCTATTCTTCATAACTCAAGTGAATTTTCTCAAAATAATTCCCTTTAAGGGCGTTGAAACCCCAAAACACCTATTAATAATGTAAATAGAAATACTATCAAAAAGATTGAATTTAACAGTATGAGAAGCATTCGAATAATACCTTTATTCCCCAGAGAAGCACTTATTATCCCCAATGCCCCAATTAGTAATGGCGTAAAGATACTTTTAACCAAGAGAAAATCAAAAAATTTACCATACCATTTTGTTGAATCATGATTAAAAAAAAGCCAAGCCAAAACTAAACAAAAGATAGATAAACCTGTGAAAATTTTTTCCTTCAATTTATCACCACCATCTAAATTAGATTGAGCCCTTGTTAAGAAAATAATAATATTGTTAGGATGAATTTCAACTTGTTACATATTTCGATACTAAGCAATTAAGTGAATCTATTTCATAATTCATAAAAGCATCATTTTATGCAATAAACAATAAACGTTCGTCAAAGCATAAAATCAAAAAGAACTTCTGAATAACATAATATATTATTAGTCTTATTTTCAGGCGTGTTGATTTTTTCTAATAGAGCCATAGTTTACTAGCCACATTTTTTAAAATACTAGCCACTTTTTTCAAAATACTAGCCACAATTTTAAATTTACTAGCCAATGTGAAACGGAGCAAAGGTATTACTAGCCTTTCAGGGTGAATACTTGCCAATTTACCAATTCTATTAGCCATTCTCAATCTCTTCACTACTGCTTATTTTAATTTTTGACTGTTCACCGAAATATTACTCTAGCGCATATTGCATTACGGCCGATGCACGGCTTTTCTTCACTTCTACTATAAAAAATAGTAGCACAAGCTATGGCATTGGTTTGTACTACTAAAACAATGTTCGTCTTTATATAAAAAATAACCAATTATGAAATTGATTCACGTAGTAATTATAATCAATAACAATAAAAAGGGTATTCCACCACTAGTTGTGAATACCCTTTCCAAATTCTCATATAAACTGAAATGCTAACATTAATCCAATCGGAATTGTGAACCAAATCAAAAAATTGCTTACAATCTTAATAAAACGAGACGTATTTTCCTTGAAAATAAACCTCCACATGAATATTACTCCGAGAGCCCATACCGGTAAAACTAGGAAGAATTCGGGTGTCAAAGCACTCGCGTCACCTAATGCACCTTCTGCAAAAAACCATGATATCAATAATGCCATAACACCACTGCATATTACATTAATCCAGATTAACATGGATTTCATTTTGACTACCGCCTTTCTCATCTAAATTCTTAAACCATTCATGTGATTTAAGAAGGCTGTTAATCTAAAATTTCAGAAGCTTCATTGACTTTAATCCTGTTCTGTTATTATATATTCTTCCACGATAAATTTTATTAAGAAAATTACTAACGATCTCTGTACAAGATCTTATAAATAAATCTGCATTTTATGGTGCTAATCTATTTTTCATACTGTGATATTTTTCCCCTTCTTAAATCCGCAATATCTCCCGAATATCGTCCTCCGTTAAAGCACCTGAAGCCTTACCATCCGTTTCGAGAATATCAGCAATAAGATTCCGCTTCTTTTCCTGCAGCTCGTTCATCTTTTCTTCGATTGTGCCACGGGCGATGAGCTTAATAACCTCCACGGTATTCTGTTGCCCCATTCGATAGGCACGGTCGGCTGCTTGTGCCTCTACAGCTGGATTCCACCAAAGATCGTAGAGGATAACGGTGTCAGCACCTGTTAAATTCAGCCCTGTCCCCCCTGCTTTTAAGGAAATTAAAAAAACATCTCGTTCTCCACTGTTAAATCGATTACACAGCACGACTCGCTCCTCTGAAGGGGTTTGTCCATCCAAATAAAAATACGCTTGACCGCGCGCCGTCAGATCTCGTCCGATAAGATCAAGCATTTTCGTAAATTGTGAGAAAATCAGTACTCTTCTGCGGGACAGCCTCGATTCCTCTAGGATTTGTAGAAGCGCCTCAAATTTCGCTGAGCTTCCGGTATAGCCCTCTACAAAAAGGCTTGGGTGACAGCAAATTTGGCGTAACCTTGTTATACCGGCAAGGATACGAATCTTATTTTTGCGAAACGTATCCTTATCGAGGTGCTTCAATGTATCGACCCTGAGCTTTGCTAGCAAGGCAGCATATAACCCCTTTTGCTCTGGTAAAAGCTCTGACATGTCAAGCGTTTCATTTTTACCTGGTAGCTCCGGCAGCACATCCTCTTTTAGACGGCGAAGTAAAAATGGACGAACCCTTCGCGAGATTGCTTTCCTTGTTAAGTGACTGTACTCCTGAAGCCCCTGGAACAGCTGCGGAAAAATAACATGATAGATCGACCAAAGCTCCTCTTGATTATTTTCCACTGGTGTTCCAGTCAGCCCGAATCGGTACTCCGCCTTAAGCTTCTTAACTGCTCGTGCCGTCTGGGTCATTGGATTTTTAAACGCCTGTGCCTCATCGAAAAACACTGTATAGAACGTTTGCTTCTCATACCACGCTAAATCCTGACGAAGTAACGGATACGATGTAATAAGGACATCGATATCATCCAAATTCTGTTGTAGCTCTCGTCGAACCGCTACATCCCCATCAATCACGATCCCTTGAAGCTCCGGTGCGAATTGCATTATTTCGTGCAGCCAGTTATACGTTAAGGAGGACGGGCACACGATTAGTACAGGCTGCTTTCTAGCCCGAATGTTCGCTATTTCCGACACGATAAACGCTATACTTTGCACGGTTTTCCCAAGTCCCATATCATCAGCTAATACGCCACCAAAACCGTAGCTTGCCAAACCCTTCATCCATTGGAAACCTTGCTTTTGATAGTCTCGGAGGATTCCTTCTAAGCTTGGTGGGACTTCAAAATCAAGTCTTTCTGGATGCATTAAGCCACTGACAAACTGACGAAATGATTCCTCTGGTGTAAATACTTCGCTATCTCCTATTAACTCTAGGAATTTTAAGCTTTCAAGTATAGGCATAGTCAATGTCGATTCATAATCATCATCCTGAACTGGTCCTGCTAGCAAGAACCGGCGAATTTCTTCCATTTCCTTTGTTTCAAGTGATAGTAAGGAATCGTTCGGAAGTCGATAATACTTCATCTTCATCTCAAGTGCTTCCAGGATCTCCTTTACCTGTTGATTAGAAATCCCATCCATCTCAAATTTAAATTGGAGCCAATTTGTTCGCTCCTTCTTTAGCTTGACGGCAATTTTAGGAAAGGAATTCTTTTTGACGAGTCGATTTCGAACTGCCGTTGTTGCATAAATTTGAGTAAGTGGTTGAAGCTTTGGAAGCGTATAATATAAGAAGCTATATTCCAATTCCTCATTTTGCATAAAATAGCCGCCATCCGTTTTCGTAAACCCACTTTCCTCCATCGCCTCGAGGATTTCCTGTTCCTTCTGATAATCTCTAAAGAATATCGGACCTACAGGATGCTCAGCGTTTTCCAATGGCTGAATAACAACATGCTCATAATGAAATTCTAGCCCTGCCAGCAGCCTATTTTTAAGGCGATCTAAATAAAGCTTGGCCACAAGTGGTGTTTTCCTCTGTTCCTCTATTAACCGCTGAGCTACTGTCACATCGCCTATTTTCCTCAAACCAGGTACAATTTTATTCAAGAACAAATCTAGTTGGTCATGCGGAATGGGCACTCCATTCGATCCATCAACCATTCTCTGTAGCTCTGTTAGTCGTTTACAGTCATCACTGTTTAACTGATATAAGAAACCATCACATAATACAGCGTGATACCCACCAAAAAGCAGCATCCTTTCGAAGCCTTTCATCGTCAATCGATATTCCCCGTCTACTTCATCTACTAAAAATTGTAGTGGTGGCTTCCTATCGACAAAGGATAATGCTTCTGAAGCATGGCCATCGTGTTCAACAAAAAGAGCTAGAGTTCTGGTAAGTAAAGGCATTAGCCCTCTCCAAGCTGACGGGGGTATCAGTAATACATCACGGCTAACTGAATCGTTATAGATTGCGTCTAAAAAAGCCTCTTCATCTCGTACAATTTCTATCAGCCTTTGGAGCACTTCATGGGCTTCGTTTGAGAAGCAATACTCATTTGGATCCCAGTGAAATGTAGGCGATAACAGGCAACAGGTTCCCGATTGTACATGTAGGAGAAACTCACGAATCGATGAAAGCTCTATGAGATTAATGGAAGGCTTTATTCCAAATAAATATTGCCCCTTCCCAATCATGCATGGCTTCAGTGTAAACGTAATATCGAGTACTTTTCTTTCCTCAAAATGAGATTGATGCCTGCTTTTTCGTATCGGTTCGTCCTGGAAAAGTGTCATAATTCCTTGGGAGAGCTGTTGCTCTTCAAGTACTTCTGGTAATGAACTCTTATGGCTAATCCCCTGTCGTTTCCGTTCATCTATGGCAAGCAAAACTGCGGCAACATGCTGACAGCTCATGCTAAAATTCTCAAGCGTAGGACAGCTACAAGACGTCTGAATACGCCCTTTGGAATCCTTCTCGATTGTGACTTGGAAGTCTTCTGCACCTTTCACAGAAGCCCTATATTGATGTTCGCTATCTTCACTAATCGTTACCTTCCCCGCTCGAACATAGGCCTCCCCTCTTTTGAAGGAAACGGACCCGCACATTTCTTTAATTTTTTTATTGTTAATCTTGATGTCCATAGCCACCGCTCCTTCGCTTTGTCTCATGCATTAATCCTAATTCTATCACTTCTATAAACGAGGCTCAAAACAACAAAACACCAACTGGGGCTAGTATAACTACTTAAATGGCTTGAATTTACAACTAAAAAGTAAAACACAGTTCACATTACCGCATCCTTCATGTTCAATTTAAATATTCCCCTCAAAAAAATTTAAGAACACACTGATAAAAATGAATACGATAGAAAAAATTATTATGATAGCGGGATTAATAATATTCCACACTAAAAAGATTGCAACACTAAGGATCCCTAATTCTAATAAGAGTCGATAAAATCCTTGAAGTTCAAACTGCGCATTGGGTGAACCGAATGTACCCCAGACGATGATGAGTATAATTAGAAATATTAAACAAAATAAAAGCCTAGTAAAAATAAAGTGTACCCTTTGTAAAGGACATTTTGAAAAAAGCCTAGGCAACTTGTTGAA